>NZ_JBELZM010000001.1:0-437580 GCF_040273735.1 Solibacillus sp. | reverse complement strand
TTTCTATACAACTTCATGATAGTAAAGGGCATATAAATCATTCAATGTCACTTTACCAAATGCAAAATCCATTACAATGTTATCCACCAAAAATTCAGTTAGCTCGCTTAACAGCACTGGTTCCGAACTAGGGAGATGCAGCAGTGTCATATCCGTCACGAGCGTTTGCTGCTCAATTAGCGGATATTTCTCCTTTAGCAGCGCTTTGACGGATTCCGCCATATTTTTTACCCGTACTGTTTTGATTTTCGCCTGGCTGAACCCTTCAATAATTTCATTTGTATCGACCAGTTTGCCTCCATTGAACAGGAAAATCCGATCGGCATACTTTTCCAGATTATCGAGTAAATGCGAGGCGATTATGATCATTTTCCCCTCGGCTTTTTTCTTCATCAAAATCTTCGAAATGATTTCAATATTATTCGGGTCGAGCCCGTTCATTACTTCGTCCATCATCATAATGTCTGTATTCGCAACTATTTGCATGGCAAAACAGAGACGCTGACGCATGCCTAGTGAATAAGTACCAGTTTTTTTATTTACATAATGGCCCATATTCAGTGCTTCAATTGTTTCATCGATCAGTTTCGGATCGGACTTCCACATCGTTGCGAACATTTTTAAATGGGCACGGCCGCTTAAATGGTTATATAGATCACTTTGATCCGGCATCATCGACACAAACTCGTGAATTTTCACTTCATTGGATTTACTCGAATAGCTGAGATTACCGTTAAATGATACTTTCCCGCTTGTTGGCTGCAGATAGTTCATAATGACATTCATCAAAGTGGACTTTCCGGTTCCGTTCGGTGCCACTAGCCCGATCATTTCGCCTTGTTCAAATTTAATCGAAATATCGTTGAGCACTTTTTTATCAGCAAACTGAACCGTTATATTTTCAATAGCGATCATTCGTTATCCCCCCTATTTTACAAGCTTGAAACGTTTATTAAGTGAAATGAGCAACGTAATTACCAACAGGACGACCGCGCACATTGTCAATAATAGCAGGCCGTATTGATAATCTACGTTATCACTTCCTAAATAATAGTTCTGATAACTAGACACAACTTTTCCGACATGGATATACGTTGTAGGTACTTTTTCCACTTCCCAAAAATATCCGATACCGCGGCTTATATAAAACTTTTCGCCAAAAATGACTAATAATCCGGCCGCCAAGTTCACCATTTCTTGTCGGAACAATACACTGCTTAAAATAACAACATTGATAATGACAATGAACCACAAAATGAGCAATGATAAAGACCTGCCCAAAAACATGCCCAATGTCAGCATATCAGCTAAACTATTATTCTCCAATGGTATGAAAACAGCTAAAGCTGCATATTCAGGTGATGGCAGTTTAAGTTGCCCGAAACCTGATTGAACTCCGATCACCATAAAACCAATAAATAAAGGGACAAATAAAGTGATACTGCCGATAAAAGCAACACATATTTTCACGAGCAGCTTCTTCCAGTCGGCAATGGGAAAGCCTTTCAGCACAGACGGGTGACGACGATCCTTCGTCACAATATCGATTGCCAATAATAAGGAACAAATAATTAATATTAAAGGAAGCCGGCCTTTCAGAAGTCGCTCAAGCGTTTGCAATGCTGTTCGCTGTTCAAACACACCAATCGACAACTCGTAATCCGCCTCTTTATAAGCACCATACCGGTAATGTTGATCCATTGCATTTACAAAACCTTCAGCATATGCAAATTCCCTGTCTTCCACATAATAACGGTCATTATAGGACAGATGCTCATTATAATAAGTCATATAGTTCATCTCAAAATACCAGGTGCTCGTTACTTCCGCATACTTTTTCAGATCATTTGCATCGAGTGCATCCATTCTCGCCTTATCCATCGGGTTGATAGCAGAAAACATTTGATAAGCACCAACTGTAACCGGATGTACTTCCCATAAATCCCTCTTACTTAAATCATCAATAAATTCCTGGCGCGTTAAATAGCGGGCTTCAATTTCCTCCCGATCGACCTTTTCAATCGGATCATAGGCAGGTGCGATTTTAAATGCATAAAATATCGCAGCAAATGCCAGCAGAAAATAGATCGCCAAGTTTTTCTTATTCGTAAAAAACTGTTTCAGTTCAAACTTAAAATATCCGTACATTTCTTTCCCCCCTAGGCCCTTTTAATTTTTCCTGTAGAGAAGAATGTTTTAATGACGAATAACATGATTAAAATACAAATAATCATAATCAGTAACCCGAAATTCATCGTTATATCCACAGGACGCACTAAATCTAACGGCATTCCATTTAAAATTTCATTGAAGTTCATAAAATGGAACGGATTGTACGGGAACATACTAATAATTGAAGGGAAAATAATAGGTAAAAAGAATAGAATAAAATGAACAAACAGTGTTAAATACATATTTTTCAGCAGTACATTTAAAATAATCGATAAGAGCATTACAAATATCGAGATGACGACCATGTAGACAATACATAGCCCAATATAGTGCACACTTGAAATTAATGCCGGCTCCCCTAAATATACGGCTACTTTTTCGGAACTATCTCCCAACCCATTAAATAACAATGGCGCCGCACTGATAAAGATGAGCACAATAAAGGCGACAACATACAAAAAGGCAATGATGCATTTGGATATCACGTATTGGTCAAATCGAACCGGGTAGCCTTTAATAATGCTTGAATGCTCAAAATCATCCAGAAGAATCGAACTCGTATAGAAGCTCATAAATATGTACCAGCCAACACCTACTAAACTAAAGAAATACAACAAAAACGGTATGTAATGAGATAAATCGCTAATCGTATTTTTGCCCGATTCGTACATCGTTTTAAAATATAAGTAGTTCAACGAATTTTGAAACTTGGTAGGCAGCATATCTTTCACTTTTTCGTATTCTTCCATATTAAAAGCTTGTTGGCGCAACTCAGCAATACGATAGGAAGCCTCATAATACATCGGATAGTTTTCTACAGTTAAGGAGGCAATTTGTAAAGCGACGGCACTTTTCTGCTGTGTCAGATTTTTAAATAAATCACTGCCATCTCCGTCCCTTGAGGCATCCTGAACTTGAAACTTGGATAATACAGCACGCGAACTGTAGTAGTCGCCCTTTTTTTCATTGAGCTGATCACCTATTGACTGCGCCTTAATAAAAAACATACATCCGAACACAATAACGATCACTGCGAGTAAAGCAACAATATTTTTTCGATTGGAGCGTTCGATTAGTAATCCAACTTTTAATGCCTGCAACATGTATAATCCCTTCCCCCTTCTATATATCGACATTGAAAACGGTTACAAACCTAAATTCCGATTTATCAGGTACTTTATTAGAATAATCTATCAATTGACAATTTACAAACTAAAAGGTAAATTTTCAAAAAACAGGAAAACAAGCCTTCCAAATCAACACCTCAATTTAACAATTTCGTTTCATAATTGAAGTCAATATGAGATGAAATTATTTTTGTATAATACACCTATTTTTTACAAATTTATGAACTTTTTATTTCTACCACGATTCGACACTTTATTATTTTTTAATAAGCTACGATGAATAAGCGCTGTTTTATTTAACTCGAAAACAATAAAACATCGTAATACTTCAGAAAGGAACATAAATTTAGCAATGAGATTTTTATTTTTTTTCAAAAAAATATTTAGGCTAAGATTGAGAATAAGAATTGAATCTAAAAGAAAAGACATGTACAAAAAAGCAAATGATCTAGGATTCACACACCCTGAAGTAGTACATTGCAGCCAAGAATTAGACGAATTACTTAATAAGTATTCGGATACCGCTGCATAAAATAGAGAGAATACATAAATAATGTGCTCAGGTTTGTAACATGGACCTGCCATATTTATGTTTTATTAATGAAAAGCGTTGGAGCATACAGCCCCAACGCTTTCTTTTTATCCGTTTTCATTTATCGGCGCGACCTTGCTATGTAGCAATAGTGCAGGTTTTGTTCCTATATATTGATTACAAGATATTAAATACCCTCTGTGTTCATCAATACTATACGCCAGCCATCCGGGTCCGCAATCGTCACACCTTTTTCTTCCCAATACGGATTTTCCGGTGGAACTTCGGTGTATCCCATACTAGCGAGACGAGACTGTACAGCTTGAATTTGTTCAGAATCAGGCATATAAAATACGAGCAAATTATCTTCCGTTGGTGCAGGACATGGACTTCCTTCTATATGTTCAGTAAATTCCAGATGATACGATGCATCCGGTAAGCCAATCATAATACCAGTGTACCCTCGATGCCCTTTAAAGCCGCCAAGTTTTTTAAGACCAAGACCTTCACAATAAAAACGTTCAATCTGTTCTATTTGATCAGTTGGCCGTGCGATGCGAAATTGTGCTACATGTAATGTTTCTGTCCAATGTTTCATTTACATCCCCTCCTTACCTCATTTTAGAGAAAAAAGGACAATAATACTCTACAACATTCGGATGAAATAAAGTCCTTAAACATTGTATAACGGAAAAATGCGTTGGAGCATACAGCCCCAACGCATTCCTCTTAGTACATCTTCATATATTGATTGCGTTCGTTCCCATTGTGTAACATTTATGCGGGTTCTTTCCTATATAATATGTGCTTTATAGTTTACCTGGCAATAAATGCACCGGTGTTCATCTACACAATAGACTAGCTATCCGGGTGCCAAACCTACTCTGGTCCTCTAACTGTTAACTCTTCAATCAAGCCTTCAATATTATAATCGTTTGGTCATCATGCACGTTCCATGCTCTGAGCTGATCCATTTCATCAAACACTTGCTGGACAAGGGATTCCGCTGTCTGAGAATGGTCACTCCTCAATACTGCTTCCTGCAGTAGAGTTGTTCCGTCTGGAGTATTTTCGTTTTTACACTCTGTGACACCATCAGTATAAAGTATAATTAAATCGCCATGGTTGAGTACGACACTATGGCTCATATAAACGCTGTCTGCAAAAATGCCCAGTGCGGGGTTGTTCGTATGCAACTCAACGAATTCATTACTCTCGGCTTTATACCATAAAATCGGTTCATGACCTCCTGTCGAATAGGAAAACGACCGTGTAGCTTGGTTGTAATTCGCCATTGACAAAGTGACAAACGAATAATCACTCGTGTAATCATGAACAAACGTATTCATGCTAGTAAGCACATCATGGGGCTTTTCGTAACGACTGTTGAAATCTTCCAACGCATAAACCATCATTGATTTCTGGATAGCAGCCGGAATACCTTTGCCGGATATATCTGCAATTGCCATCATTAACAGATCACCACGTGGAATTACGCTGTAAAAATCACCATTTAAAACACGAAATGGGACACTTACAGCACTAATATTTTTCTGAGCCTTCCATTTCCTTTGCTGGGAATTGAGCGATTCTTGCAACTTCATGGCCCAATTCATTTCAAGATCTATTTCCTTTTTTTCTCGCTGCAACTCACCAAATTCCAATTCCTGCGACAAGTCGGAAAAGGTAATAACTGTGCCAGCCTGATTTCCATTCCTCAGCATTGGCTCTGTTTTCATCAATACCGGAATAACACTGCCATCCTTACGTTTAAAAAATTGATTCCTTGAAGTGCGCGACTTGCCGTCAAGTGCTGTCTGCCAAGCCAGGCAATCCTGCTCGGAGAAATGGTCGCCATCGGAAGTACAATGTATGAGATTGTGAAAATCAAACTTGCGAATTTCTTCTTGTTCATAGCCGAGCATCCGTAAAGCCGACTCATTGATAAATGTAACTTTACCTTTATTATTAATACCATATACACCATCTGCAATTGAGTTCAACAAAAGCTCGTGTCTCGCGCTTAAATCACGCAGTTCCGAATATGGCCTTTTAATTTTTGCCAGATATATATGTTTCAACAGATAGTAATAACCCAGAACTTTAAAAATGTGTCCGGCCATATTACGGTATTCATTCACCTCCTGATAAGAAGTGAAAAGAATTGAAGACAAAATCAGATAAAATGAAGCAAGGCAAATATTCATATAAGTCAAATTCGACCAACTATAAATGGCTTTAAAAAGCACTAAAGCATGGATAATAATTGTTATAAATTCGAAGCCGATTTTCAGCGATGTCGGCTTGCCATCAATAATTAGAACTGGCATTTCCGCATAAAAATGAAAAATCACGAGCGATACCATTAAGGAATACAGCAATGCCAACAAATAGACGTACTTCCGGACGGACAGCTTTACCCTTGCTTGGAAATTTACGAGAATAACAATCAAAAAAATAATACTTTCCGTTAAGCGGGCTGCAACCCAGAACCATGTAGTCGCAAGTAGATTGCTTTCAATGATAAAAAAAGGCATTCCTAAAAAAGAGTATGTATGCATTAAGTCCAGCAGTGCCACCGAAACAAACATTGCCGAAAATACGAGCCAATTTGCTGACATCGTCTCTTTAAATGAAACCCAGCCATGAAGAGCAATCGAAAAAGCCACAAAAATGCTGCCTGTTTCAAGTATTCCATGAATAGCTTCATGGTTTGCGCGAATTGGCTCATATAGAGCTGAGAAGAAACCGTATTGAAAGTTCAACAAAACGAAAACAACTATGGAAAATAGCGCAAGCAACCTTGAAGGCAGTGCCATCCGTCGAATAAAAGCAATCATTGCTATCCTCCCCATTTCCACCCTCTAGGCAAACCTTTATTTACATAACAGTTCCAAATGTTAAACCAATTCTTCTTTTTACGTTTTATGTATATAAAAAACTGAATGTCGTTCTTTTCCATTTCAATAATTATACATTGTTTTTTTCATAATATCGAATTAATAATAATCGACTTTAATTTTAATTGGCTAAATACGGAGTTTCCGTTTAATTAAGTTTCACTCTTCATAGAAATAATAATTTTGATGGATATACTGAAAAATAAATAAAAAAAACGTTGGAGCATACAGCCCCAACGCTTTCCTCTTAGTACATTTTCATATATTGGTCACGTTCCCATTGATGTACAGATGTGCGGAACATATCAAACTCCACTTCTTTTGCTTCTTTGAAGTTTGCATAAATATGTTCACCTAACGCATCAATGATTACTTCATCTTTCGCTAAAGTAGCTAATGCTGCATCCAATGAACCTGGTAAACTTGCAATACCATAAGCTGCACGTTCTTCAGCATTCATCACATAAATGTTACGGTCAACCGGTGCTGGTGGCTCGATTTCATTTTTCACGCCATCCAATCCTGCAGCCAAAATAACGGCCATTGCTAAGTACGGGTTTGCAGATGGGTCAACTGAACGTAATTCAATACGAGTTGATAGACCACGAGATTCCGGAATACGTACTAATGGTGAACGGTTTTTAGGTGACCATGCCACATAACAAGGTGCTTCATAGCCTGGTACTAAACGTTTGTAAGAGTTTACAGTCGGATTTGTTACTGCTGTAAATCCTTGAACGTGCTTTAATACACCGGCTAAGAAATGTTTCGCTGTTTTTGATAACTGTAAGTCTTCCCCTTCATCCCAAAACGCATTTTTACTACCTTGAAATAATGATAAGTTGAAGTGCATTCCTGAACCGTTCACACCGAATAAAGGTTTTGGCATAAATGTCGCATGTAAGCCATGTTTACGTGCAATTGTTTTTACTACTAATTTGAACGTTTGAATATTATCGCACGCTTCCACCGCGTTGGCATATTTGAAGTCAATTTCGTGTTGACCCGGAGCTACTTCATGGTGGGATGCTTCAATTTCAAAGCCCATTTCCTCAAGTTCCAATACAATATCGCGGCGGCAGTTTTCGCCTAAATCTGTCGGTGCCAAGTCGAAGTATCCACCATCATCATTCAGTTCTAATGTTGGATTGCCTTTTTCATCTAATTTAAATAAGAAGAATTCCGGTTCAGGCCCTAAGTTAAAGCTTGTAAAACCTAGGTCTTCCATCTCTTTTAACATTCTTTTTAAGTTTGAGCGTGGATCCCCTTCAAAAGGAGAGCCGTCCGGACGTGCGATGTCACAAATTAATCGGGCAACTTTCCCTTTTTCTGCAGTCCACGGGAAAATCATGAAAGTATCTAAATCCGGACGCAAATACATGTCAGATTCTTCAATACGCACGAAACCTTCAATTGAAGAACCGTCAAACATCATTTTGTTATCCAGCGCTTTATCTAACTGACTTACCGGAATTTCAACGTTTTTGATTGTTCCTAGAATATCAGTAAATTGAAGACGGATAAACTTTACATTTTTATCTGCTACAATTTTTTTAATGCTTTCTTTCGTCGCTTTGCTTGTTCCATTCACCATTACATTTGCCATACATCAACACTCTCCTTTTTAGTTGGTCCTACTCAGTTTTATATTGAAAGAAACGCGATAAATCGCCTTGACGTAGGGATGTTTTTTGCATGCGCTGTGCTTGCTGCATTTCTTCCCGCAATATATTCCGCAATTCTGTATCTGTCACGCGTACTACGTCAGGTTTCTTTACATACTCTTTCGATCTCATTGCAAATACTTTTTTGACACCCGCCATATTAATGCCCTGGTCGAGTAACTCTCTAATTTCCAGCAACGCATCAATATCATCAAGAGAAAACATCCTTCGATTCCCTTCTGATCTGGCAGGGATGATTAATTCATGTTCTTCATAATAGCGAATTTGTCTAGCCGTTAATTCCGTCAATTGCATAACCATGCTAATCGGCAGTAACGGCATAGCTCTTCGAAACTCTCGACTCATCATCTCGCCTCCCTCTTCTTACCATTTACTTTAAATCAATGTGACGTTCTTTGTCAATCTAATGTTATAAAAACTAACATATCGTTTTTAGAATAATTTAATCGCATAATTCGAACATTTTAATTCCACAAAAAGAACCGTACGCCAAGAACAGCAATTAGCATACGGTCAACGAAGTTTCATTCTTTTTTATGTGAGCTTTCCTCTATTTTTAAAAGTTGTTTACATTTACGTTAGTTCCACCTGAATATTACAGTCCATGTCACAGTCATAATTAAAACTACAAATATTTTCAAAATTATGGATTTTAATGAAATAATTACACAATATTAATATATAATGGGTATATGTGATTTGGCATACTAAAAAAAGTGCTTAACTACTCTTACAAATAATAGAAATTAACTTTCCGTTACCCGGAAGCTTATTTGTCTTTCCTGCCGGTCACTTACTTTGTTTCTAATTCATCAGCTGCACGAAAACAGCTGCCGAATTAAGATAAAGTCTTTTGCAAATTATGCATGACACATGTGAATATTTGCTTAGGACAAGGAGGTTATATTTAGTATGAAAAAAAAGTTTTACACATTTGCAGTTGCTTCATTAGCAATGACAGCAGCACCGGTAGTCCCAGCTTCAGCTGCCGTAAATTTCACAGATGTCGCTGAAAACAACGTACATTTTAAGGCGATTACAGAATTGCATGCAGCCGAAATTATTAGTGGTTATCCAGATGGAACATTTAAACCCGCGCAGAATGTGACACGTGGACAGGCAGCTAAAATTATTGCCGGTGCACTTGGTCTTGATACGAAAAATGCGGTCAATCCTAAGTTCACCGATATTCCGGCATCACATCAGTACTACGGTTCTATCGCAGCATTGACTCCACTCGATGCAATTAAAGTGTATGAAGATAACACTTTCAAGCCAAATGAAACAATTACGCGTGGGGAATTTGCTTATATGCTCGCAAAAGCATTGGATTTAAAAGCTGAAGGCGACAGCCCTTTTCATGATGTGACCGGGGATAATGAATACGCTTATGTCGTTACAGCTTTATATGAATACGGTATAGCAAAGGGCATAAGTGATACGGAATTTGGCGTAGAGAAATCGATAACACGCGGTCAGCTAGCAACATTCATTTTCAATGTAATGAACGAATTCACAGAAAATGATACAGAAGCGGTTGAATCTTCAAAGGATTCAGCGCTATTAAAAACTATTTTCACAAAGGCAATCGAAAAACAACAAGCTACAACTAGCATGAAAGCAAAAATGACAATGACACAATCGATGGATATCCAAGATGGGGAAGAACGTATAAAAGTCGATACTAACGGAAAAATGGATATGTCAATTGTCAATAAACCTATGCAGTTCTTCATTGAAGGAACAATGTCTATGGTCGAGCCAACAACAGGCGAATCGATTGATATGCCTTTAAAAATGTATATGACAGAAAAAGATGGCATGTATATGTATGAAGGCATGTCAGAAACTTGGATTAAATATCCTGCCGACATGTTCGAAGAAATATTAGCGCAAGCTGGCGCACAAATTAATGCTGCTGATCAATTAGAAATGTTGCAGAAATTTGCAACCGATTTCAATATCAAAGAAACGGATGGGTATTATACATTAAATTTGAAAGGTACTGGAGATAACTTTACCGCTCTTATACAAGAACAAATGTCTGCCATGAACTTAGGTTTGGACGAGGAAGTAATGGCCGATATGAAAAATTTAAAATACGATAATTTTTCTTATGAAATCAAAATTAATAAGGAAACATTTGATATAGAAGAAATGGTAATGGACTTCGGATTCGGTATGAACCTGGAAGGTGTTGTAATGAATATAAAAAATAAATCAACTATGAAATATTCAGATTTTAATGCAGTACCAACTATAACAATCCCTGCCGAAGCTCTGGAAAACGCAAAATCTTTGGAGGATTTATTTGAATCAGAAATAGGAAATAAATAATTCCCAAAATTCCCATAAAAGCTGTCAGGAAAAAGTATTGTTTTTCCCGATAGCTTTTTTATTGAAAAATTACAGTTTTTTAGTGCAATGAAAAGTAATATCGCTATTATTCATGTATAATTGTTACCGTATATTGAGGGGGAATTTTATGTCAAAGCAACATATCGCAAAGTCAATCGGACAAAAAATCATCGTTATTATTGGCGGTTTAATTGCTGCTTACGGATTAGAAGCAGTATTAATACCAAATAACGTATCGGATGGTGGAATCACGGGGATTAGTATTGTCATTTCTCAGCTAACACCAGTATCATTAGGCCTGCTGATCGCCTTACTAAACATCCCGTTTATTTACTTAGGATATAAACAGATCGGAAAAACCTTCGCAATCAACTCCGTTATCGGTATTGCATCATTAGCAATTGGTACATCGCTTATGCACCATGTACCAACTATTATTACTGGCGATGCATTGCTTATTACAGTTGTAGGAGGAATTATTTTAGGTATTGGTATGGGGTTAGCGCTTCGTAATGGTGGCGCTCTTGATGGGATAGACATGCTTGCAGTGTTACTATCGAGAAAATTGCCTTTCGGTACAAGTGATCTCATTCTATTTTTAAACTTTTTCGTTTTCATTATCGTATCGTTTGTATTCGGCTTTAAAGGTGCTTTGTTATCAGCAATTGCTTATTATATCGCATCAAAAGTTATCTTGATTGTTGAAGAAGGACTTAGTGGTTCTAAAACATATAAAATCATTACAAAAGAGCCGGTTAAAATGGTCGAAACAATTCGAGATCGTTTAGGAAGAAGCGCCACTTTCAGCACAGTATACGGTGCATACTCCCATCAGGAATTTCAAGAAATTACATGTGTAATCAACCGGATGGAAGAAAGTAAGATAAAGGGAATTATTAAAGAAATCGATCCGAATGCCTTTGTGACAGTATACGAAGTGGTTGAAGTTAAAGGTGGAAGCTTTAAAAAGCAAAATATCCACTAAAACAGAAAATGGTTGTGTAAAAGGAAATTTTCCTTTTACACAACCATTTTTTAATCCTTATTGATTTCATTCGTGCGATTCGGAATACATAATCCGATAACCGCTCCTACTAACGCTGGAATTATCCACCCTAAACCAATGGAATAGAGCGGTAGGTAATCAGCGTAAATCGCTGAAATCGAAGACAGCACACTCACTTCAAATGCCGGCACACTTCCGATTAACGCATTGTACCCGTCAATTATACTAATAAAGAATACGAGTAAAATTGACCCTGCAAATACAGGCTTTTTGTAGTGAAATAGCGGTCCTAGAAGTGCAAGTATTATTAACACTATCGCCAGCGGGTAAAGGAACATCAACACTGGAATTGCATATGTAATAATATTTGTTAACCCAAAGTTCGCAATGATAAACGAAACTACACATAGCATCAATACAAATGTTTTATAGCTGACTTTCGGAAACACCTCATGGAAAAACTCACTGCAAGAAGTGATTAGCCCAATACTCGTTTTTAAACATGCAAGTACAATAATAATTGCTAACAAAATCGCGCCATATGAGCCGAAGTAATGATCGGCAACCGCAGCAAAAATTTGCCCGCCATTATCAAATGTACCAATTGCCGTTATACTTGATGCTCCCATATAAGCAATCAGACCGTAAATTAGCATCATTAATGCCATTGCGAAAATACCTGATTTCCAAGTCGCTTTTGCTATTTCTTTCTTATCTGTAATACCTGTCCGCTTTATCGCATTGATGACCACAATACCGAACGCAAGCGAAGCAAGCGCATCCATCGTATTATAACCTTCTTTAAAACCTGTCATAAACGCCTCGTTAATATAGGTTCCAGCAGGCTCAACGAATTTTCCCATTGGAGAAAACAGACTAATTCCGATTAATACAAATAAAAAGATTAAAAATGCTGGCGTTAAGTACTTCCCAATAATGTCCATTATCTTCGCCGGATTTAATGAAAAATAAAAAACTACCGTGAAGAAAATAAAACTGAATACCGCAAGCCACAATGTCGCCTGTGAAGGATCGATAAACGGTTCAAATCCAACGACAAACGGTACTGTTGCAGTACGCGGAATTGCAAAAAACGGCCCGATCGTTAAGTATAAGGCCAATGCAAAAAATAATCCAAACATCGGATGTACTTTACTCGCCAAATCACGCAATCCGTTACTTCCCGACAATCCGATTGCCAGAATACCTAAAAACGGCAAACCAATCGCCGTAACTAAAAAGCCAATTAGTGCAAACCAATAGTTCGTCCCTGCCAATTGCCCCATTTGAATCGGAAATATTAAATTCCCTGCTCCAAAAAACATCCCAAACAGCATCGTTCCGATAACTGCATAGGTTGAAAATGGTATTTTCTTGTCCATCATATTCTCTCCTAAGATGTCATTTCATGGTGTTTTAATGAAACGTCCAAATTTTCTTAACAATGTACAATATCATATCAGCACTATAATAGAATGACAATAGTAATAGTAAATATAAAAGGAGCGATGTCATAAAGCTAACACTTTTCGACATCACTCCATAATTTATTATTTAATTAAGCTAAATATTGTCTGCGCTGATTTTCAATCCATACACGCATTGTACGGTAAAGCATCGTCACGACCACAAACATCATAATCCCTTTAACAATATTAAACGGTAAAATACCCAACACGATCGTTTCGTACATATTATATTCGAAGCCTAGTAAGTACGTATACAGCGGTAAGAACGCCACGTAGTTTAATGCCGCCATTCCAAGTGACATTACAATTGTAGAAACAACTAAGCCTGTCATTAACCCTTTTGCAGAAGGGAATTTTTTATAAATATAGTAAGCTGGTAAAATGAATAATACGCCTGTAGCGAAGTTAGCCATATGACCTACCGGAATTCCTTCAGGAGCCCCTGTGTAAATCCAGTCAAGCACATTTTTAACAAGTTCAACTAGGATTCCTGCAACAGGTCCCATCGTAATTGCCGCAATCAATGCTGGCACATCACTAAAATCAATTTGTAAGAACACCGGGAACCATGGTAGCGGGAAGTTTAATAACATCAGTACAAATGAAACCCCACTCAGCATTGCGATTGTTACGAATGATCGCAACTTTAAACTTCTTTTTTGCATATAAATCTCTCCTCTTTGCTGATTCCATCTCGCAAGAAGAAAGGACGTATCAAATCATTTCATGAAAAAACCCTTATGCTAAACTTGAGCATAAGGGAGAAATAGGCACACTTGAATAAAGGGTCTATCTGTGCATTTGCAGCTATTCCTGTTTTTTGTATACGAAAAATATTCCGTTAACAAATAAGGAATTAGAAATAAGTACTGCAAAGCACGGCATTTTCAAAAAATGACGACCGTACCTTCACCTTCTCCCATCCAGACTATACTGTCGGCTTTGGAATTGCACCAAATCCTGCACACAAAAAGTGGCTCGCGGGCTCGAAAAGTTCAATATAACTTCCTCCAAGCAAATGGTCAGAGGTTATAACTTTTATTACCGCCGGTCGGGAGTTACACCCTGCCCCGAAGATGAATCAATATGAAATTATGTAGCAATTACCTTGCTATAACTATTATTATATATAAAAAAAAGGAATTGTAAAGTCCATTGCTTACAATTCCTAGTAAAATTATTTGAATTATTGAAATTCATAATGGATACGGTTTGCCGCAATTGGCTTCTCTATTGGTTTTGTGAAGTCAAAACCGCCCCATTGTTCCTGTACGATATTTTCAAATTTAACCTGTTTTTCAAAACTTGCCGCTGTCATTATTAATCCCTCAATCATTCGCATTGCCTGAGCGGGTTCATAATTCTCCAAGTTTAAAGGTTCTTCAAAAGTAATCGCAACGATGGACTCAGCGTCTTCAACTTTTAAATATACTCCCGGCAATATAACCGTTCTGTAGATATCATTCGCTTCCACCGTCATATTTTTGATTGCTTCTTGCACATCTTTAAAGCTCATTCGGAAATTCGGACTTAAATATACCGCCCCATTCCGCATCTGATACATAAAATAATTATATTGGGCGTTCTCATCATTTAATAAAAACGGCTCATTGACATCGCCAATATGGTCAAAGTATATTGGTTTTCCGGCAATATTTTCAATTTCCACTTCCATATATGCATCACTGAAAGTATCTACTAGGGAGCCTAGATAATTTGATAAGGAAGCTGTTCCCGCATCATATTGGTGATCTTCCGGCAGCGTATGAACAAGCCTGTTCCCTTCCTCACGCAAATCACCACTGTAAGGATGGTATTCATTAAAGCCTAGCGACTGTTCGTCAATCAGCGGACTGAATGTGTTATAAAGTTCCAGCTTCGTCGGATTTTCTGTACCCGTTTTCTCGGCAACAACTTCATTTGGAATCAGTATGCTTACAGGAACACTTTCTGCATCATCCCCTGCAAGACCAATTGCAAATAATGTGTTGTCCTCTAGCTCGTTTTCATAAACTAATGTTTGCTCAGGTTGAGCTTCCGTCGAGAAACTATTGATCATAGAGCGCTCATTTTGTGAAGATGCGTCTTCCTTTGCACTCATTGTCACACTCTCTTCCGATTCCGGATTGGCGAGATCGAATGCTTCATTCTGCATAGTGACCGACTCATTATTGCCTATAAATTGTGCACTGATCAGAACTATAATAAATATTGATGCAATTGAAACAAATAATGGTGCCCATCGTATGCCTTTTTGATTGTTTTGCTGTATGCGAGGCGGATCTTCATTAAATGCTCCTTCATCCATTAAACGATTAAATATCTCATCTTTTGAACGATGATCGGTTACTTTCGGTGCCTTTTTCAGAAAAATTTCAATTTCTTTTTCTTCCCAATGCTCCTTTTTCATAATGGATTCGCCTCCCTTCCTTCTTGCGCTTCCAATAGCAGCCGCAGATTCTTTAAAGCACGGTGCTGAGTCGTTTTAACTTTTCCGGTCGTCCACCCTAATATTTCCGCCGTTTCCTGAATTGAAAGTTCTTGAATAAACCTCATGATAATAACCATTTTCTGATCACCTGAACATTCCTCCAATGCAACGAGTAATTGATGGAGCTGATCATTCAATTCGGTAAATTGTTCAGGTGAAGGGACTGGGCTTACGAGTTGCTCTGTTTCCCAATCAAAAGCTGTAAATGCATGTTTATCTCGAACTTGTTTTTTTCTGAAATAGTCGATCGCAACATTTTTTGCTATAGAGAACAGCCAAGTTTTTTCCGAGCTTTTTCCTTCGAAACGGTCGTATGATTTTAATACACGAACGTATACTTCGTGGGCAAGATCCTCAGCTGCGGTACGATTTTTCACTAAGTAAAATAAGAAATTAAAAACATCCTGATGATACGTATCGTATAATCGATGGAAAATGGATTGCTGCACCCATCCCACCTCCATTCACGTAATTTGTCGTTTTCAAAACAAAAAAGTTACAATAATCATCCGTCTACGAATGAACTAGTCAATTAAAAAGAAAAGTTTATCACTTTGAACGATTCAAAATGATAAACTTTTTCATACTCATAATTCCATTACCCTATTTTATCCTGCATTAACGGGTAGCAATTTATCTGCCCCGAAAGCATAGCGGCAGAGGCAGGAATATCGGTTAAAGCCCGATTGGTTCGTGGCCAACACGGAGTTGGTAACACAAGCGTTTTCAAAGAAAATGACGGTTCTAGCTTGTGTTCTTTCAACTCAGTGGAGATAAAACCCCACTGTGTGAAGTTTCTCTTTACTAAGATAATGGCAAGTAAAATGTAAAGGTTGTTCCTTGTTGTTCCACACTATCAACAGAGATTCTGCCGTTATGTGCTTCCACAATATTTTTCGTAATGGCCAAACCTAAGCCCGTTCCGCCTTTCGAACGTGTACGTGCTTTATCTGCTTTGTAGAACCGTTCGAATACATACGGCAAATCATCTTGAGGTATGCCCTGCCCTGTATCCCTAATTTGAATTTTTGCATAGTTTTGCTCATTTGCCATTGATACAGTTACCGATCCATCGGCCGGTGTATGGCGAATCGCATTGTCAATCAAGTTCGTTAATACTTGTTCGATACGATCCTCATCAATCGAAATAAGCGTTTCATCAGAGAAGTCTGTTTCAATCTGCAGTTGCACATGCTTTTCTTTCGCTGTCTGGTCAAACTTATGCGTCATCCGTTCAATAACTGCAACTAATGGCACGTCTTCCTTATAGAGACTCATATGTCCAGATTCCATCCGCGCCAAGTCAAGTAAATCTGTTACGAGACGACTCATACGCTGTGATTCATCGTATATTACCCGAATCATATCAATACGTTCTTCCTCTGTTGTTACAACACCATCAATAATCGCCTCAGAATAGCCTTGGAGCATCGCGATTGGTGTCCGGAGCTCATGTGAAACATTGGCGATGAAATCCGATTTCAGTTTTTCCAGTTTCGTTTCTTCGGTTTTATCACGTATAACAGCGACTGCTCCACGAATGGAATCTCTGCTGTACAAAGGACTAATCGTTATACTGTAATAAGATTTGCCCATTTCAAACTCTTCGTCCAGTTGATCCTCGAAATTCAACACATGGTCAAGCATTTGATAAAGTTCATCCGGTATCGGCTTTGAGCTATCCAATCCTTTTTCGACGAACCATTTTTGCAGTAGCCGCTCTGCAGGAGGATTGCTTACTAAAATCGTTTTATCGCGATTAAATGTAATAACGGAATCGGTCATCGATGTTAAAATACTCGATAATTGTTCTTTTTCTTGGTTAATCACTTCCAGATGATGCTTCAATTGACGGCCCATCTGGTTAAAGGCAACGGCAAGCTGACCAATTTCATCATTTTGCTTCGTTTCAATTTTCGAATCGAAACGCCCCTTTGCCAATTCAAATGCATGCTCTCTCATTTTACGCAATGGAAGCGTTATTTTAGAAGAAAGGAAAAATGCAAAAATTGTCGTCAATATAAATGCAATAGCCGCAGCTAAAACAACAATTTTCGTCGTTTCATTACTAGTCTGGTGTAAAGCATCGGGATTTTTGTAGATAAAGACGGCCCCATGTAAATCTTCAACACTTTTCAGCGGGAAACCTAATACAATATAATCGGAGCTGCTCGCTTCCTCCCGATTCGAAGGCAGTGTCAGTTCCTTTACTATCGGCTCTGATGTTGCATACACTTCTTCAAATGCCTTACTTCTTATGATTTTTTGCTGAATTTCTTCTTTATTGATGCCTTCTTGTCTTGCATACAATATTTCATCTGAACTTTTGGCGATAAGTACGTTTGTCGTTTCCGTCAATAACTCCGAAATGATCGCAAACTGCTTATCATCGATCTCTTCCTCATCGATAATACTTGCAATGGCTGCGGCTGTTTGCCTTAATGAGGCCTCGGACTGCTCGTTATGATAGTTTTCAAGAAACTCCAACATGAAAATTGTGAAAATAAACAGGACAAATGAAACGAGAAGCAAAATGGTTACCCATAGCTTCCCGACAATACTTGTTGCTATTCTAATCATTTACGACCTCGAACTTATAGCCTACTCCCCAAACGGTAACGATCATTTTCGCTGCATTTTCAGAGACGCGGTTAAGCTTTTCACGCAAACGCTTAACATGTGTATCAACTGTGCGCAGATCACCAAAGAAATCATAGTGCCAAACTTCTTTTAATAATTGCTCACGGTCGAATACTTTATCGGGTGCCTTCGCCAAAAAGTATAATAATTCATATTCTTTCGGTGTTAAATTTACTTCCGTTCCATCCGCTGTCACACGATGTGCATCATGGTCGATTGTTAAATGCGGGAACACAACTAAGTCTTTAGAAGATGAAGCATTTGAAACAGGTGAAAATACTGCTGAACGTCTTAATATTGCTTTAACACGCAATACGACTTCTCGCGGACTAAATGGTTTCACAATATAATCATCCGCACCAAGCTCAAATCCTTGTACACGGTTTGCTTCTTCACCTTTTGCCGTCAACAATATAATAGGCGTTGTTTTCTTTTCGCGCAGTTCAGCACAAACTTCCAAACCATCTTTTTCAGGCATCATAATATCCAACAAAATACAATGATAATCTTTTTCAAGTGCCATCGAAAGTGCTTGTTCTCCATTTTCCGCTTCTTCTACTGTATAGCCCTCACGCTCTAAATACATTTTTAACAAACGACGAATTCGATCCTCGTCATCCACAATCAACACAGAAATATTTTCAGACACTGGTGTTGCCCCTTTCAAAACTCTATTTCTCTTCTCTATTGTACCTTTTTAGTGAACGATTGAAAAGAAAAGCCCAATCATTCTGATTGAACTTTTCTAACTTTATGACAGTTTATTAATTATTTTGCATAGAATTGGAAACTATCAAAATAGCTCTAATAATAGTGTAAAAAGGAACTTCTTGTCACATTATCATTATGCATAAGAGTGTAATCCAGCGATAACTAGATTAACTACGACTAAATTGAATAAGATAATAAGGAAACCAATTACCGTAAGCCATGCACTCTTTCTTCCTTCCCAACCTTTTGACAGGCGAAGGTGTAAAAATGCTGCATAAAACAGCCATGTAATCAGTGCCCATACTTCTTTTGGGTCCCAGCCCCAGAATCGGCCCCATGCTTCCTGTGCCCAGATCATCGCAAAAATAAGCGCGCCTAATGTAAAAATCGGGAAAGCAATCAAAATTGAACGGTAGGCGATTTCGTCCATCAGCGTCGAGTTCACCCGTTTCACTAATGGCTGGAACATTTTCGCTATCTTTCTTCTAAAGATCAGTCGAATGAGTATATAAATGATAGTACCGAATAGCACAGACCAGAAAACAGTTGTAAGTTTCCGTGCATCGATCAATGCCGGCAACTCAAATAATGGTGTCATACGATCTTCGGACAGTTCCACATATCCATTCATACCGAATATAGCCGGCATCAAATATGTAGATGTATTGACTTGATCCAATGTATCAACGTATTCATACTTCGCTTCGTAATCCATTGCATTGAACGTAACCGTTGCCGCAACAAACCCTACAACTAGTACACAGCAGAACATGACTGTTTCCAGCCAAAAACTTTCTTTTGAGCGCTCGTCCATATTCACATTTCTCAGCAAGTATATAAGTCCGGCTACCGCACTAATCCCAAAAATCGATTGCCCTAATGCTGCAGTCGTAACATGAATTGTGAGCCAATGACTTTGCAGTGAAGGTACTAAAGGACTTACTTCTGTCGGGAACATTGAGGCATAGGCAATTATCAATAATGCAATTGGTAAAGCAATAACACCTAATGCCGCGACTTTATACGTAAAGTAAATGACGATAAACGATAGTACGATGAACATACCGAATGCTGTTGTAAATTCAAACATATTACTAACCGGTGCATGTCCTGTGTACGCCCAGCGCGTAATGAAGTAACCTAACTGTGCAACAAAACCGATAATTGTAACAACAAGGGCAATTTTACCGTATTTATCTGCCCGTGCTGCTGCCGTATCATTTTTCACTTTAATTGCGCCTGCAAATAAAAATGTACCAACTAAGTAAGAAATGAATGCAGCATACAGTAAATAACCGCTTAAATCGATTAAACTCATAAGGTTTTACCATCCTTTTCTGTTTCAACATGTTCATTGTTTTCTTTTTCCTGTTGATCTACGTATTGCGGTAAATGAGCATGCTTCGTTAATGCATCTAAATCTTTTTTCATACTAAACCAGTTTTTATTCGTATGTGCTGCCAGACGTATTGTTCCATCCGCCACCTGTTCAACCCATATACGACGATGATTCCAATAGGAACCGATTGCAACACCAATCATAAAGATAATACCCCCTACGATTAAAATAGGGATTGTCCGATCATAACGAATCGTTAGACCCGACATATGACGTGTTTCAACATTCGAAAACTTCATTTTATATATATTGTCACCTTCAGGCTCCAGTGTTTGCTGGATCGCAACAAAGCTTGTCTCCCCTTCTGGTGTTTCAGGAGTAATCATTTTAAAAATAAATGCCGGATTATTCGGTGTTTGGGTCGCAGTTTGCGGTACACCTTCTTTAAAACCTGAAAAGTCCGGATAAAAACCCATTAATTCGACCTGTGCGCCATTTTCGAGCGTATACACTTCCTGCGGGTTCGTTAAATCAATGCTAATTTGACCAAGCGATTCTTCCGTTTCTTTGTTCGTTAAATCAAACACCATTGTTTTAATTTCATTTAAACGGAAATCCATCTGATAAAACGCATAGCCCTCATGCTTGAGCGGATGGTTTACCTGAATTCCGTATTTCTTCACTTCTTTCAGGTTTTCCGCCTGTCCCGGCACACTGTTTTCTTTCTGTTTATACAGTGTCACGTCCGTCTGGTAATTTTTCGCTACTACATTGACCCCTTGTTTGATCTGCTCACCCTGAGGAACATTGTCGTAAGTTTCAAGAATAAATTTGTCATTCTTCAGGAAGTACCCGTCCATACCCGGTACAGCACGTGTCTCGCCTTCACGGAGCCACATCGATTCATCCACGTACATGCCAGGTACTAAATGGAGCATGACCCCAATTAGAAAGACGATTAATCCAACATGGTTTATGTAGGCACCATAGCGGGAAAAACGCCCGCGTTCCGCTAAAATGGAATCATCTTCTCGTCGGACATTGTATTTCAAATTTTTTAAAGATTGTTCCACGAGCTGGAGCGTTTGTTCAGGCGTTTCAGTTGGTTTCCCTTCACCAATAATTCGCTGACGCTTCATAAAGTTTGTATGTCGTTTTACTCGTTGATTTTTTAATGATTTATGTAATGGAATACCTCTATCTATACTTGCAATAATAATGGACACACCTAACATTAATACAAGTAATTGGAACCATAAGGATGAATAAAGATCCGATAAACCTAACGCGTAGTATATTTCACCGAACCATCCATAAACATCTGAATAGTACTTTTCCTTCTCTGCGTCTGTCGCTACGCTTATATAAAACTCCTGAGGCAGGATTGTACCAATTGATGCTGCTATTAAATTGATAATAATGAGCGTAATTCCGACTTTCACACTTGAGAAAAAATTCCAAACTTTATCAATAATTGACTTGTTATAAGTTTTTGAACGTATGGCTGTCCCTTCGTACCGCATGTCTGCAATTTTCTTGCTTTTTTCCTCTGCGGATAATGGAGAACCGCATTTTTGGCAGAGTGTTGTACCTTCAGGATTTTCATGCCCGCATTCACAAATTAGTTTATTCATTGCGTAAAAACTCCTATTCCGGCTTTATTGACTCCATATATTGCACAATTTCTCCTTCGGTCATTTCTCCAGTAATAATACGGTCTATTGTACCGTCGGGTTTAATGAAAATTGATGTAGGCAGGGGTCCAATATTATAGGCAGTGAAAACACTTTTTGTTTTATCGATCGCAACCGGGAACGTCATCCCCATATTCGCCACATATTTTTTAACCTCGAATTCAGACTGTGCGAAGTTAACGGCAATAATTTGAACATCCTGGCCCTTAAATTCCGCATATTGACGAGTCATTGCAGGAAATTCGCGTTCACACGGCTCACACCATGTACCCCAGAAATTCAATACGACACCCTTTCCCTCGTAGTCTTTCAATCTATGCTTTTCTCCATCCAAATCTACTACTTCAAAATCAGGCGCCTGTGCTCCGGCTTGTACTATATTTATTTTATCTTTCGTTACGGCAGCGTAAACTGTATATCCGATTGCGATTGCTAAAATGGTTAAAATGATGCCGCGAGTTACAGAACGTTGTTTCTTTTTTTCCAAATAAAAAACCCCCTTCCACTTCAGCAACTACTGTTGCCTATTATAGCAAATTATTACAAAATTTAAATTCTTTTCTTTAAGAATGATTTATGACTATCCTAAACTATTAATTGTTATAATCAATTTTTCCTGTTTCAGCTAATACACGTAGTAACTTTACTTCATGTTTTGTCAGCTGACGGTATTCGCCCGGGCTAAGTCCTGTTAGATCTAAGAATGCAAAGCGCTCGCGTTTCAATTTCACAACAGGTGTACCGATTGCTTCAAACATACGGCGGACTTGACGATTTCGTCCTTCATGGATTGTAATCTCACAAATCGCTTTACCGGCCTTCTCGTCAAAACTTGTCATGCTTACTTTTGCTGGAGCCGTCTTTCCATCTTCCAGCTTAATTCCGCTTTGAAGTTTCATTAAACCTTGTTTTGTTGGGATCCCTTTAACACGCGCAATATATGTTTTGTCGATTTTGAATTTCGGGTGTGTCATTAAGTTTGAAAACTCGCCGTCATTCGTTAAAAGCAATAACCCAGTCGTATCATAATCTAAACGCCCTACCGGGAAAATACGCTGGTGAACATGCTTTTTAAAAATATCAGTTACTGTTTTTCGACCTTTATCATCAGTTACTGCCGAAATATAAGCACGTGGTTTATATAGCAGGAAATATACTTTATCTTCTTTTTCCAGTTTTACGCCTTCTACTTCAATCGTGTCCGAGTTGGATACTTTTGTACCAAGCTCTTTAACTACGACTCCATTTACTTTTACTTTACCTTCTACTATTAATTGCTCTGCTTTACGTCGTGATGCAACGCCTGCATAAGCAATCACTTTTTGTAATCTTTCCATAAGTTCACCTCATTGATTGATAAACTGCAAAGACGCATACTTCTTCAGCATTCGTCCCTGCACTTTTCATTTACTGCTCTGTTAATTATTAAATATTATTGCTGCAATCCACAAATACGAGCGAAAATAAATCCTTAACGAATAAAAATTATGTCATACTTTCAGGACTTATTAAAGAAATTTCACTTTTTGGATTATTTTACTTTTACAAGTTTTGATGATACGAGCGATTCATCAGCGTATAAAAGCCAAACCCCACGATCCGATCCTTTCAGCCGTGAAACTTTAACAATATGCTCAAAATTCGGCCGTTCTTTTTTATGAAGCAGCATTTGGAACGGTTCATCTAACTCGATTGCCAACCCGTTCGCATTATATTTCCCTTTTTTTACAATCGTTTGTTTTTCAAAATTATTGTCGATAAAATCCGCCAAGTTCCGGTGAATATTCCAATCATTTCCTTCGTTAATAGTAACGACAACAAATGATTTTTGTTCCCGTTCAAAATAAGTTGCCAATGTTCGTCCAGCCACTTTTGTATAGCCTGTTTTCCCTGCAATGGCTCCTATCTTCTCATGCATAAGTCGGTGCTTATTTCTCCACTGCCTGCCATCCGAAAAATTTTGTGTCGAAGCAATTTTCCTGAATTGAGGATTCATCATCGCAATTTGCAACATTTTTGCCGTATCGTAGGCAGAGGATAGATGGGCTTCATTGTGCAGTCCTGTAGGATTTGTAAAAGTTGTTTCCTGCAATTGATAAAGCTCTGCCTTCTCGTTCATAAGCTGAACAAAGCCTTCCACTGATCCGCCAATATGCTCGGCCAGCGCTACAGCAGCATCATTTCCTGATTGCATCATTAAACCATGAAGCAAGTAATCAATCGTATACGTCTCGTTTTCCAGTAAATAAATTGATGAGCCTTCCACAAGCGATGCTTCCTTCGAAATGACAACTTCATCGGTAAGCTCACTATTTTCCAAAACAACCAGGGCCGTCCAGATTTTCGTCAGGCTGGCGATCGGCAGGCGTGCATGTTCATTCACACCCATTAATGTCCGCCCATTTTCCGCATCGATAACAACATAGCTATTAGACGCCGCCTGAATTTGTGACGAACTACTCAAAAATACGAACAATACAACAATAGAAACAAACCACTTTTTCAACAGGCCACTCCTTTAATTTTGGTTAAATGTTTCCTGGAACTTCGTTAAAAATAAATCAGTCGGCTGATCATCTTCCTGATCGACTTCTTCCGGTAACGGCGGCAATTCTTTAATATTTTTTAAGCCAAAATAATTTAGGAACTCTTTTGTCGTCCCATATAAGATTGCCCGTCCTGTTCCTTCCGCTCTGCCAACTTCCTGTACAAGCGCCCTTGAAACGAGTGTTGCAATCGGGCGTTCGCTCTTCACCCCTCGCAGATCTTCCACTTCCGCGCGCGTGATCGGCTGCTTATACGCTATAATTGCCAGAACCTCTAATGAAGCTGCGGTTAAGACTTGATTTGTCGGGTTTTCAATTAGCTTTTTCAATGTGTCGGTCACTTCCGGTTTTGTTGTTAACTGATATGTACCGGCAAGCTGTTTTAATGTGATTCCCCGCATTTCCTCCTCATTGTAATGAGACAGTAATTCACTTAATCCCGCTTCAATATCCATTGGTTCTACTTCTATATATTGTGCAAGTTGTTTAACGGTCATACCTTCATCACCAGCTACGAATAATAGTGCCTCAATTCGGCTCAGTAAGTTGTTCGAATTCATCGCCAATTTCCTCCTTTGTCAATAATACAGATAAATCATCGAAGTTGTTTTGCTGTTCGACAAATATCACTTGGCGCTTCATTAATTCCAGTAATGTTAAAAACGTCAATACAAGCATTGGCTTATCCTCTGCTACAAACAATTGCGAGAACATTACTCTGCCACCTGCATTTTTTAGAATGTTTACAACGGAACGCATTTGTTCCTTCACTGAAATTTCCTGTCTTGCGATGCGCGTTGACAACGGTTTTTTCAACTGTTTACGACGCATCAGTTTTTGGAATGCACTTAACATATCGTAAACATTTACATTTTGATCAAAAAGCGCTAATTGTTCTTCCGGCATGAATTCCGACAAGTCTGCCGGCGCTTTCGTGAACACTTGCCCACGTTCTGTTTCCAATTCCTGAAGCTGGACAGCTGCTTCTTTATACTTTTTATATTCGATTAAACGTGCAACAAGCTCTTCCCGTGGATCGACCTCATCTATTTCGAGCTCTTCCGCATCAATTTCATTCTCGTTAATCGGAATGAGCATCCGGCTTTTAATCGCCAATAATGTTGCGGCCATTACTAAATATTCACTTGCTTCATTCAGTTCCAATGTTTGCATCGCATGGATGTGATCAATATACTGTTCCGTTAATTCCGCCATTGGAATATCATATATATCAATTTCCAAACGATGAATTAAATGCAATAATAAATCTAGTGGCCCGCTAAAGGCGTCTAGTTTCACTTCGTAAGACATAAAATACCACCTATCGTTTATCGGAAATTATCATTAGCATCTAATTCACGCTATGATTAATTTTACGTTTTGCTAGTTACTTTATTCGTCAAAATTCAACAAAATATAGCAGAACCTATCTAATTAGTATAGAGGAAAGGGGACAACAATGCATCCTTTGTTTCATCCACTATTTATCGATTATTGCGCTTATTTTAACGGCAATAATGACTATTTTGAATGCCATGAAGTTTTAGAAGAATATTGGAAGGAAATCGCACCAAAAGAAAAGCTTCATCCGTTAGTAGGCTATGTCCAGCTTGCGACAGGTATGTACCATTGGCGGCGGGCAAATGTTACTGGCGCTGCACGTATAATGGAGAAAGCCATTGTTAACTTCGAGCTGAATCACAATAGTGAATTTTTCAAGTATATCGATGTAGGACAACTGCTTCTCCTAATGAAAAACCAGCTTCAAAAAATGCAGGAAAATGAACCATTCGCAAACATTGCTCTGCCTATTACAGATCGACAGTTGCAAGAATTGGTAGACGAAAGGATAAAGTCGATTCCCCTAATGGATTCACACTTTATTTTCAATAAACATATGCTTCGGGACCGCACAGAAATACTGGAAGCTAGAGAATTTAAAAAAAGAAGTCGACAGTAAATTAGTCGACTTCTTTTAATATAGGTATACATTTTTGGACAAATGCACTTGTATCTTCATTCGCCTGAATATGTTGATATCCCATATTCCGCAGTTCATGTAACATTTTTAATGCGACACCTTCACCGCGATACGACGGGATGACTGTAATATGTTGAACGATTGCAGCATCATTTTCTTCTGCAATTCCTATAGCGCCTACATATTCTTCGCCATTTTTCCATAAGAAGAGTGTCCATTTTTCCTTTTGTTCATATTGTTGAATGGTTTCCATTAAGCGTTTAATGTCTTTTTCTTGTGGCATTAACGAAATTAATCCCATTGCAATTTTTTCAAGTGCTTTTTTATATCGAACTAACATTTTACATTCCCTCAATTCTACCATTGCACATCCTATCAAAAGATCGACCGAAATGCAATAACACAATTTTCCAACGTTCAGTTTGAAAATTTGTAAATTAGCGGACTAATAATGTAAATGAATAAGAGCGACCAAATCACAATTCCAATTAATAGACCGAAACCCCATTTAGCTTGCTTGGATAATTTCAACGTCTATTCACCCTTTGTAAATGCTAACGGCAAATCATTTGCCACTAAATCTTCATAGCTTTCACGTTTAATCGCTAATTGGTGCTCTCCATTTTCAACGAATACAACTGCCGGTCTTGGAACACGATTATAGTTTGATGCCATCGAATAACCGTATGCCCCTGTACAGAACATCGCTAAAATATCACCGGTATGTGCATTTTGTAATGACGCATCAATAATTAACTTATCTCCAGACTCACATAGCTTACCTGCAACAGTGTATGTACTTGTTTTTGGATCATTTGCTTTATTGGCAATAACCGCTTCATATTTTGCATCGTAAAGTGCTGGACGGATATTATCGCTCATCCCGCCATCAACAGCAATATATTCACGCACATTTGGTACTGTTTTCTGAGAACCGATTGTGTACAGTGATGTACCTGCATCTCCAACTAAAGAACGGCCTGGCTCGATCCAAATTTCCGGCATTGCTAAATTCAGTTTTTTACTTTCATCCTGCACTGTCCGAATCATGTCCGCAACATATTCATGAGGTTCTAAAGGCTTATCTTCTTCTGTATAACGGATGCCGAAACCACCGCCAAGATTCAGTACTTGTGCAGCAAAACCGTGCTGTTCTTTCCATGCACCCATTTTTTGCATTACTTTGCCCGCTGCCAAACTAAAGCCTTCTGTTTCAAAAATTTGAGAGCCGATGTGGCAATGTAAACCTAATAGTTCGATATGTTCATCGTTTACTACTTGCTTAAATGCCTCATCAGCTTGTCCATTATTTAAGTCAAAGCCAAATTTAGAATCAGCTTGACCTGTTGTAATAAAATCATGTGTATGTGCTTCAACACCTGGTGTCACTCGTAATAAAATTTTCATTTGCTGATTTTTCTGCTGTGCGATTTCTTTAATTAACGAAATCTCGTAAAAGTTATCGACTACAATACAACCGATTCCCGTTTCAAACGCCAATTCAAGCTCGGCAACCGATTTATTATTGCCATGGAAATGAATGCGATCTGCCGGGAAACCAGCTTTAATCGCTGTATAAAGTTCTCCGCCTGATACAACATCCAGCGACAGGTTTTCCTGCGCAGCTAACTGATATGCCGCAACACAGGCGAATGCTTTGGATGCATAAGCAACTTGCGCTTTTACACCTAATTGTTCAAATGTATCGATAAAGCCGCGTGAACGTTTACGAATTAACGCTGTATCATAAACGAATAACGGTGTCCCGTATTGTTTTGCCAATTCAATTGTATCTACCCCGCCAATTGTTAAATGACCGAGTTCATTAATTTGCTGTGTTCCATATAAATGCATCGTAATCTCCCCTGACTTAGCTAATCCTCGCTAATATTCTCAAAAATCACAAAATATTATATGAGAACTTTAACATAGGTGTCAAAGTGATGCAATTCATGTTTATACACGTTTTCGCTTTTTTGCGTTCACGATAAATGGCCTTGGTGCATCTTCCGACATCGGTGTTCGAATAATAACACGAGCGAATGCCTTCGGGAAAAACGGTACAAGCGGCCATAAATACGGCACATTCATCGGTTTTAATGAACATAAATAAGTGAAAATCAGGAATGCTCCTATAAAGAATCCGTTAATTCCAAATAACGCTGTTGCGCTTAATAGCACTAAACGGAACACTTTTACCGATATACTCAATTCGTAGTTCGGAATTGCAAATGTAAAAATTGCGGTAATCGCGGTATATAAAACAATTTCACTTGAAAATAGTCCAACATCGATCGCAATTTGCCCGATGATAATACCGGCGATTAATCCCATTGCCGTCGATAACGGTGTCGGTGTATGAATCGCAGCAATTCGCAAATATTCAATTCCGATATCCGCAATTAATATTTGCAGGAATATAGGAATTTCACCCTTCTCATTTATCCCGATAAATGCTAACCTATCGGGGAGTAACTCCGGATGTGTAACGAGTAAATACCAGAAAGGAAGTAAAAGAAAACTTAAAATAACCGCTCCAAAACGAAGGAAACGCATCATCGTCCCGACTAACGGCGCCTGTCGATATTCTTCCGCATGCTGCAGCAAATGGAACATGGTGACAGGGATAAGCATTACAGAAGGCGATGTATCGACCATAATCGCAATATGCCCCTCTAAAATATGGGCAGCTACAATATCAGGCCGTTCCGTATAACGCACAAACGGCAGAGGATGATATTTTTGCTTAAACAACCATTCCTCCAACGATTTGTCGCTCATCGTTAACCCATCATGTTTAATTTGCTGAAGCCGTTCAATAATCCAGTCGAGATGCTTTTCATTGACTAAATCACTCATATAGGAAAGAACGACATCTGTTTGACTATAGGTCGTTACATGGTGCATTTGAAATCGAAGCTTTTCACTTCGAATCCGTCGACGAACTAATGCCGTATTCAAAATAATATTTTCGGCAAAACCATCCCGCGAACCGCGAATAACCTTTTCATTATCCGGCTCTTCCGGATTCCGCCCCGGATAATTCCGGAATTCCGCCAAATAACAATAACCGCTCTTCGTTACAAAGCCTACACGCCCACTTAAAACTCCGAGCATAAAGTCATCAATCGATTTTGCTAAATCTACTCCGTAATAATTGAAGTGGGCATGAAAATAGTCCTGTTCGTCCAGTATTTCCTCATTTTCATTATCCCGCTGTAAATCAGAAAGTATATCCGTCAAACTGTCTCCGTTTACAAGACCGCTCACATATACCGTTAATGTAGGTAAATTTTTTACCGTAATTTCTTTAATACATAAATCAAAGTTCTTCTCTGGCTCAAATTGTGAATTGAAGAAGCCTTCTGCAATTTTCATTGATGTAAAAAGCTGATTTGTCATTTTTTCACCGCTTATTCATATTAGTCTAACACCATGGAGTAATTGCGGGTCACTTAACTTATCTGCTTAATGTAGACTGATCCATCCATGATTTCAACTGGGCTAGTATTTTCTTTTCCAATCGTGATACTTGTACTTGTGAGATACCGAGACGATCGGCAATTTCCGTTTGGGTCAAATCCAGATAATAGCGGAAATAAATGATCGATTGTTCCCGTTTCCCTAGTCTCTTCAACATGTCTTTTAATGGTACATAGTCAAAAGCAAGCTCAGACTTATCGTCACGCATCTGATCCATTAATGTAATGGAATCTCCATCATTTTCAAAGAGCTGATCATGCAGACTTGCCGGATCACGCATCGCGTCGGTTGCCAATAGGATATCTTCTTGTGAAACTTGCAATATTTCAGCCAATTGTGCTACAGATGGAGGTTTTTCATTCGTTTTTAAATAGTCATCAGTCGCATGACGAATTTTGTAATTCAATTCTCGGATAGAACGACTTACCTTTACCATACCGTCATCTCTTAAAAAACGTTGAATCTCCCCAATAATCATCGGTACTGCATATGTGGAAAATTTCACTTCGTAGGACAAGTCGAATTTATCAACCGATTTCATTAAGCCAATACAGCCAATTTGAAACAAATCTTCCAGTTCAACACCCCTTGATGCAAAGCGTTGAACGATAGACCAAACAAGTCTAGTATTTCCTTCAATCATCGTTTTTCTCGCAACTTGATCGCCTTGTTGTGACTTTGCGATTAGTTCACGCATATAAGCTTGCGTTAATAACGTTTCAGATGACTGCTCGATGTTCCCCATCCCCTTATTTCGTTATGTCACGAGTGTCCCTATTGGCAAAATTTGTTTTGTGAATGTTACGACTGTTCCTTTTCCTAGTACGGATTCTACTTGCAGGAAATCCGAAAAACTTTCCATAATTGTAAAGCCCATTCCGGAACGTTCAAGCTCCGGCTTCGTTGTAAATAATGGCTCACGTGCTTGTTCGATATCTTCAATCCCGCAACCTTCATCTTTAATTGTCACACTTACTTCCGAACCGTAACGTACCGCATAAACCGTAATAATGCCATGCGGATTATCGGCATAACCATGAATAATGGCATTCGATACAGCTTCTGATACGATTGTTTTACATTCTGATAGTTCTTCAATTGTCGGATCGAGTTGTGCCATGAAGCTTGTAACGGCAATACGTGCCAAACCTTCATTTTCACTGCGCGCCAAAAAAGTTAGCGTCATTTCGTTATCCATTGACAATCCCCCTCGCTGTGTGAAATAACTTGCTGTTCAGATGCAAATTGTACAAGATTTCCCATACCGGAATACTGGAATATTTTCTGCATCGTTTTTGACGGATTTAATAAAATTGTTTGACCATCGACAGCTCGGAGTTCTCGCATTCTGCCAAGCACTAAACCAATTCCGGAACTGTCCATAAAATGCAAATGCTCTAAATTCCAAACGAGTAATTTTACATTTCCTTGTAAAATAGCTTTCGATATATGTGTTCTCACTTTTTCTGTCTCATGATGATCCAGTTCTCCAAATAGTTGGACAATCAATACATCATTTGGATACATCGTTAAATTAAAGTTCACCTACATCGCCTCCTTCTTACATGCAAATTCGGCAAGTTCAGAAATAATCCTATCTAGCTGACAAAACTAGTGTTTATTCGTTAAAAGTAGTGCTCCTGCGACAACTAAAATCAGTATAGGTAGCGCCGTCTATTTTTAATCATTCCTAACTTGAAAAAAGAGACTGAACAGAAAGTTTTCCCTTTCCATTCAGTCTCTTATTCTTTGTTCTTTTTCAGAATTTTATACATGTTATATAGTTGCTTCGGTCAATTTCTTCTGTACATGCAGTTCCTGCTCTGATAGAGGGATGCCATTTGATAGTAATTGGCATTCTTTAAATGCATAGTGTGTGCATCCAATACATTTATTTAACTCGATATACTGGCATGCCGCTGAAATTGCGTCACTTGTCGTATTATAAAAATGTTCCTCTTCCATTAAATCATACAAGCCGCTTCGCTTTAGCATTTGCTCTAATCCAGGCTGAACATTTGTAACGAAAACTTTTCCGCCATAAGAGTTTATATTTTGAAGGATATTGCGGAAATATTCTACCCCTGTCGAATCGATATACGGCACTTTTCGCATACGGAGGATAAACACTTTCGGACGTTCCTGTATTGTATTCAGCAATGTCTGTTCAAACTTTTCAGCAGCGCCAAAAAATAGAGGACCTTCTATTGAATAAATACTGATTTGTGGACAATCGTGGAAATCCGATAAGACCTGAGGCTGCAGCTTTCCGTTCTCCCTCTCCAAATTCGGCAGCACTTTGAAAACAGTGAGGCTGTCACTCATACTTTTCGCAAAAAGAATCACCGCTAAAATGAGTCCAGCCATTACAGCAACCGTTAAGCTCATAAATACTGTCAGTAAAAATGTAATACAGAGAACAAGTGAATCTCCGGATTTCAATTTTAAAATGTGTACGAAATGATGACGTTCACTCATATTCCATGCGACAATCATGAGTACAGGTGCCAAACTCGCAAGTGGAATATGTACCGCTAATGGCGCGAGCAATAATAGCGTGATTAAGACGAAGATACCATGGATCACCCCTGACATCGGCGAAACAGCACCGGATTTAATATTAGTAGCCGTTCTTGCAATCGCCCCGGTAGCAGGTATTCCTCCAAAAAAAGGTGTAACAATATTGGCAACCCCTTGCCCGATCAGTTCCCGGTTACTGTTATGTTTGCTGTTCGTCATGCCGTCTGCAACAACCGCCGAAAGCAGCGATTCAATTCCGCCGAGCATCGCAATGACAAACGCTGGACCGATTAGCATATAAATACGTTCAAATGTAATTTCCGGTATTTGGAACTGAGGAAGTGTATTCGGTATTGCACCATATGTGGAGCCAATTGTGGCAACATGCCCCTGTAAAAAAAGCGCCGCTACAACGGATGATATAATAATTCCAACAAGGGCACCCGGCACTTTCGGTAAAACTTTCGGTGCCATAAGTATTAATACTAAGCTTATAATTGCAACGAGTAAACTATAAAAATTAACGGTTCCGATATTGGAAGCAATCTCAAGAACATTCATATGAAACTTCTCATGCTGCTCCATATTTGTTAACCCTAAAAAATTCCCGATTTGTCCGGTAAAAATAATGACGGCAATTCCTGCTGTAAAACCGACTGTAACGGGCCTCGGGATAAATTTGATCAGTGACCCCAGCTTCAAAATTCCCATCAGCAGCAGCATAACCCCTGCCATAAAACCTGCGATGAGCAAGTTTTCATACCCGTAAACGAGTACAATTCCAAGCAAAATAGGAACGAAAGCACCTGTCGGACCACCAATCTGGAATTTTGAACCTCCTAGTAAGGAAATTAAAATACCTGCGATAATTGCTGTGTAAATGCCATACTCCGGTTTGACCCCAGACGCAATGGCAAAACTCATCGCCAACGGTACAGCAATAATCCCGACAATCGTCCCAGATAACAGATCCTTTTTGAAATGGGCGAATGTATAACCTTCAAATCTTCCAGACCACTTAACTTTCATAGTATCCCTTCTTCTTATAAATATTCATAAAACAGAATTTTTATTACTCCAAGCAGTAATATACTTATTATTTTAACATATTTGCGGAATATTTAAAGCACAAAAAAAGTCTTTCACAACCCATTCCAGATTGCGAAAGACTCCCATTTTTTTGTTATTGTGTAATAATTGCTTCGATTAATTTAGGCGCTTCGACTTTTTCTGCAGAAATGTATACATGTGTATAAATCTTATCTAATACTGCGTCGACATTTTCTGTATTAGCATGGATTGTCATAAGTGATTCGCCTTCTTTGACTTGATCGCCTACTTTTTTATGAAGGACAAGCCCCACCGCTAAATCAATTTCAGATTCCTTCGTTGCACGACCTGCACCAAGAAGCATTGCAGCTGTTCCGATATCATCCGCTTCAATTTTTGAGACATAGCCAGCCTGTTTTGCCGGTACATCAAATTTGAATTTCGCCTGAGGTAAACGAGATGGATCATCAACGACCGAAGCATCCCCGCCTTGAGCAGTGATGAATTTTTTCAGTACTTCCAATGCTGCCCCGTTAGCTACAACTTCCTCCAGCATTTTTCGAGCTTCTTCGATTGTTTTTGCTTTTCCGCCAACAACAACCATTTGAGATCCTAATGTATAGCAAAGTTCATTTAAATCAGCTGGACCTTTACCTTTTAATGTATCGATCGCTTCCTGAACTTCAAGCGCATTTCCGATCGCATATCCTAAAGGCTGACTCATATCGGAAATAATTGCCATTGTTTTACGGCCAACGTTATTTCCGATTTTCACCATAGCTTCGGCAAGTTTAATTGAATCTTCAACCGTTTTCATAAATGCGCCGTCACCTGTTTTAACATCAAGAACAATTGCATCTGCACCTGCAGCAATTTTCTTCGACATGATTGAACCGGCAATTAGCGGAATGCTTGAAACCGTTCCTGTAACATCACGTAGCGCATAAAGCTTTTTATCCGCTGGTGTTAAGTTGCCTGATTGACCGATTACAGCCATGCCGATTTCATTTACTTGCTTTGAAAACGCTTCACTTGTTAATTCAACGTGGAAACCTTCAATTGCTTCCAGCTTGTCGATCGTACCGCCTGTGTGGCCTAAACCACGACCACTCATTTTTGCTACCGGAACACCGACAGCAGCTACCATTGCAGCTAATGGCAATGTTGTTGTATCGCCAACCCCGCCCGTTGAGTGTTTGTCTACTTTTACGCCTGCAATTGAAGAAAGGTCAATTTGGTCACCTGACTCAACCATTGCCATTGTTAAATCCGCACGTTCGCGATCTGTCATATCCTGAAAGTAAATTGCCATACATAAGGCACTTGCCTGATAATCAGGAATCGTGCCATCTGTATATCCTTCTACAAAGAAACGAATCTCAGCTGTTGTCAATTCTTCGCCGTTACGTTTTTTTTCAATAATATCTACCATTCTCATATGGAAAATCCTCCTTATTTCAGCTCTGATAAAAAGCTTTTTCCGAACTGCGGTGCTGCAATATTAAAATTATCTGCAATTGTTGCTGCAATATCCGCAAATGTTTCACGTAACTGCAATTCTGAACCTGCTGTAAAGCGCGGTGAGTAAACAAGTAATGGTACGTATTCACGTGTATGGTCTGTGCCAGGGAATGTCGGGTCATTTCCGTGGTCAGCCGTTATTATCAGCAAATCATCCGCTGATAATGCATCCAGAACTTCCGGTAAACGACGATCAAATTCTTCCAATGCTTGACCATAGCCGATCGGATCACGTCGGTGTCCAAAGTTCGCATCAAAGTCCACTAAGTTCAGGAAGCTGATACCATGGAAATCACGACGAACAACTTCCGCCATTTTATCCATACCATCCGTGTTGTCTTTCGTACGAATTGCTTCCGTTACCCCGTCACCATTAAAGATGTCCGAAATTTTACCGATCGCAATGACATCAAGATTCGAGTCTTTCATTTCAGCCATTGTCGTGCGTCCAAATGGCGTCAATGCATAGTCATGCCGGTTTGATGTACGTGTAAAGTTGCCTGGTGCGCCAACAAACGGACGGGCAATTACACGACCTACTAAAAATTCAGCATCCAATGTTAATTCACGTGCAATTTCACAAATTTTATAAAGTTCTTCTACAGGAATAACTTCTTCATGTGCTGCAATTTGCATAACCGGGTCTGCTGATGTATACACAATAATCGCACCTGTTTCCATATGTTCAGGACCATAATCGTCAATGACAGCGGTTCCACTGTAAGGTAAATTACAAAGTACTTTACGGCCAGTAGCTTCTTCCAACTTAGAAATCAGTTCCGCGGGAAAGCCGTCCGGGTATACTTTAAACGGAGTATCGATGTTCAGCCCCATAATCTCCCAGTGCCCTGTCATTGTATCCTTACCAACAGATGCTTCCTGCATCATGCCGTAAAATGCAGCAGATTTTTCAGTTTTATTAATTCCTTTAAGTTCACGAATATTCGATAAACCCAAATTCTCCATATTCGGCATATTTAAGCCATTCATTTTTTCTGCGATATGTCCTAATGTATTTGAGCCAGCATCGCCAAATTTATCGGCATCAGGTGCTTCACCGATACCAACAGAATCCATTACAATTACATGTACTTTCTTAAACGGTTGCATAATGCTTTCAACTCCTCTTCTTCCATTCTATTTTACATAAAACGCATAAACAAAGTAAAGGTCAGACATCCGATTTCAAAAGATTTATTTATAATAGAAAAAAGTTAAGCTCTCCATTAGTCTTACGCGATTTTGGCGTTTTTAAGCACGCGGATGGAATTGTTTATATACTTCCGATAAACGGGTCTTACTTACATGTGTATAAATTTGTGTCGTTGATATATCTGCATGCCCTAGAAGCTCCTGTACTGCACGCAAATCGGCACCATTTTCAATCAGATGTGTCGCAAAGGAATGGCGCAGAACATGCGGCGTAATTTCTTTGGAAATACCTGCTGTTGCCGCATGCTCCTTGATGATTTTCCAGCAGCCTTGTCTCGTGAATCTTTTCCCTCTCTGCGTAATGAAAAACGCATCATTTTTAGGTGCAGCGCCTAAAAGCTGAGGTCTCGCCTGTTCCAAATAATTTACACAGGCAGAAATCGCACTTCGTCCAAGCGGTATAATACGTTCTTTTCCGCCTTTACCAAATACGCGGACGAAGCCCATTGTCATATGAACATCCTCCAAGTTCAGTTCAATCAGTTCACTTATGCGCATCCCGGAACCGTACATCATTTCCAAAATGGCTATATCCCGAGTGCCCTGTGGTTTTTCGACGGATGGTGCTGTTAAAAGTGCATCAATTTCTTCTATTGATAATACTTTTGGTAAAGACATTTCTTTTTTAGGCATTTCCAAATGAACGGTAGGGTCCTGATTCGTCACTTTTTCCCTCAATAAAAACTGATGAAAAGAACGGATCGATGAAATTTGTCTCGATATCGTCTTCGATGATTTTCCTACAGACCTTAAGCTGTCCAAATAAAGCAAAATATGTTCACGCATAACTTTATCAAACTCCATGATCTGCTGTTCATGATGGATGTGACGGGCATATGCGACTAAATCACGCTTATAGGATTGTAATGTATTATCAGATAGCTGACGTTCGACTTTAATAAAATGTAGATAATCTTCTATTGAATCTTTTAAAGCTTGCATATTAATCGCCCCTCTTGCATTCTATACATTTATATTACCATTTTCGTACAATTGAAGTGACGTTTTATCCTTCGTTCATTCATTTTTTCAGTGAAGTACAGCTTTCACATATGATATCATCCCATTTACAAAATGCACTATATACGGTATTCTTGAAAGTAAAACGTGACAGATCGAGGTGATAATTTGGGATCGACAAACTAAAAATCGGAGAGCTTGCTACAGCAACTGGCGTGACAAAACGAACAATTGATTATTATACGAATTTGGGCCTTCTAAAAGTTGAACGTTCGGCATCCAATTATCGCTACTATGATAAAGAGATGATTGAACGTATACACTGGATTGAGGAGCAGAAGAATCTTGGCAAGTGCCTCGAAGAAATTCACCGCTCACTTGGCCCTTCAAAAGAGGAACCCGAAGAAATCGATATTCAGGATATTCGTTTGCAAATGCGCAAGCTTGAACATGATGTAACGGTATTAATGGAACATTTAGATGACAAAGAACGGCAGAAACTCCGTAAAAAAGTTTCGCCTGAAAGTGTTGCACTCATGCAATCACTATTATTAATTTTAAATAACTAGGAGGTGAACGTTCTACTTCGTGAGTAGGACGCTCGTTTGACCACAATCATTAACTTAATTATTTTCGCGGTTTTAATCGCTTTTACGGCCTTTTTTGTTGCAACGGAATTTGCGATCGTAAAAGTACGTCAATCCCGTATTGACCAACTTGTAGCTGAGGGTAAAGCCGGTTCCATTTCAGCTAAAAATGTAACATCCCACCTTGATGAATATTTATCGGCATGTCAATTAGGTATTACGGTAACAGCGCTAGGGATCGGTATGGTCGGTGAATCCACATTTGAGTTTATACTTCACCCACTATTTGAATCGATTGGAATTGGCACAGAATATATTCATTGGTTTACATTGGGTGGCGCATTCTTTTTAGCGACATTCTTCCACGTAGTAGTAGGTGAACTTGCACCTAAAACAATTGCCATCCAAAAAGCGGAAGCTATTACACTGGCATTCGCAAAGCCTATACAATTATTCTATAAACTTATGTTCCCATTAATCTGGCTGTTAAATGGTTCAGCACGTTTATTATTAAAATTGTTCGGGATGCGACCAGCGAGCGAACATGAACTCTCTCATACGGAAGAGGAATTGCGCCTGCTTCTATCGGAGAGCTATAAATCCGGCGAGATCAATGTAAACGAATTAAAATATGTAAACAATGTATTTGAATTCGATGATAAAATCGCTCGCGAAATTATGGTTCCCCGTACAGATATTGTTGGCTTTGATGTAACTGCAACGTTCGAAGAAGTTTTAACACAAGTTTCAGAGGAACGCTATACACGCTACCCGGTTTACGATGGGGACCGCGACAATATATTAGGTTTTTTAAACATTAAAGACTTTTTAACACTCGGTATGAATAATCGAATCAATCCGGCAACGTTTAAATTGGAAGACTATATTAATCCGGTCGTTCGCACAATTGAAACTACACCGATTCAAAGTTTGCTTCAAATTATGCAGAAAAAGCGTATTCACATTGCGATTCTACTTGATGAATATGGCGGAACGAGCGGTATGATTACCGTAGAAGATATTTTGGAAGAACTTGTCGGTGAAATTCGCGATGAGTTTGACGATGATGAAGTTTCAGATATTCGTAAAATCGGTGAAGACCATTATTTAGTCTATTCAAAAGTATTGCTTGAAGATGTTTCTAAACTGCTGTTTCTTGATATTGAAGAATCGAATGTTGATACAATCGGGGGCTGGTACTTCACAAACATGCCTGACCTGAATATTGAGGATACATTTATTTTCGAAAACTATGCATTTAAAATCCATGAAATTGATGGCCACCAGCTGCAATTTTTAGAAATCAAAAAAATGCACGATCTAATAGAACAGTAGCCGTTTTAACAAGATAGTTTCCATCTGTATGCACGTTCTCCTGAAAGCTGAATTACGATTGTATGAAACTCTTAACGTTTTAATTTAAGGGATTCGGGAATAACACTAGTATTCATACAAAGGAGAGTGTATATATATGGCAGTTATCAAATCAGTAGAAAACGGTGTGCAGGCAAAATCAGTAATCGAATCATTTATTAACGAAGGTTATGATCGCGATCATATTCATGTTTTCGCAAACAGCAATAAACGCGCGGAAGATATTGCCGACTTTTTCAATGTTGATGCGAGCAAAACTCCTGAAACAACGGAAAATGACAAAGGCTTACTGGCTTCGATTAAAAACTTCTTCCAAAGTACTCCGGAAGATTTGCACCATCAGCTTGCTGACATCGGTGTAGGCGAAAGTGAACATGCCACTGCAAAGAATGATCTGGATGCAGGTAAGATTCTAATTGTTGCCCATCATCCGGGAAAATAAATAATATCTAAAACTCTATTTCCCTCAACCGAGGGAAATAGAGTTTTTTTGTGCATATGCTCGCCTGCCCATTATAATTATCCGGCAAAAGCAAAATAGGGCGCAAAAAAAGAACAGCAAAATATGCTGTCCCTTTTTTGATTATAGATTATGCATTGCTGTCTCCAGAGTTGTCATTATTATCATGACAACGCCAGCAGATGCCATGGAATGTCAGACGGTGATCTTTGATTATAAAGTTCCAACGTTTCTCCACAATTTCTTCTACATCTTCTAGTAAATCTTCTTGAATTTCATCTACTGCGCCACATTCGATACAAACTAGATGATGATGGAAATGCTTCGCGCCCTCTTGACGTAAATCATAACGGGACACCCCATCACCAAAATTAATTTTATCGACAATTTTCAGCTCTGTTAAAAGCTCCAATGTACGGTATACAGTAGCTAGTCCAATCTCTGGTGCTTTTTCTTTTACTAATAAGTAAACATCCTCAGCACTTAAATGATCTTCCTCATGCTCCAGTAAAACCGCTACTGTTGCTTCTCGCTGTGGCGTCAGCTTATAGCTCGCACTATGCAGTTGCTTTTTAATTCGATCAATACGGCTCTCCATATGTGACGCCCTCCTAAACTCTTTTCATTATACCAAATGAGTAAATCTCATTACAAGACAATGATTATTTAAATAAATAAGTAATTGCTAAATTTTCGACTCCAAAAACAATTACCATCACGACTATCAGGAAAATGATCTTATTCCATGGCATTACCGTTTTCAATGCTCGTCTACTCGTAGTTTTAGTAGTTATTTGATAGAGCATAATTAATAATACACAATAGATTAACTGAAATGGAAACCACCAAAATGCATAGAGTTTAATAGATTCATGCTGTACAAGTAAATACACCGAGCTAAAGCCTAAAAATGTTACTTTTATTGCAATAAAGATAAGGCCTATACGTGGCAAATATTTATGTGTCGAAAAGAATAATACAATACTTAAGGCAACTATGAAAGGAACTACACTCCAAAGCAATTCAGGTTTTTCCATTTGGAGCAGTCTACGATCACTGTATTTAATAATTTGCTGCACTTGTTCAATATCGAATAACTGATAACAAACCACACCACAAATGAAACATACGACGATCATCGAAGTATATTGAATATATAGATATTTACGCATTTGGACGCCTCCTTGTCCATACAACTTATGCACATAAATTGTCCTTATGCGTAAACAATTATTGATTTAATTTCATTTTTAACTTCAGCCATAAAATCGCAAATGCTGTTTTGGCATCGTAAATACGGCCGTCTGTAACCATCGCTTCTGCTTCTTCCAGTGATACTTCCATTAACTCTACAAATTCATCTTCGTCTAATTCAACAGGAATGTCTAATTTTTTTAACTTTTCTGCTACGTAAATATGAATAATTTCATCCGCAAATCCGGGTGAAGTAGCGAAAGCCTGAATAAATTCGAAATGATCAGACGTATACCCTGTCTCTTCCTCTAGTTCGCGGCGGGCCGTTACAATAGGCTCCTCCCCTTTTTCCAGCTTACCGGCAGGAATTTCCACAATGGAACGTTCAAGAGCTTTACGGTACTGCTCAACAAGTAAAATTTTATTGTTTTCCGTGATGGCAATTACTGCAACTGCTCCTGGATGATTAATAATTTCACGCTTCCCTGTTTCACCATTCGGAAGCGATACATCGTCTACTTTTAATGAAATAACCTTCCCGGAATAGATGGGTTGGGATTGAATAGTTTTTTCTTCGAATTTTTTCATGACCATGCCTCCACTTGTTCTCTTGCTTATATTCATTGTACCATTAGTAAGAGCTTTTCTAAAATATTGAACCAGGGAGGAATTAACATGAAAAAACGACAATTAGGGACAAGCAATCTTCATATTTCTGAAATTAGTTTAGGCTGTATGTCATTACCTCCAAATCCAGCAGAAGCAGAAGAGGTCATTCATGCTGCAATTGATGCAGGCATTAATTATTTTGATACCGCCGATCTGTATAATCAGGGGGAAAATGAAAAAGTTGTTGGCGCGGCACTGAAGCATCACCGCAACAATATTTATCTGGCTTCTAAAGTCGGGAATCGTTGGGAAGAAGGAAAAGACGGTTGGAGCTGGGATACATCCGCAAATTATATTAATAAAGCGGTCCGCGACAGCCTGCAACGACTACAGACAGATTACTTGGATCTTTACCAGTTACATGGCGGTACGACCGAAGATAATTGGGAAGAAATTACCGACACATTTGAAAGTCTGAAAAAAGAAGGACTTATTCGCGAATATGGCATTTCCTCTATCCGACCGAATGTTTTCATGCCATATCTGCAAAACAGTAATGCAATCAGCAATATGATGCAGTTTAATATTTTTGATGAACGTGCAAGCGAATTTTTCGACCAGATTCAACAGACTGGTGCTTCTGTCGTAACACGCGGATCGATTGCAAAAGGCTTGCTGACGAATGAATGGCGCACACGCTTAAAGTCCTATATGAGCTATGATGAAGCGGCAGCAAAAGATGTGCTGCAAAAAATTGAACAGCAATTCGGTGATGTTCATGCAACTGCCCTCGCTTTCAATTTACAATACCCAACGGTTGCTTCAACAGTTATTGGGGCGCGTACGGTCATGCAACTCCAGCAAAATCTTGATGCGTACGAAAAAGCGCAAACACTGCAAAATATTTCGGAGATCGACAGCTGGACAAAAACCGACCGTTATACCGAGCATAGATGAAAAAGTGGATTGTTCTCGTAATCATAGGAATAATCGTTGTCATGGTAATGTCAAATATGAGCTATGAACAGCAAACGATTGTTCCCGCGTTAAAGGATCTATTAAAAGACAAACCTTTTGAAGCATGGTTAAGTCAGTTTGAAATTCCATATTGGGGAAAAATTATATCGGTTGAAACACGAGGCTATTTTCAATTCCTTGAGTTTCTTATCCGGAAAGCAACCCATTTCTTCGGATACGGTTTATTAGCGGTTCTATTTTATACCTTATACCGAAAACTGAAGTGGCACTTTCCAATCGTTCTTGCCTTTGTGACAGCCGTAATAATTGCAAGCCTCGATGAATACCGCCAAAGTATGATTCCGGGTCGCAGCGGCCTCGTAGAAGATGTCATACTCGATGCATGTGGTGCATTAACATTGTTGGTGTTCGCAAAACTTATTATTGTTGTATTCAAAAAAGATAGCACACGAATATAAGTGTGCTATCTTTTCATATTTGTTAAGCTTCCATATGGGTCGCTTTAGATTCTGCTAAAATTTCGAACCTTTGTCTCCGTATTGATTTAACAGTTCTTCAAAGCTCATATTTTTCTCGCGTTGTTTGCGTTCGAATGCTGCTTTCGCCAGACGTTCTTCTTCTTGCGCCTTTTCGTCTGCCACCATTTCCTGCTTCGCTGCCTTTAGCTTGGCCAATACATCGCCGCCTAACTGATCAGCCAATGTTGCCGCCTTATCTTTTGGAAGCTCGAATTCATTCGCCGTTCTTTGCTGTTTCTTTTTTGCCATCATTTTCACCTACATTTAATTTTAGCGTTGTACAATTGTTGCAACACCTTGCCCGCCACCAATACATAATGTTGCAAGACCTAATTTTGCATCCCGTTTTTGCATTTCATGTAATAATGTAACCAAAATGCGTGTTCCGCTTGCCCCGATTGGGTGACCAAGTGCAATTGCCCCGCCATTTACATTTAGTTTATCATGATTGAACGCCAATTCGCGATCAACTGCAATCGCCTGAGCAGCAAATGCTTCATTCGCTTCAATCAAATCCATTTCATCCAATGTTACATTCGCTTTCGACAAAGCTTTTTTCACTGCCGTTACCGGTCCAATCCCCATTACAGAAGGATCAACCCCTGCGCTGGCATTTGCAACAATTGTAGCAAGTGGTGTAAGACCTAATTCAAAAGCGCGCTGCTTTGACATAACAACAACTGCTGCAGCTCCGTCATTAATTCCGGATGCGTTCCCTGCAGTAACCGAACCGTCTTTCTTGAAGGCAGGTCGTAATCCGTTTAATTTTTCTGCTGTTGTTCCATGTTTCACATATTCATCTTGTGAAAAAATAACCGGCTCCCCCTTGCGTTGAGGAATTTCTACAGGAACAATTTCTTCAGCAAATTTATTAGCGGAAATCGCTTCCGATGCACGGGCTTGAGAACGTGCTGCAAATTCATCCTGTTCCTGACGAGAAATTTCATATTGATCACATAGATTTTCAGCAGTTATCCCCATATGGTAATCATTAAATGCGCACCATAAGCCATCCTGAATTAATGTATCGATAAGTTTTTGATCTCCCATGCGGAAACCTTCTCTTGCATTTCGCATAATATATGGTGCTTGACTCATATTTTCAAAGCCTCCAGCGACAACTACTTCCGCATCCCCGGCAATAATTGCCTGTGCTGCTAAATGAACGGCCTTTAAGCCTGAACCACATACTTTATTAATTGTCATCGCTGGAACTGTGTATGGAAGACCCGCTTGTATACTTGCCTGTCTTGCCGGGTTTTGACCTAAACCTGCTGCGAGAACATTCCCCATAATAACTTCATCAACTGTTGATGGATCTAATTGAACACGATTCAATGCTTCTTTTATTACAATACTCCCTAAAGCCGTAGCCGAAATATCTTTTAATGCCCCTTGAAAAGCACCAATTGGCGTACGTACTGCACTTACTATTACAACTTCTGTCATGAATATATCCCCCTTTATTGTGAATGGTCCCTTTGTGAGCAAATATAATCAATTACTTGCTTACAAAGATTTTATCAAATATTCTGCATTTTTCACACAAAAGTTTCCAGTAATAAATAGATACATATTAGTTGATTTATCCCAATAATTCATCGAATATTAAATTAATTAAGGAGTGATTTTCATGAAAAAACGTACACTGTTTTTATCTGGCAGTATTGTAACAACGCTGCTGGCAGCTGCTACAACGATCACTGGTGTCGTGATGACAAATCACATTATGTATATAAAGAAAAAGGACGATGCCTTCATCCGCGAACGCGAAATTGCGGCAAAACGCTTTGATGAAGCATGGTATGAAGGCTGCCCGAAAGAAATTTTACTGATTGATTCTCCAAATGGCTATAAAATAAGCGGCATCTATTTAAAACCTTTGGAAACGAAAAATACAGTCATCATCTGCCATGGCGTCACTGAAAATAAAATTAACTCGATGCGCTATGCCCGAATGTTTGAACGGCTTGGTTTTAATGCATTTGTATATGATCATCGCCGTCACGGAGAATCTCAAGGAAAAACAACAAGTTACGGCCATTACGAAAAATACGATTTACAGGCAGTAGTCGAAACGATCCGAAATATCACCGGGGAAGATGCCCTGCTCGGTATTCACGGGGAATCAATGGGTGCGGCAACGACACTGCTCTATGCAGGCACGTTATCAGATAATGCGGATTTCTATGTTTCCGACTGTGCTTTTTCGAATTTCCCCGAGCTTCTAAAACAAATCTTTGAAAGTGTTGTACCGATCGATTCGAAATATACACTTCCTTTCGCCGACTTTTTCATGCGAATCCGCGACGGCTATTCCGTAAAAGAAGTAATGCCGGTTGATGCTGTAAAACAAATTCAAAAGCCCGTCCTCTTTATTCACAGTACACCGGATGATTTCATCCCTTCCTCAATGACCGAAGAACTGTTCGAACTAAAACCCGAACCTAAAATGCTGAAACTGTTTGAAAAAGGAGAGCATGCGAAATCATTCAACGATAACCCGGGTGACTATGAACAAACGGTAGCCAAGTTCCTGCATGACTATGTACCGGCATACCGCAATACAACAGATTCTTTAATCTAAAAGAAATAAGCACTTTCTGTTCATTTATTGAACAGGAAGTGCTTTTTCGTTTGGAGACCGGAACACAAAAAAGCCCCCAATTAAATGAGGGCACTACACGTTTCCTATTAATCATTAAAAACGATATGCCATTCACCGCGTTTGGCTAAAAATTCTTTTGCCAACTGTTGCGCACCTTCTAAACTATGGCTTGCCGCCCAACCGCATTGGACTTCATTGCAGGCAGGAACAGAAGTCGCCGCCAACACATCCTGAACGGTCTTTTCCAAAATTGCCAACACGCCTTCGTAGTCATCATAGTTCATAAAGGAGACATAAAAGCCTGTTTGACAGCCCATTGGCGAGATATCGACAACCGCGTCACTATGATTGCGGATACGGTCTGCCATTAAATGTTCCAGTGAATGAAGTGCCGGCATTTCCATATGCTCTTTGTTCGGCTGCTTAAAGCGGATATCATATTTTGTCACGACATCGCCCTTCGCCCCTTCTTTTGTGCCCGCTAAACGTACATACGGTGCGACCACTATCGTATGATCCAAATCAAAGCTCTCTACATTCGTTTTCTCTGTTGCCATTTTCTTCCCTCCAATACTTACAATCTATATAAGGATAGACTAGATTATTTTTCTTTTCAACAAAATATTCTGAATTTTTGTTTGCAGAAAATAAAAACTACCTTCTTCACTCAATAGAATGCGAAAGGTAGTCCAACTTTTCATTATTTATCTTGGAATTTGTTCATTTGAGCCATCATTTGACGCACTTGTTTTTCAGACGGTTTACGTCCCATTTGTGCCATCATCACGCGAATCATTTGTTCATTAATTGGCGGGTTTTCTTTTAAATACTTCATCATATATTGACGAGCTGCGTAGAACCCAATTGCCACGCCCCCGATTAAAGCTACGACGATAAGTGTAATTCCTAACCATAAAGCCATTTTGTCCAACCTCCTCCACTACTTATGTACCGAGAAAAACTCTCCAACAAGCATTATACAATAAAAGTTATTACGTTTCTATATATTTTAACTTCTCCAGAGAGAAGTTAAGTCATCCATATAACTGTCTGAGTCCGTCTCAGTCTCGAGACCTAGATGAAAATACGGTAACAGGTCGTTATCGGATTTTTAAATCCACGGTAACATGAACATATCAACTACAAGGAGGAACACATAATGAAAAAGTTTTTCTTATATTCAGCGGCTTTTATCACAGCGATCATCGCACTTTGCCTGCTCGCGCCAGTAGCCGGCTTATTAATCTCAGGAGCACTTCTGGCAGCAGGTCTGCACTATTACACAGAAAGTAAATCTACTTTCGGAAAAGTAATGAGCCTTGTTGTCGCTTTAGCCGGTTTAGTAAGTGCCTTATCAAACATCCCTGGCTTTATCGGTTTAGCCGCAATCGGTGTATTGTTTTATCTTTATAAAGCACGTAAAAACGAAAAGATTGAATTTTTACCAGGCAAAAAAGAGCAAGAAGATCCATTTACAAACTTTGAACGTGAATGGGCAAATTTAAACAAATAGGAGCGATGGACAATGAGAAATTTATTTACAAAATTCAAATATTCAATTCAGGCGGATTTACATGATATGTTTGACAAAAAGGTCGATAAAAACCCGATTAAAATGCTGAACCACTATATTCGTGAAGCAGAAAAACAAACTGAAGAAACTGGAAAATTGCTTGCGCGTCAGGCTCAGCTGAAAAAAGAGCTGGAACTCCAACTTTCACAAACGATTGAAATGCTTGAGAAGCGTGAAAACCAGCTTTTATTGGCTCAGTCAACTGAAGAGGCTGAACTGATTGTGTTTGCACAGGAAGAAGTAACGGCTTACACTGCCAGAAAACATGCCCTTCTTTCAAGCATTGATGCCGCGAATACAGAATACTTTGCACTGGAACGCAAATTCGAAACGATGAAACATAAAATAAAAGACATGAAAGTGCGCCAACTACAGCTGATGGGCAAAGAAAATGTCGTACGTGCCAACCACCAGATGGATAAAGTTCTCACATCGGACAATGCCGATAATTTCGATGAACTATCAACTTATATTGATGAATTATCTGAAAATATCGAGCGTAAATATGAAGTAACCTCTTTTGAAGCTCGATTGGCGCAGCTTGAAAAAGAACAAAAACTCATAGAACAACCAAAATAATGATATAATGCGTAAAGGAGAAGGCACCGTGCTTTCTCCATTTTGCACGTTATAGGGGGAGGCACTATGCCGAAAATTACATCTGACCAGCTTGCAATTATCGCGATTAGTATGGCACTTGTCGTATTGATCGAATTGACACTTTTCAATAATGGCACCGTGTTTTTACTGATTTTAGGTGCACTGTTTCTATTTTTCAGCTTTAAAAAGAAGAAGCGTTATTTATTATGGACGGGACTCGTTCTATTATTCTTTGCTATTATTAATATTTGGACACTGCGCCTTTTAATCATTGGTGTGCTTGTCTTTCTTTTATACCAATACTTAACGAAAAAAGAGCAAGTGATGGAAATTAAAAGTCACTTTGCCAATACATCGAATCAGAATCAATTAATCGGAACTACGGGGGCTCCGACAGAAAGCTATCATTGGAAAGATGTTCATATTCAACGCTTTATCGGCGATATTACAATCGATGCGACCGAAACCATTTTACCAAACGGGAAGTCGATTATCGTGATCCATCAATCTCTCGGAAAAGTACGGGTTATCGTGCCTTACGAAGTAACAATTCAACTTCATTACTCCACTTTATACGGTGAAGCAACCTACCTGCATTATGCGCCAAAGCAGTGTATTAATGAACAGCTCCTTTTTGAGGATGGGGAAATGGATGCAAAACGTGTCCTTGTCGTTTATGTGACATCTTGGATTGGCGATGTGGAGGTGCAGCGCGGATGATTGCATTTATTTTACGCTTTTTTATACTCATTATGGTTTTTGCGACTTTTGCCATGAATATTTTCGTTTTCCTGCTCGGCCAGCCGCAAGAAGAGACCTGGCGCTTTTTATGGGAAAGTGATGAGTATACAATGCCGATTGTTGCCGTGATCGCCATTATCGCAACAACGACGAGCTTCTTTATTTCATTATGGATATCGATCGCATTAAAAATAAAAGAAAATCAGATGACCCGCATTGTGAAAAAAGTAGCGGAGCCAGATTTTGCACAAAAATTTAAAAAAGCAAACGGCTCATTAAAAAAGGCATTACGTGAGACGAATGAATTAATTGAAACACAGCGGACATCTTTGCAGCGGTTATCCAATGAAAAAGTGGAAACTAATGACGCCATCGTCCAGGAGCGGCTCCTTGCAGAACGTCAGCGTCTTGCTCGCGAACTGCATGATTCTGTATCCCAGCAGCTGTTTGCGGCATCCATGCTTCTCTCCGCGCTTACAGAACAGCGTCAAGATGAATTTGCACAAAAGCAGCTGGGGCAGGTGGAGAAAATCGTCCAGCAGGCACAGCTCGAAATGCGCGCGCTTCTCCTTCACTTGCGCCCTGTTGCCCTTCACAATAAAAGCTTGGCGGAAGGTTTAGAAGATCTGATTGTAGAATTACAGGAAAAAGTGTATTTCAATATTGATTACCAAATTGAAGAAATCGGATTATCGAAAGCGGAAGAAGATCATTTATTCCGAATTGCACAAGAAGCTTTATCAAATACATTACGGCATGCTAAAGCAACAGAAGTCGAACTGCTATTAATTGCACGCGACCAGCTGGCGATTTTGCGTATTCAAGATAATGGCCTAGGATTTAATGTGGATGGAGATAAAACGACTTCTTACGGTCTGCGCAATATTGCCGAACGCGCTGTCGAAATTGGCTGCACGTATAAAATTGTCTCTGTACCGGATGAAGGTACAATTGTCGAGGTTAAAGTTCCGCTTAAAAAGGAGGAACAAATGAATGATTAAAGTTGTCATAGTAGATGATCACGAAATGGTTCGAATCGGGGTTGCCGCCTATTTATCGGCACAACCCGATATCGAAGTCATCGGTGAAGCAACAAACGGCGAGGAAGCGATCGAAACAGTGCTTTCGCTAAAACCGGATATTGTGCTGATGGATAATGTGATGCCGATCAAAACGGGTGCTGAAGCGACTGCCGAAATTCTGACGCAATGGCCGCAAGCAAAAGTAATGATTGTCACGAGCTTTATCGATGACGATAAATTATACCCGGCACTTGAAGCAGGTGCTGTCAGCTATATACTGAAAACGAGCAACGCCAAACAAATTGCCGACGCAATCCGGAAAACGATGGCCGGGGAAACCGTTCTTGAACCGGAAGCAACGACACGGGTAATGGCCCGTATGCGCGGAACAGCCCCTGCCCTGCATAACCATTTAACAGAACGGGAAATGGAAGTTCTGTTATGTATGGCTCGCGGCCTTGCCAATCAGGAAATAGCAGAAGAACTGTTTATCGCATTAAAAACAGTGAAAACCCATGTCAGCAATATTTTAAGTAAACTCGAAGTGCAGGACCGCACACAGGCTGTCGTCTATGCATTTCAAAACGGATTAGTAAAGTAAGGAGAATTATTTATGACATTTACGTACGAAAACTTTGCAAAGGACGGGACACTTACATTACTGGATCCCCTCTTCACCCTATTGCTGATTTTCTCGGCTTTGTTCATCATTGTGGTGCTGCGCTTTGCGATCAATCCTAAAATCATGTTATTTATTGGTGCGCTGATTATATTATTAAGTGCGCAATTGCAGTCTATTGGTGGAATTTTAGCGGATGAGTTGAATTTATCCAGCTCCCCTAAAAACTTTTACATTCTTATAGCAATCGTTGTAATTTGGGTTGCGATGATCGTGTTTACGTTTGTGAAGGATAAAAAGAAGAAAAAGTAATGAATGTGAATGCTGAGGCTGTCCTAGAGTTGATAGATAACTTTAGGGCGGCTTTTTTGGGGTGAAGGGTTGCTATAGAGTCGCCGTACTTTGATTTATTAGAACTTTTTCTAGTTTATTAGCAGATCTAAGAGACTTATTCGAACTTCTGACAGCGATATTAGAAAATCGGAGACACTTATTAGAAGATCCGCAACATATATTAGAAAACCAGTGATATATTAGAACTTTTTCGGTTTTATTAGAACTTCCAGCACGGTTATTAGAACATTCAACCCCGCGCACCCAACCCCATGAAAAAAAGCCCACGCACGCTTCCACCAAAGCGTTCGTGAGCCCCATACTATTTCAGGTCATTCAATATTGTAAACAGCGATTGTTTAGCATCGAGCAACTGCTCATGTGCCTGTCCCTGCTGTTCCGCGCTTTCCGCTTCATAAAATGCAGCCAATGCCTCATCGATTTGTTTGTAGGAATCAAAAAGGTTCTCATCATCCACTTTTTTATTGCCGAAAATATCAATGAACATGCTTAGCTGATATTGAAAGTTTTTCTCGTACATCGTCAGCACATGCTTATTGTCATCGACCTTCACTTCATCGTTCAATATATACGTTTGGAAATCAACCAAATCCAAATACGCTTTTTCCAGCTCTGCCGCATATTGCCCCTCTTTGTCGTTCCCTTTATTCCAGTCAAGAATCTGAATAAAAATGAGTAAAAATAAAATGATCGTTAAGTATATCGAAATACCTTTCCAAGATAAAAACTTCATACTTTTTCCTCCATCTACAGGTGCTTGGTTAATTGAAAAGATATTCTTTCAGATTTTCCAATGTTGAATCAATGCCTGAACGCAGCGATACCTGGTCTTCGCGGCACGCCTCGATTGCTTTTTCAATTGTAATTAACGCATTTTCCAAAAACGGCTCGGCATTCAAGTCTTTGTAAAGCTGTGTTAAAACGAGTGCCTTATTCCAGTACCATCTTGCGTTTTCCGGATCCAGATCGATCGCCCGCTCAATATAGACCATTACATCAAACGGTGACCAGTTAAAGCGGTTCATCGTCTGCCCTGCAATCCCGTAATACAATGCCTTATTTGGATGATGCTTCACCGCTTCCATAAAGCAGTGCACACTTTCATCATAATGGTGCGCCATTAAAAAAAGGTGTCCCTGTACATAAAACGACTGTGCTTTCCTTTCAGCATCCGCTGTCCGTGCATCATGTTCAAGCTGTTTCACTTTTTCCGAAAACTGCTGTTCATCTTTAATTGCCCGCAGTTGTTCAACCTCGTCATTTTCAGGATAGCTTTCATTGGCACGTTCTGCACTTTGCGGAATCTGTGCTGTGGGCTTCGGAAATTTCTCATACTCGTATTTTTCAAAAACAGTCAAAAATTGCGTTGCCTGTTTATTTTCACCGCTCTGTAATTGGCGTTTCGCTTCTTCATAGCATTTCAAAAACTGCCCGTCGTAAAAATATTGCTCCATATTCGACATTTAAAACACCCTTCTGTTTTCATTCACTATTTGTTAAAACATAAGCTCTGTATGTATTTTAATAAGAGTATGTATAGCATAAAGGTGCCCTAACGAAAACATTAGGACACCCCTTAACACTATTTTGAGATTGTGCCTGCCACTTCGGCGATCACTATTTGTGAACCAAGCATTGGTGATTCACCTTGGTGGCCTCCGCCTTCACCTTCAGATGGACGTTTATGTGATTGTTTGAATGCATCACTTTCACGCCATACAGCAAAGCTTTCTTTTGAATCCCAGTACATGACAACGCTCATTTCGTCATATTCTTCAAATTGTGTCGAAACTAACACTTCCACCTTTTGGAAACCCTCGAATTCCTGTAATGGGCCTGGTTGTACAAATTTTGGGGCCATTTTTTCAGCAAAACCTTTTTTTACTTGAATACGGTTTGTTACAGTAATCATAATTACCAACTCCTATAATTTAGCGTAAACTACTCATATATTTATTTAAGCACTTTCAGAACTGTCGCGCAATAATTCACGCTATAATAAGGAAAATGAAATATTAAAGGAAGTTTTCTCAATGAAATTTACTATTATTGCGACAAGCGATATCCATGGACATACCGAACGCTTTTCACAGCTTGCGCAAATGATTTCTGCTAGACAGCCCGCTTTGCTAATCGATAATGGCGATTTTTTGCAAGGCAGTCATTTAAGTTATTATTACGATTATATTGTCCAGGAACAGCACCCGCAAATCGAACTTGCGAACACACTTGGCTATGATGTTGCAGTTTTCGGAAATCATGAATTCAACTATTCTACCGAAAATATTCAAGCGATCCGCAACGCCTCCAATTTCCCTTGGATTGCCGCAAATATTCCAGGGTTTGCCGAACCATATTTTATTAAAGAAATAAACGGTCTACGGATTGCTGTCATAGGGATTGTGACACATTTCACAAAAAACTGGGATGAATGTGAATCGACAAAACATCTGCACTTCGAAAACGCATTTGAATGTGCGAAAAAAACCGTTAAGCATGTCCGCGAGATTGAACAGGTACAGCTTGTCATTTTAAGCTATCACGGCGGTTTTGAACGGGATATTCATAGCGGTCACCTTATAGATCTGGAAGAAGGCGAAAATGAAGGCTATCGTATGCTTCATGAAATAGAAGGCATTGATCTATTCATTACAGGACATCAGCATTTGGAAATTGCCACAGTGGCAAACGGTGTCACGGTCGTACAGCCGGGAGCAAATGCACATTGCTTTGCGCAAATCGATGTCACTGTGGAACATGGTAGGTTTTCTTTTGAACCAGCTATCGTCCAAGTTGATTCCACATTAAAAATGCAGTCTTTTCCCGAATTTGAGGCGTGGAAAAAACAACAAATCGGAACAGCGGGTGAAGCGCTGAATTATCCGGACTTTTTTACGCCCCGTAAAAAAATGACCGCGTATACACAATTGCTTCATGATATGCAGCTCCATTACACCGGTGCCCAAATTTCGGTCATCGAACTGCCCTACCATGCACAAGGCGGCTTTCCGGGAAAAATAACCCGTGAACACGTTTTACATAATCTTCCTCGACCTAACCGACTGCTCGTCATTAAAATGACAGGAGCTGAAATCCGCCGGGCGATTGAACAAAGTGCAGCTGTCTTTGCGCTAAATGATAAAGGTGTAATTGATTTTAGTATGGTCGTGTACTACCCGGAGCCCCAGCCGTATATTTATGATTTGTGGGGTGGCATTGATTACGCAATTGATTTACGTCAACAGGCAGGTCAACGTATCACGAAGCTAACTTTTGAAGGAAATCCAATTCGGGATAATGAGATCTTTGAAGTTGCCGTCAATAGTTACCGTGCAACAGGTGCGCACCAAATGCCAATGTTTAAAAAAAAGCCTGTTCGTGAAGCCGATAAATTCATCCCCGAATTAATGATGGAATACATAGAAAAGAACAGTCCGCTAACCGTTCAGATCAAAAACGATTTCCAACTGAAATAAGCCCCCTCCCCTCTAGGCATGATGTATGTCAATCACTTGAATTGGCATACATTTAATATTTCCGGAAAATAATAAACTTTTTTGAAACTTTTTTCCATTTCATCCGTAAATTAATTAAATAGCATTAAGGAGGTGGCAACTTGTTTGGTTATTCCATTGAAACCATTTATTTAATCATCTTAATCGTTATTGGGTGTTGCACTATTCTTTACTTATTTTTTGCAGATGTTGCGGATGTGTCCATCGATGGAACACCATTTTTTGACCCAGCTGTAATCCTTTCGTTTATTACATTCACTTCGGCTGCGGGCTATTTGCTGGAACAGTTTACTGGCTTGACAAGTTTCATCACATTCATCATCGCTCTTATAATTGCGAGTTTATTGACAGCACTTCTCTATTTTTTCCTGCTTGTTCCTTTACGTTCAGCGGAGGTGTCCCTTGCCTATACAGATGAATCGCTTGAAGGTCAGGTTGGAAGAGTGATTGTACCTGTTCCTCTTGAAGGTTTTGGGGAAATGGTGATTAAAACGGCAAACGGCATTATTTCAAAGCGTGCAGCAAGTTTTCATCAAGTAGAGATTCCATATGACACGCAAGTATTAATTATTGAAATGCAGGGTGGTACAGCAATGGTCGCGATTTATGAGAAAGAAGAACTTCATTTTTAGAAACAGGGAGGAATTTTCATGTCAGGTTTGGCAGGTATATCAGGAATTTTAATAACAGTCGGGGTAGTCGTATTTTTAATTGTCGCTCTTGTAGCGGTCTATATTATGAAATATCGTACAGCCGGTCCGGATGAAGCATTAATCGTAACAGGTAGTTATTTAGGAAGCAAAAATGTACATACCGATGATTCAGGAAACCGCATTAAAATTATTCGCGGTGGTGGTACATTTGTATTCCCGGTTTTCCAGCAGGCGAAGCCACTTAGTCTACTTTCAAGCAAATTGGAAGTAACAACTCCGGAAGTTTATACAGAGCAAGGTGTTCCAGTTATGGCTGATGGAACAGCCATCATCAAAATCGGTGGTTCAATTTCAGAAATTGCAACAGCTGCCGAGCAATTCTTAGGGAAAGATAAACAAGAACGCGAAAGTGAAGCACGCGAAGTACTGGAAGGTCATTTACGTTCGATTTTAGGATCGATGACAGTTGAGGAAATTTACAAAAACCGTGATAAGTTCTCACAGGAAGTACAACGTGTCGCATCTCAGGATTTAGCGAAAATGGGCTTGATCATTGTATCATTTACAATTAAAGATGTTCGCGATAAAAACGGCTATTTGGACTCTCTAGGTAAGCCACGAATCGCTCAAGTGAAACGTGATGCCGATATCGCAACTGCTGAAGCAGACAAAGAAACACGTATTAAACGTGCTCAAGCAGCTCAGGAAGCACAACAGGCAGAATTAGAGCGTGCTACTGAAATTGCGGAAGCGGAGAAAAATAATCAGTTAAAAGTGGCTGAATACCGTCGCGAGCAGGATATCGCAAAAGCCCGTGCCGACCAGGCGTACGAATTGGAATCTGCACGTGCTAAACAGGAAGTAACAGAACAGGAAATGCAAGTACGAATCATTGAACGTCAAAAGCAAATTGAATTAGAAGAAAAAGAAATTCTACGTCGTGAAAAGCAATATGATTCAGAAGTAAAGAAAAAGGCAGATGCGGACCGTTATGCGATCGAACAAAACGCAGAAGCACAAAAACGTAAAGAGCTTGCGCAGGCAGATGCGGAGAAATACCGTATTGAAGCACAGGCACAAGCTGAAGCAGAACGCATTCGTTTAGACGGTCTGGCGAAAGCAGATGCAGAGCGTGCACAAGGTACAGCTGAGGCAGAAATTATCCGTCTGCGCGGTCTTGCGGAAGCAGAAGCGAAAGAGAAAATTGCAGAAGCGTTTGAACAGTACGGTCAGGCGGCTGTCCTTGATATGATTGTTAAAATGTTACCAGAGTACGCTAAACAAGTTGCCAGCCCACTTTCAAATATCGACAAGATTACAGTTGTTGATACAGGTGGCGGTGCAAACGGCGGCGCTGGTAAAGTGACGGGTTATGCGACTGATTTAATGGCCGGTTTACAGGAAACGTTAAAAGCCTCTTCCGGTATTGATGTGAAAGAACTTATTGAAACATATGTCGGAAAAAATGCATTTGAAAAATCGGCAATAATTCCTCGCGAAGACTTTTCACGAGTTGAAGAAGTCCTAGAAAAATAATTTAGGCAATAAAAATACAGCATTCTTCCATAACGGAAAATGCTGTATTTTCTTTTTATTAAATTTTAACCGTCCAACCGAATGGATCTTCTACTTTACCGTATTGAATGCCTGTTAATGTATCGTAAAGCATTTGCGTTACTTCACCGATCTGGCCGTTGTTGACAGAAATGACTTCATCCAGCCATTTCAGCTCCCCTACCGGCGAAATTACAGCTGCGGTTCCTGTACCGAATGCCTCTTCCAGTGTGCCGTTTTTAGCCGCTTCTATAACTTCTTCAAAAGCAACTGCCCGCTCTTCAATCGGAATATTTTTTGATTTTAATACTTGAATCATAGAATCGCGAGTAATGCCAGGTAGTATACTGCCGTTTAATGCAGGTGTAATTACTTTTCCTGAAATTTTAAAGAAGATGTTCATACTGCCGACTTCTTCTACGTATTTATTTTCCTTGCCGTCCAGCCATAATGTTTGAGAATAGCCTTGTTGCGCAGCAATTTCTGAACCTTTTAAGCTCGACGCGTAGTTCCCGGCTGTTTTTGCTTCACCAGTACCGCCAACTACGGCACGCACATATTGCTGTTCTACTAAAATTTTAACCGGGTTAATGCCTTCTTTATAATAAGAGCCAACCGGTGACATGATAATCATAAATTTATAGCTTTTCGCAGGATTTACACCTAAATAGCTTTCTGTCGCAATAATAAATGGTCGAATATAAAGTGATGTACCTGGCGCTGTCGGAACCCACTCGCGATCTACTCGAAGTAATTCTTTTAATGCTTCCAATGCAAAATCCTCATCAATCGGCGGAATGCAAAGGCGTGCATTGGAAGAATTTAATCGCTGGAAGTTACGGTCCGGGCGGAATAGCTGGACTTCACCATCTTCTGTCATATATGCTTTTAAACCTTCAAATACCGCTTGTCCATAGTGGAATACCATCGCAGCAGGACTTAATGTAATCGGAGCATATGGTGTAATCGTCGCATTATTCCATCCTTTTCCATCTTCATAATCCATAACAAACATATGGTCAGTAAAAATCTTACCAAAACCAAGCTGTTCTGCAGGTGTTTTTTGTTTTCTATTTGTTGATAACTCAGTTGTAATTTGGTATGTTGTCATAATTTCAGACTCCTTAACTAATTTAAGTTGATACACTCTATCATACCACTTTATTTTTAGAAAATTTAGTATTTTTTAATTTCCGTCAAAAAATATTTTTTTCCAGCAGTTCCATTAGTTTTCGAGCAAATTCCTTAACAATCATTCTTTAACTTTATAAATTTTCTAACAGGAGCTGTCATGTTAGTTTTAAACATTTCTTCATGCGCTCTTTTTACAGCAACTAACACTGCACATGATGGACCTGCCGAACCGGTTAAATCGACATCTGCTGTATAATTTTCTCCGATAAAGCGTGTAATTTCTACCCCGATTCCTTTAGAACCTGTTGGCCATATCGCTTGGATCATACCGTTGACCAATCCTTCATACAACTCATCTAACTGTGCTATTTTGTGCGGATTTTCTATCACATCATTTCCGACAAGCGGTTCGCCGACGACATAAAATCCGCAATTGATCATATTTCGTTCGAATTTTTTTTTCCCAAGCATTGTGAGAGAGACAGCTGACTGAAGCGACTGGAAATTCGTTTCACTCGAGCCCATTAAAGGGGGCATCTCAAGCCCCATTTCGGAAAATGCCTTTTTAAACCCTTGCTCGTATTCCGTCCAGACATCATCGCCCGAAAAATTGGCCATTAATAATTGAACCGGAACTGCGCCTGCGCAAAGTTGCTCTAAAATAGCGGTACGAGCTGTAAAATAAGCGGTGATTTCATTGGGTACCTGTACAATATCATGCTCTTTTGTGCCGATACACCCGGAATTATCGATGGATACGACCAACCCGTTTACTTCTATCGCATTTCTCATACATTAGCCCCTACCCGCTGCACGACCGTTTTCAATACAGGCATAACAAGTATTGCGATAAGACAGTTCACAGCTGTTGCAATTGTTAAAGAGGCAATTGAGCTGATATAAAAAGCCGGAGAAATAATAAAATAAAACGGAATCGGTGCAATGACACCATTTGCGAAAATTACAAATAGCCATTTTAAAATATGAAAGCCTTTTTGGTGCATAATCGCAAAAACTGCAACTATAATAAACATTTCCGCTGCAATTAATAGATGTAAAATGCCTAGCGGAAAACCGGATGTAAGACCTGTCGCGATATGTCCGAGTGCTCCTGCCGTTCCCGCAAAAACTGGCGGTAGAAAGATTGCGCTAATAAGAGCCGGGGCAGAATCGAGTGCAGCTGTTCCTACTATCCCTACCGGCACTTTAATAAAGCTCCCAATCACGCAAATTGCCGCAATTAATGCTGTTAAAATAATCAGACGTAATTTAGTTTTGTCCATGAGAATCTCCTTTTAAAATTTGTGGGATGCCGTACCATACACGAATAACCGTCTGTGCTTCATTACAGAGCTTCTGATAAAGCCGGCCGCAAGTATCTCTTAATTGTCGAGCTTCTTTTTCAAGCGGTACAACGCCGCGGCTCGTATCTGTACAAATACAAAACAGTTCTGCCCTGCCCGCTATTTGAATAATCTGTTCGAAAATTTGCTGTGCCGCCTTTTCTTCCGGTTCTTGAAGATACGGTAAAATTATCTGTTCAAAATTACTTAATATGTAGCGCTCGTTTTCTTTCATACTTTCCAATTTTGGCAGGTATCCTTCACAGACAATCAGTTCTTTTGCCGGTAACTGTGCAATCAGTTTTTCTGCATATTTTCGTTTACCGTTATGTGCGCCTCCGAGTATAACGTACATCTCGCACCTCCTATGAATTCATCTATCGTATCCCAGCCCATTGTATAAATCGTACGATGATTGGCCACTGTTTGCTGAAAAGTCTGTTCCTTCATTCCGTATAAGGCAAGTAATAATCGAATTACTCCTCCATGTACGATGAATGTATATTCTTTCTTTTCATTTACAACCCCATGAAAGCCATTCAATACGCGCTGCTTGAACTGGAAAAATGTTTCTCCGTTCGGAATCGGATTTTCAAGCGGTTCATCAATCCAAGCTTGGTATGTTTCATTATGCTGTAATTGTTCATATGTACACATTTCAAAGTCCCCAAAATGCAGCTCACGCAAATTTTGAGAAGCAATAAATTCGGCATTCGGAAAATAACATTGTGCAGTCTCATGGCATCTCCGCAAATCGCTCCCATAAACAATGCCAGGCTGTAGTTCAATCTCAGCTTCCACTTTTTTCAAAATCGGCTCGTCTGTCCAGCCAATATATTTGCGTTCCACATTTGCTTTCGTTTTTTCGTGCCTGATTAAATGCACAGTAATATCGTTAGCCATAGTACAACCTCCAACCCTTCACCGAGTGCACCGAGTAAATCACCTGTTACACCGCCAAAATGTTTCTTAGACCAATTCCGGTAAATAGCAACGGTGAGCAGCATCACGACCACTAAGACAAACAAGCTGAAAACGCCAATGTAAAACCAGCATACAAATGCCAGGAGACTTTGTACGCCAATTAAAACAGCAAGCTTATTTTGAATGACGATCCCTTTAAAATAAGCAGCAAGTCCCTTTTCCTTTGCAGGCTGCATCGTCACAAAATAAAGCAGCATCCCCATTCTTGCAATAAATGGTATGAAAATTAAAAGCGGCACAATCGACAAATGACCATGCAACAGCATTTCATAAATAACACCGATTTTTAATACGAGTAAGCAAAAAACACTAATAACCCCAAAAGCGCCTGTACGCGGATCATCTAATATCTCCAGCCGTTTCTGCTTTTCTCCATAAGAAAAGAACGCATCGCTCATATCGATCCATCCGTCTAAATGCAGTCCCCCTGTAAGGGCGATCAACCCGATAACAATTAAAATCGCCAACAGCAAGTCCGAAATCTCACTATAACGAGATAGTATAAATACACCAATACTAATTATGGATCCGATCAGCAATCCGACAATCGGCAAAAATCCATACATCCATGTAACAGACTTGGCATTCATATCCAGCTGTTTTTTAATCGGCACCGCCGAAAAAAATTGCCACGCTAATAAAAAACCGCTCCAACTATTTTTCAACTTGTTTCCTCCTTACTTCCAACGCTGTACAAGCTGAAATTGTACTTCATATGCTTCATCACTGTTTTGTACAATCCATTGGTGAAGCTCTCCCAACAATTTACGATAAAGATTTACCTCATCATATTGTGAAGGCAATTCATCCAGCACTTCATTTGATACAACTATTATTGTAGCACCTTGCTTCCGCCAAGTTAGCAATTGCTTTTGCATCGATCCGATACAATTATCGATATATTCGCTACTTTCATTTTTTTGTTCGTATGTATACAGTACATTCGAAAGCCATGTTGTCACACATTCAAAAAGCACAACTGCATCGTTTGAAAGCTGCCGGATTGCTACAGGAACTTCAACTTGCATTTCCACTGTGGTCCAGTTGGCATTCTGATTTTCACGATCCTGCTGATGGCGGACAATCCTTTTTTTCATTTCCTCATCAAAGGATACGCCTGTCGCAACATAGTAGAGCGTATTGACTTCACCTAACCGCCTTGCATATTTCTCTGCAAAAGCACTTTTCCCGCTGCGTACGCCACCCGTTATAAAGATCAAGCGTCTCCCTCCTCATCCTTGTATGTAAAAAGAACATGCCTAAACTAAGGCATGTCCTTCTATTCTATACTTATTTAAACAATTCCGGGTATACTGATTGCGCCATAATTTCTACCGCTTCACCAATTCGTGGTCCAGGACGTGACATAATATCCCCATCCACTAAATAAACTGCCTTGTCTGTGACTGCCTGTATTTTATCCCAGCCTGTACGTCCTAAAATTTCCTCAACTGCATTTTCCATATACGTTGCAGGTGTAATAATAATTTCAGGATTACGAGTTATAACATCTTCTTCCGTCACACTGATCCAGCTCTTCTGATCAGCAAAAATATTTTCAACATTTGCGTGATCCATTATTTCCTGCTGGAACGTACTGCTGCCGGTAGTCCAAAGATCCGGAGCTGGCGATACTTCATAATAGGCTTTTTTCTTCGCATCGATATCCGCTGTTTTTTCCTGTACTGTTTCGATTTGCGCCTTAATGTCAGCTACAACTTCATCCCCTTTATCTTCGACACCCATTACTTCAGATAGCTGGATAATATCCGAATAAACATCATCAAATGTCGCCGCAGAGGCAATTACAAATACTTTTAAACCTGCATCTTCCAATTGGGTAATTTGTGTTTCATCTCCGATTGTGTAAGCAATCACGACATCCGGATCTAATTCAACAATTCGTTCTGCATTAATGACTGTAGAAGTGGACACACGTTCAATTTCTTGTGCGGCTTCCGGATATGTATCAAATTCTGTAGCACCGACAATTTGTTCTCCAACGCCCAGTTCAAACAAAATTTCTGTATTGCTTGGTTGCAGGGAAATAATCGTTTCCGGTACTTCTTCGAATGTCACTTCAACACCACGGTCATCTACAACTGTATAGGGAGCGCCATCATTTTTGGATGCATTATTAATGTCCTTTTCTGTTTTCCCCTCATCTGATCCACATGCTGCCAGTAATAATGTTGCCGCTAAAGCAACGACCCATTTGTTATTTGATTTCATTTGTTGTAACTCCTTTTTTCTTTTTCGTTGGATAGGATTTTGAGATAAATGAAATTTCATCTTGTTGATGCTGCTGATTCATAAAGACCGCCATGACAAAAAATACATTGGCCAGCAACCCGAGAAAATCAAACAGAATTTCATCCACTTCTCTTTCTTCACTTACTTTATGTAATGCTCTGTAAGACTTTTTCGCCTCACTCCGGCAAATGTGGAGTCTCGCGGCACTTTCAATACCTTGGGGCAGCACAAATTGCTGAATCGTTTCCCCGACTTCATCTACATAAAAGTCGTATCGATCGCTTAGCCATTGTATATCCTCTGATGTAATGGCCAATTTACCTCGGACCGAACCATTGGCATGATAAGCTAACGGTTGTATCTTCCTTAAGTCTTCCAGAACGACTTGACCGGATGCATCATCAGCTAACGTTGGAAAGACTGTCCCGATTCGCGTCGTCAAAGAATCGGTGCGGATTTCATAATCGACGCAGCAAGATTTTTCCCGCATAAACGGATAACAGGAAAAACGGATATCCTTTTTCATATAATTCTCCTCACTTCAAGTAGTGCCTCACCGAAATTACCGAGTGAACGAAAAAAAGCCACCCAAGAAAATGGATGGCTTCAAAAATCAAAAAAAGAGTGTAAAACGATGCTCATTCGATCAGTGACTGCCGTACATTCTCTTTAATTCCGAAGAGGGATGTTACGATAAGAAAAAGATCGGTCTCCTGGCTCCGCGCTTCACTCTACTCATAAGTACCTTCCCGCTATATTAGCAGTGGTTTCTCACTTATTTTCGTCAACGCTTACAGTTACGGATATAGCTTCGGATTTGCACCGAATTCCCATTTATGCATAATGCATCTTTTTCCTGCAAATTTATTCAATTTGTCTTAATCACTTTAGCATATAAAAAAAATTATGCAAATAAATATTTTTTATTGCTAACTATAAACATTCCGGACATTTTCCGTAAATTTCAAATTTATGGGCCTCAACGGCATAACCGGGCAGCTTTTCACCGAGCATTTCCATGGGGCAAACAGACAGTTCCTTTACATTCCCGCAATCACGGCATATAAAATGGTGGTGATGGTGATCCGACTCACAATGCATACGGAAATTACGCTCACCGTTTAATTCTGTTTCTTCTAAAATATCAAGCTCCACAAAAGTAGCCAAGTTACGGTAAATTGTATCGAAACTCATCCCGGGGAAATCTTTTTTCAATACTGATAACAAATCACGGGCAGTCAAATATTTGTCTGTAGCTGCAAACATCCCCAAAATCAACTCTCGTTTATCCGTCTTTTTATAGCCATTGTCCTTTAATATTTCCCACGCGCGCGATGCATTCACAGTACTTCTTCCCCTTCCGTTTTAATCGTGAATTTCAAAACAAGTTTTTTTATTAAAATTACTAACAGCAAAATCAGAATCGATGTGACAACAATTGTTCCGCCCGGTGCCAAGTTCAGGTAAAATGCAGAAACGAGTCCGATTACTACGGCCAGCTCTCCAAATACAATCGCTAAAATGATCGCTTCTTTAAAGCCGCGAGCTAATCGCATCGCTGCAGCCACCGGCAATGTCATTAGACTTGAAACAAGCAGAATGCCCACAATACGCATACTTGCTGCGATTACGAGTGCGACAACGATCATGAACAATAAATGAATCCATTTCGCAGGTAAACCGCTCGCTTTCGCATATTCCTCATCGAATGACAAAACGAAAAGTTCTTTAAAAAACAGAACTAAAAACAATACGACAACTACTGCAATTACAAGCACAACATATAAATCCTGGCGCGATACAGCAGATACGGAGCCGAATAAATAGCTCATTAAATCAGCATTAAATCCGCTTGCAAGTGAAATAAAAATGGCACTCACACCGATACCGCCGGACATAATAATCGGAATCGCAAGTTCTTCATAATGTTTATATAGTCTGCGTAATCGTTCAATTAAAATCGAACCACTTACAGATGAGAGAATCCCTAGATAAATCGGGTTCAGCAATGCCAGCGCTGCAAACGATTGGCTCAAATACAGGCTTCCTGCAATCCCTGCCAGTGTGACATGCGACAGTGCATCAGCTATTAGCGATAGACGTCTTACTACGATAAATACACCAAGCAATGGTGCAATTACTCCAATAACAAGCCCTGAGAAAAAGGCATTTTGTAAAAATTCATAGGTTAATATAGCTTCAATCATAACGACCTGCTCCTCTTAATGAATCTTTCGAACAGAGTGGCCGTTCCAGCTAGCAATCTGTTCTTCCGAAATCGTATCAAAATCATTTTTGTATCCGTGGAAATGGATCGACTGATTTAAGCATGCGACATGACTGACACGATCCGAAACCGTGTCCACATCGTGTGTAACTAAAATCATTGTCATATTGTGATGCTTATTCAAATGTGCGAGCATATCATAGAATGCCTGCACATTTTCGCGGTCAATTCCGACTGTCGGTTCATCCAAAATAAGGAGCTTCGGATCGGACACTAATGCACGTGCAATGAACACACGCTGCTGCTGCCCTCCAGAAAGCTGACCAATATTCCGTTTCAGAAATTTTTCCATGCCGACATCTTTTAAAGCACCTTTTACTAAAAAGTCCGCATCTTTTGGATAGCGTTTAAAGAGCCCGACCTTTTGTGATAAACCGCTTTTCACGACTTCTTCGACCGTTGCAGGAAACCCCGAGTTAAAGGCATTGGATTTTTGCGAAACATAGCCAATCCATTCGCGGTGTTTAAAATGGTTCGCTTGTTCGCCAAATAATTTAATTTCCCCTGACATAGGCTTTAACAGTCCTAAAATTAATTTCAAAAGTGTCGATTTTCCGGAACCGTTTTGACCGATTAACGCCAAAAAGTCGCCTTCATTGACACGTAGCGAAATATTTTTCAATGCTTGTGTGTATTCATATTGAAAGGAAACATCCTTCAATTCAATCAATGGTTTTTTCATCTCGTTCGCTTCTTTCTAATTCAAAATCATTACGATTTACATCATGTTAGTATAATGCAGTTTTTTGTTCATGTAAAGGGAATAAAGTTAAACTTCAATCGGTGGGGATTTTTTTCATCCCCCACTGATTGTTAGTTTCACCAATCGGGCTTTTACGGGTAGTTAACCTCCCGCCTATCCTTTTCGCCCTGCTTCAATCTAGAGGCGGGAGTCTTACTACCCGTAAATGCGGGATAAACTTGAAAGGATGAAGACAATTCAAATGTTACAATGGTTTGATAACTTAAAAGGAATGAATGACAGGCAACTACAGGATTTTGCAAAACAGCAGGGACTTGAATTGAGCATTGAAGAAGTTCAGAAGCTGCAAAAAATTTTGAAGAATGCCAATATCAGCTGGGCTCTTACCGGCGTTCCAAAAGAGGTTTTACAAAAAATCCATAAGCTTCTCGGGGATAAACGCTATAAAAAATTGATGAAGCTCGTCGGATTGTAAAAATCAGTATAATGTGAAAAAGAAAAGCAACAGATGCCCTGTTGCTTTTCTTAAATAATTGATAATGAATTTAATTTAAAGCACTTTGCCTGCCACTTCCACATTTTCAGCACACACTTCAAGTGCAAGTTCAATGGCAGCTGTCAAATCACGAATCGACCAGCCTGGAATTCGGCCATGCTCAATCGCCAGCTCGAATGATGCAGGGATGTGAATAAATCCTGTAGCTCGAACCGATTCATTCTTTGCAGCGTGGTACAAGCCTTCATACATAATATTATTACATAAATACGTTCCTGCTGAATTGGATATTGCTGTCGGATAACCTGCAGAATTTAAACGGTTGACAATTTTACGGATCGGCAATGTCGACAAATACGCAACGTCCCCTTCTTCTTTAATCGGTGCATCTTCAAATGCATTTCCCGCATTGTCCTTTTCCCCATCTTTTACATTCAATGCAACTCGTTCCGGAGAAATTTTCGTGATGCCCGCAGCTAATCCTAATGAAACGATAATCGTAGGCTTCACTTCTTCGACCAGTGCCATAAACTGTGCCGGTGCTTTTGCAAAGTCCACCGACAGGACATGGCCGGCAATTTCAAACTGACCAACTGACTTTCCGCTCAGTGCCTGCACTACTTGCATTGTAGGGTTGATCGGATTTGATAAAAACGGTTCAAATCCTGTTAGTAGTAATTTATCCATCTGTTTTGCCCCTCTATAAGTTTTTTACAAGTGCTGCCATTGTACGATCAATATAGACAGTGCCACTCGATTTGTTTTCCAGTAAAATTGAGAAAATATATTGTTTTCCGCTTTGGCCTTTCATATATCCTGATAATGTATACACATTCGGAATATAGCCCGTTTTTGCATAAATTCTATTTTGCAACGCACTGCTTGTTAAACGACTTTTCAATGTCCCGCCAATCATGCGCTCTTTATTGCCGGCGACTGGCAACGAATCAAAAAATGTATCGAAATACGGTTCTTTTTGAACTTTATAAAGAAGCTGTGAAAGACCGTTTGATGTTACGCGATTTGAATTGGACAGTCCCGAGCCATCTGCAAAACGCCAGTTAGTAACAGGAATATTCAATGATGCACTGTATTTCTTCAGTAACGTGACACCTTTATTCATACTGCCTTCCCCTAGTTGCTGCTTGCCCATCGCTTTTACAAGAATATCGGCAATACTGTTATTGCTCAGCTTCATAAATGCCGGGAAAATGGCTGCCAGCGTACGTGATTCATTTGTATAGAGCAATGTTGCCTTTTGCGGAACTTTCCCTAACTCCACTTTCGAACTCTTCACAAATTTTAAACCAGTCCCTTGCAGTGTCTGTTTAATTGCCTGCATAGTATTTTTTGACGGGTCCTGCAATGTTACCCATTCCTTTTTGCTGCTCCCTTGTGGAAGATTCCCGGAAATAATAATGCGGTTCGTGTTGTAGGCACGCTTGATTGATATCGTATTACGACTTCCTTTACTCACTGACTTAGCTTGATTGGAAATGACCATACCGCTCAAATTCGGCTCAATCGTATAGCTCGGTTTGGCCCCGACTTTACCAGGCTTTGCAGTAATAATAACTGTACTCGCATCAAAGTCATTGTTTTGTGACATTGTGATTGCAGAAGTACGTGCCCCGAAGTAATACGTCTCATCCGATTTCAAGACACCCGGTGGTAATGTACTACCGGAAAATGCGGTATCATCGCCGATTAAGTGACCATTTATTGTACGTATACCATTACGCTTCAATACTTTGGCAAACTCCATGAAATCATCTTTTTTCAATGTCGGATCGCCACTGCCCTGTATGTACACATTTCCATTCAACGTATCGTTGACAATAATACCATCGATATATAAATCCGTTTTAAAACGATAGTCCTCACCTAAAATCGACAATGCGGCAGCACCGGAAACTAATTTCATATTCGAAGCCGGTCGCATCAGCTTGTCCCCGTTTTGTGAATAAACGATTTTCCCGCTCTCCGCGTCACGTATTGTCACCGCTGCATTACTTTTCCCTAAATGCGTTGTAACCGCACCATTGATCGATGCGAAACTTTGAATAGGTAATGAAAAGAATAATGCAAATAGAATGACAAGCTGAAATATTTTTTTCATCAACTGGTTCCTCCTTTTGAATATTGCTAATTTACAGTTAACTTATTATAACAAATTATGTCATAAAAAACGCAAAAAAACATACTTTGCATCAAATTTGTGCCAAGTATGTTTTTCTAATTCTTGTTATTCGCGCAAAGCATCTATTAATGCTGGTTGGAATTCACTATTTCGAAGCATCGCAATTTCGTGTAAATATGGCGCTTTTTTGTTTTTAGCATCCGGACCGACAAATGGTGTTTCCAATATTTTCGGTAAATGCATTAACTGTGGATGATGCACAATATAGTGCATCGCTTCAAAACCTATTTCACCAAAACCGATATTTTCATGACGGTCTTTTGCAGCACCTCGCACATTTTTCGAGTCATTGATATGCAGTACTTTTAAACGGTCCAAACCGATAATTTTGTCGAATTCATTTAACACACCGTCAAAGTCATTGACAACATCGTAGCCTGCATCATGAATATGGCAAGTGTCCATACATATCGACAGACGCTCATTGTTTGTCACACCATCGATAATGCTTGCCAACTCTTCGAATGTACGACCGATTTCAGTCCCTTTGCCCGCCATTGTTTCCAAAGCAATCTGTACAGGGTAATCTTGTGTCAGCACTTCATTTAGACCTTCTACAATGCGCTCAATACCCGCATCAACGCCTGCACCTACGTGAGCACCCGGATGCAGCACGATTTGGGTAGCTTCCAATGCAGCAGTACGTTTAATTTCTTCCTGCAAAAAGTTTACGCCAAGCTCAAAAGTTTCCGGCTTTGTCGTATTTCCTAAATTAATAATATAAGGTGCATGAACAACAATGTTGGAAAGCCCGTTTTCTTTCATATGAAGAAGACCCTTCATTATATTCAGCTCTTCAATCGGTTTTCTGCGCGTATTTTGAGGTGCGCCTGTATAGATCATAAAAGTATTGGCACCATAGCTTAATGCTTCTTCACTGGCACCTAGCAGCATTTTTTTTCCGCTCATTGAAACATGTGAACCTAATAACATTCTACTTTCCTCCATTTAACGAACAAACAGGCTGCGTAGAAATATCATTCTAAGCAGCCCTTTGCAAAATTATCTATTGTTGCGGCGCGCTTTAATACGGCGTTCGCGCTTTTTCACTTTTTCCATTTCCCACTTCATATTACGTTTATAGCCTGGTTTAACTTTCTTCGGCTTACGTACTAGGGCTTTGGCTTTAACATCAATCTCATCTTCTTTACGCTCACCTTTACGGTTTGCACGTTGGTGACGGTCTTTTAAATCAGACCATTCGCCATTTTTAATATCTTTTTGTACAAATGGAATTCCCATTTTTTCGATGCGAACAACTGCATCCTCATCTTCCGGCTGGTATAACGTAATTGCTGTTCCTTTTGAGCCGGCACGCGCTGTACGTCCAACACGGTGAATGAAGAACTCCAGATCTTCCGGAATTTCGTAGTTGATGACATGAGAAATTCCTTGAATATCAATACCACGCGCAGCTAAATCTGTTGCTACGATATATTGGAATTCAAGATCACGCACTTGCTTCATCATTTTTTTACGGTCACGAGGACTTAAATCACCGTGGATTTGTCCTGCACGGATACCTTGTTCTGCTAAAAAGCTCGCTACAGCTTCTGCATTTTTACGTGTATTACAGAAAATAACAGCAAGGAATGGATTGATTCCCTTAATAACTTCAAGTAGACGTGTATTGCGCGCTTTCGAACGAACAGGTACTAATACAAAATCAATGCCTTCCGCTACCGGGCGTTTGTCATTCATATGAATATGGACTGGTGAATCCATGTATTTCTTTAAGAATGGTTTTAATTTTTCTGGAATTGTCGCTGAGAACACGAACATTTCAAGCTTTTCAGGCATATGCGATGCAAAGCCGTCAATATCTTCAATGAAGCCCATGTCAAATGCCAGATCTGCTTCATCGACAACTAGAATCGGCGCAGTGTGAACGAGCAATGCATTTTCCTTTACTAAATCTTTAATACGGCCCGGTGTACCTACTACAATTTGAGGCTGTGTTTTTAAACGGTCGATTGTACGTTGTTTGTCCGTACCTCCGATAAATAATTTTGTTGAAATTTCCGTTCCTTCAACAAGCTGGTTCAACGCATCAAAAATTTGTTGTGCCAGTTCACGAGTCGGTGATGTGATAACCGCCTGTACTTCTTGTTTTTCTTCTGCGATACGCTCTACGATTGGCAATAAAAAACTATGTGTTTTTCCTGTACCTGTATGAGCTTGTCCGATTGCACTCTTACCTTTTAATACGAGTGGAATCATTTCTTTTTGAATGGGTGTCGGCTCTGTAAATCCAAGCTTTGCAATGGCGTCCTGCAAAAATGGCTTGAATTGATAATCAGTATATTTTGACATTCACGTACCTCCTTACATCTTTCCTATTGTACCATAATTCGTACATTTAAGTGACCATCTGCATATCATAACGGTAAATAGTTTCAACGTCAAACTGTTGGGACGAATTTATGAAAGAAAATTGTAATATCATGTCGATTTTTAGAAAGGAGTTTAATATGCGCCCACCTTATTATTTTCCACCTCAAGGAATGATGAATCAAATGCCGGTTGCACCACGCTTTCCAATGTATGCACCATACATGATGCGAGGTCCCGCACCAGGGGTAGGTCAGATTCCAGGAGCTGGTGCAATTGCTGGAGCTGGTCAGTTTATGAACCAAATGCCAATTCCGCCCCAAGCACCTGTGCAAGGTGCAGCAGGTGTACCAAAACTTGAAGGATTTTTATCAGGAGCAAACTCTTTATTTAATAATGCCCAAAAATTCACCCCTTATATTCAGCAGGCAGCCCCAATGTTTAAAAATCTGCCCGCTTTATGGCGTTTATACAAAGGATTTAAAGATACATCGGACCCGCTGGAGTCTTCTACTGTTTCGATGCCGCAAGAACGACCTAGAGAGAGAGAAAAAATGAGAGATAGAGGAAATCCGCGAGGCAGCCGGCGAGAACAAAAGCCGGTTGAGGAGAAAATTACAACAAAACCATCATTACCAAAAATATTTCAGCCGCCTTTTGAATAACACCAAAAAAGCTACCCCAAGCATATGAGTGCAGATTCGCCATTGCTGTTACGAGTCCTCTCTTATGCATAATGGAGTAGCTTTCTATTTGTCGAACGTATATGCTTTACCGATCAATCCATTCCTCAAGTCTCTTTTATGAACACATAATGCCGCCGCCATTCACATGGATACATTGGCCGGTAATATATGTTCCGTCTTGGGATGCCAGCAGCACATATGCCCCAGCAAGCTCACTTGGCTGACCTGGGCGTTTTAACGGCGTTTCAGTACCGAATTCTGCTACTTGATCTGCATCAAATGTAGAAGGAATTAACGGTGTCCAAATCGGTCCTGGTGCGACCATATTTACGCGGATCCCTCGATCGGCTATGTTTTGCGCTAAACTTCTGACAAAGCCTACAATTGCTCCTTTCGTTGATGTATAATCAATTAAAATCGAATGGCCGCGGTAGGCATTGACAGATGTTGTACATATAATGGAATCTCCTTGTCCCAGATGCGGAACCGCTTCCTTACATAAATAAAAAATACCATCCATATTTGTACGGAATGTTTTTTCCCATTGTTCTACCGAAATATCTAAAAATGAATCGACAGGATATTGTACCGCTGCATTATTAACGACAATATTAATTTGCTTGAAATGGTCTAGTGCTGTCTTTACAAGTTTTTTACTTGTTTCATAATTACCGATATCCCCTTCTACCAGAACCGCCTGAACGCCTTCTTTTTCAACCAATTGTTTCGTTTCTTCTGCATCGGACTGCTCTTCTTCCAAATAGTTTATGACAAGATTTGCCCCTTCTTTTGCGTAGGCAATGGCAACAGCTCGGCCAATTCCTGAATCACCACCTGTAATAATTGCTACTTTTCCTTTTAACTTACCGCTTCCCGTATAGTCATAAGGCTGTGTTGGTAATGGATTCATTTTACTTTCGATTCCGGGTTGTGATGGTTGAGTTTGTGCGGGTGTACCACCAACTTGTTTATTTTCAACGTTTGTCATAAAAGAAACACTCCTCTATTGAAATTTTGTTATAAAGTTTTAGTGAAGAGTTTTCATTTGTCCCGTTCACTTAAAACTATTTTTCAACTTATGTAATGTTTTTTCCCCGCATAGACGTTTTAAAACAAGACTGAATTTTCTTCCAGCTCACTTTCAACATATTGTAATAGTTTATCGGTATTTTCCGCTTTAATAAGTTCACCATTTACAATCGCAAATAAATGACATTCGCAAATCTCACAGTTTGAAGTACAGCCGGATTCCGTTATCTCTATATCTTCGCGCTCTAATAGCACATCATACACATCCGCTGCGCCGAGCGATAAATTTGTCATGCAAAACTCCACCTGATTCTTTAATGCTGCGGTCTTATTCCTCCTAAAAAAAGAAAACGCCATCCCATTTCCCCACTTTACGTTTTATTTATTTCTGTTATTATAGCAAAAGTTCGCAAAATTCTGTACTTGCGCTATCATTTCGAGATTTAGCGCCATTTACGTCGAATTTAATAGAGATTTCAGTAAGCGAACTTTGAATAAAGCATACACGTCCTATATAATGAAATTACAGGGCTTTGAAAGGAGTTACGTATAAATGAAAGTTGTAAAAATTAATCCGCGTGGATACTGCTATGGGGTAGTAGACGCGATGGTCATTGCACGCAATGCCGCACTTGATCCGACCTTACCAAGACCAATCTACATTTTAGGTATGATTGTACACAATAAACATGTTACAGATGCTTTTGAACAAGATGGCATCATTACGCTTGATGGCGAAAACCGCAAAGAAATAATTGAACAGGTAGAGCAAGGCACAGTGATTTTCACAGCACACGGTGTATCACCTGAAATTCGAGAAATCGCAAAACGTAAGGGACTCGTATCAATTGACGCGACTTGCCCGGACGTTACAGTAACACATGACTTAATCCGCGAAAAAACAGCAGAAGGCTACGATATTATTTATATCGGTAAAAAGGGACATCCTGAACCAGAAGGCGCAATCGGTGTTGCACCGGATCACGTTCACTTAGTTCAATCGATGAAAGATATCGATAATCTTGCTTTTGAAAACGAAAAAATTCTCGTAACAAACCAAACGACGATGAGCCAATGGGATGTCGCTTTCCTAATGGATAGTTTAAAAGAAAAATTCCCGCATGTCGAAGTGCATAAAGAAATTTGCCTAGCGACACAGGTTCGTCAGGAAGCAGTTGCTGAACAGGCCGGTGCTTCCGACTTATTAATCGTAGTTGGCGATCCCAAATCGAACAACTCGAACCGTTTAACACAAGTATCGGTAGAAATTGCGGGAACTCCATCTTACCGCATCTCGGATATTTCAGAGCTGCAAATTGAATGGCTTGAAAACGTTGAAACTGTAGCAGTAACTGCAGGTGCTTCAACACCGACACCTATCGTTAAGGAAGTCATTTCATTCCTGGAAAAGTTTGATAAAAACGATCCTGCAACACATGAAATCGTACGTTCTGTAACATTGGATAAAATTTTACCGAAAATTAAAGCACCAAAACCAGTTGAAAAAATTATGCCTTATTAATCTTTAACAACAAAGATCATCATTTTTCTCTTTCCAGGGAAAATGATGATCTTTTAATATGTAGAAAAATTATACGAATTACGTTCTTTGCTATTCTTTAATAAAATATTGATTAATCGGTCTCCCTACACTTCCATATTGTATATCTACCCGAATCAGATGATTTTTCTCCATAAAATCTAAATAGCGGCGAGCTGTTACACGAGCTACACCAATGCCTGTTGCAACATCATCTGCTGAGGCACCACCTGAATACTGTTTTAGAAAAACCAATACTTTATCCATTGTGGCACGATTAAAGCCTTTAGGAAGCTCTTGAGCCATCATATGGGTTGGGAATTGCTCTTCCTTTTGAACCCTTGCTTGACCGATTATTTCATCTAATTCCGCCTGCGTTACATCTCCTGCTGCATGCATTTTTTCTTTAAATTGACGATAATGAATTAACGTTTGCTCGATTCGTTCAAATGTAAAGGGCTTCATAATATAATCAAAAACACCTAAATGCAAAATTTGCTGGATTGTTTGAACATCATTTGCAGCTGTTACCGAAATACAATCTACATTTATATTTTGCTGACGAATTTGGCGCAATGTTTCAATTCCATCTTGCTCCGGCATAAATATATCCATTACAACTAAATCCGGCATTAGATCTAATATTTTTTCGATTCCTTTAATACCGTTTGATGCCATATCGATGACTTTAAATCCTTCCACCCGTTCGATAAATTGACGATTTACTTCACGCACCATTGGGTCATCTTCTACTAATAATACTTGAATGGTCTTCATAAGAAAGCCCCTTTCCTAATACTCGAATGTCAGGATGAATGTTGTGCCTTTATTTACTTCACTTGATATTTCAATTGTGCCATTCCCTTTTTTCACAATCTCATTAACCAAATATAAACCAATGCCCCTGTTTTCATTGTCCTTCGTTGTAAACCCGCTTTCTAAAATTTGTTCTAAACTTTCTTCTGAAATTCCGATACCATTATCTGTAACCATAATTGCCAGTATACCATCGTTATCATCAATGGAAATTAATACTTCTTTATGATTACGTTCTATCACCGTAAGCGCATCAAAAGCATTCTCGATTAAATTACCGAATAATAATACAAAATCATGATGGTCCAACAGTTCCGGAAATCTTGTCAGCTGGCTCTCCTCATCGATCGTCACTTCAATTCCGAGTTCATTTCCCCGACTTATTTTACTAAGCAATAGGCCTGATATATTTTCATTATAAATCCGCTCGTTCAGAAACTTTGTCACTTGATCATGCTGCATTTTTACCTGCGATAAATAATCAAGTGCCTGCTTATTATGACCAAGCTGTAAAAGTCCCGCAATTGTATGTAGCTTATTTTTATACTCATGTGTTTGAATACGCAACGCTTGTACAAATGCTTTAACGCCTGTCAATTCTTCTGCAAGCTGTTTAAATTCCGTCAGATCCTTAAAAACTGCTACCGCCCCGACTGTTTTTCCTTTTACAAAAATCGGGATACGATTACTTAAAATACTATGATTATTCACATATATTTCTTGGTTATATACAGCAAGCCCACTCTCGACAATTTCAGGTAACCTTGTATCAGGCAGTACATCAAAAATATTCTTTCCAATATATTTTTCTGGATTACCACCCACACCTAAAATACGACCTGCCTTTTGATTGAAAATCGTAATTACCATATTGTTATCTACTGCAATAATTCCTTCATGCATTGCATTAAACGTTTCAGTCCGCTCGACATACACTTTTGCAATTTCAATTGGTTCCAGCCCAAACATTTGACGTTTTATATGCCGCCCTAATAAATGGGCACCCCAAATACTAAAAAGGAAAGACAACAGCACAGCCAAAATAATTTCATTCGTATTTTCGGCAAGAATATTCCAAAATGTTGGCAATGCAAATCCTACGACCACAACCCCAACCTGTTTTTTTTGCTCGTTTAAAATTGGTACAAATGCCCGGATTGTCTTGCCTTGTTCTCCAATTGCTTTTGAAATATAATAATTTTCATTAAATGCAGCATGCATATCCGATGATTGACTTTTTTGACCTAGTTGATTCGGAGACGGATGCGATAATTTTATACGATCCATATTCATGACAACAATATATTCCGCTTTATTAATAATTTTGATATCGTGAACAATTTGGGTAATCATCGTTTGTGCCAATTGTATATCCTGCTCTTCAAGCTGCTTTTGAATTTCCGGCAAATCCGAAATGGTCCGGGCAATCAGCATGGCACGGCTACCTACCGTTTCTTCATGTTCCCGTGTTAGATTGCTTAACAATAATATTCCTGCTACGAAAAAGGAGAAAGCAATAATGAAAAAGGTAAGCAGCACAATTTTTCCGTTCATTGATAATTGTTTCATTTTCATTTTGTGCCTCCTTTTTTGCTATATAATATAACAAACTTCGAAGTATGTGGAGATTTTCTACAACATTCAAAAAATTTCAATGTAAGTGAGGGAATCCTATTGCGCCTTTATATCATAACCGCTATCGTTGCTGCTTTACTGTTAATCATTACTATCTCAACCCGTTTCGACGTGTGGAATACAAAAGACTTACCTTACGACGACGAGCAAGTTGGGCTTGATGACCAAATTGTAATTAACTTTAGTCACGTTGTAGCTGAAAATACACCAAAAGGGCTTGCGGTTAATAAGTTTGCAGAAGTTGTAAAAGAGAAATCAAACGGCAAAATCCAAGTGCAAATTTATCCAAATGGTATTTTGTACAATGATGAGAACGAATTAGCAGCACTTAAAAAAGGTGATATTCAAATGATTGCACCTTCCATTTCCAAAATGACAGAAGCACTCCCTTCTTGGCAAGTTCTTGACCTGCCGTTTATTTTTGAAAAAGACGAACAGGTATATGAGATACTGCACGGCGATCTTAGTGATTCCTTACTGCAAGAGCTGGAAAGCATTAATGTACATGGTTTGACATTCTGGCATAACGGCTTTAAACAGATGGCTTCCAATACAACACCACTCCTTGAGGTTGATCAGTTTAAAGATCTCAAAATCCGTATAATGCCAAGTGATATACTAAAAGAACAGTTTTTGTTATTAAAAGCAAAGCCGATTTTAAAAACTTTCAATGATTTATACATCGCTATTCAAAATAACGAAATCATTGCTCAGGAAAATACAATTTCAAATTTATATTCAAAGGGCTATTATTCAATGCAACAGAATATTACCTTATCGAATCACGGCATACTTGCCTACAGTGTAATGATGAACGCCGATTTTTGGAAATCGCTTACTGACGACCAGCAAAAAATAATTCAAGATTCACTTGATGAAATGCAGCGCTGGCAGCATGATCAAGCAGTCGCATTAAATGCAGAAAACTACCAGCAGCTAAAAGCAGACGAGAATATTCAGTTTTATACTATTTCAGAGCAGCAACGTAAACAATGGATGGAAGCATTACAGCCTATTTATAGCTCCTATGAAAAAATAAGTAATAAAGATTTCCTGAAACAGCTTCGTGAAGAAATTCAAGATAATAACAATTGAACAAAATAAACAATATTCGACTACTTATGAAAATAAGTAGTCTTTCTTTTTGTTATAGTACAAAACCTTCAACTTTTATAACAGTATTATAACAAAGCAAACCCTTGCTATATCAATGTTTCAGATCATTGCAGTAAAAATTGACCAAAATGAACGATATGTTTTTTATCAACAAAATAAATATTCCGAATAATCCTACGTTATTATTGCAAATGTAAACGTTACCATAGATAAATTAGAGGGGGAAGCAAAATTGAAATTACTAAAAAATCTAACAGTCCAAGTAATTATCGCCATCATTCTTGGCGTTATCGTCGGTGCATTTTGGCCAGAATTCGGCGCAAGTCTTAAAATTTTAGCTGACTTATTTATTAAATTAATTAAAATGTTGATCGCTCCAATTATCTTCTTAACGGTTGTTATTGGTATTGGTGGCATGGGTGATATGAAAAAGGTTGGTAAAATCGGTGGTAAAGCATTACTTTACTTCGAAATTGTATCAACAATCGCTCTTGCAATTGGTATTATGGTAGCTGTTGTCATAAATGCAGGGGCTGGAATCGATACATCTAAAGCTGGAGAAACGGATATTTCGAAATATACAACTGCTGCTGAAGAAAATAGTGAAGCTGGTTTAAGCGGATTCATTTACGATATTATTCCTGAAAATTTTGTTGGTGCATTAGCTGAAGGTGCTTTACTTCCAACTTTATTTGCTGCTGTACTATTCGGTATTGCTGCGGCATCTTTAGGCGAAAAAACGCGTCCTGTAATAACATTTTTTGAACAAGTATCTGAAATTTTCTTCAAAATCGTGGGGATTGTAATGAAATTCTCGCCTATTGGTGCGTTCGGTGCAATGGCTTACACAATTGGTAATTTCGGTTTAGGTTCATTAAAATCTCTTGGTCTTTTAATGGCCGCAGTATATATTACAATGTTCCTGTTTGTTGTAGTCGTGCTTGGTTTAATTGCGAAGTACTTTAACTTCAACATTTTCCGCTTCATTGCCTATATTAAGGAAGAAATTTTTATCGTAATCGGTACATCTTCTTCCGAATCGGCTTTACCAGCGATGATGCGAAAGTTAGAAAACTATGGTTGCGGGAAGCAAGTAGTAGGATTAGTTGTACCTACCGGATACTCCTTCAACTTGGACGGGACTTCTATTTACTTATCGATGGCAGCATTATTCATCGCACAGGCATATGGTGTTGATTTATCCTGGCTAGAAATTATCACACTTCTTGGGGTATTAATGATTACTTCAAAAGGGGCAGCAGGTGTAACAGGGTCGGGATTCATTACTCTAGCTGCAACATTAGCCGCATTCCCTATGGTACCGCTTGAAGGTATTGCTCTATTAATCGGGGTTGACCGTTTCATGTCTGAAGCTCGTGCTGTAACAAACATTATTGGTAATGGTGTAGCATGTGTCGTAGTGGCAAAATCCGAAAATGACTTTGACGAGGAAATGGCTGCAAAGGCGATTCCTGTACGTAACTAGAAATTTCAATAATAAGGCGAAAACTCTTAAATATAAGCCCATTTTTCTCTCACTCGAGAAAAATGGGCTTTTTGATTTTCACATTAAATAAACTGGAACGGTTCTGTGTTGATTTTAGACTGGATAAATTCAACTGGTAACTTTTGATCCGCACATAAAGAAGTCATTTTTTCTGCAACACCTTTAATCATGACCTTTTCAACATGATGACCCGGATCAATAATGCTTAAGCCATCCACTTCTGCATCCTGTGCCATGTGGAAGCCGATATCACCTGTTACAAATACATCTGCCCCTGCAAATTTTGCAGTGCGAATATATTTATTGCCGTCTCCTCCGACAACTGCAACCTTCTGGACAATACGATCAAGGGGGCCAACTGCACGCAGACAAGGCACGTCCAGCTGCACTTTCACAAACCCGGCAAATTCCCGTAATGTCATCGGTTGTTTTAACTTACCGATTCGGCCAAGTCCTTGTTCATTCGTGTCAACATCCATCGTAAACAAATCATATGCAGGCTCTTCATACGGGTGGCTGTTAAGCATCGCCTTTAATATTTTATTTTTCATCGATTGCGGAAATACGACTTCCACCTTTTCCTCTTCCTCGATGTGAAGCTCGCCGATCTCCCCTACAGCCGGATCTGCTCCTTCTGTTGCACGGAAACGGCCTTTACCTTGCAATGTATAGCTGCACGCCTCATAGTGGCCTAAATTACCGGCTCCGGCTTTAGCAAGTACATCACGCAAAGCGTCTGCATCATCGGTAGGTACGAAGACAGCTAGCTTCATCATTTTTTCTTCGAAGGACACATCCAGAATTTTACGATTTTCCAGTTGTAAAGCATCTGCCAGTAAATCATTGACTCCGCCCGGCGCTACATCGAGATTCGTGTGCGCTGCATACACTGCAATATCATTTTTCAGACACTTTTCATACAGTGCACCTTTCGGATTATCTGTACGCAAGTTCGAGAGCTTCATGAAGATTGGCGGGTGATGTGCAATAATAAGCTCGCAGCCGTTGTCGATTGCCTCATCAACGACTTCATGTGTCACGTCCAGTGTTACAAGCACTCTTGTAACTGGCTTATTTAACGTACCAATGGCCAATCCGATGGGGTCATTCGGCATGCATGCATATTTTTTAGGTGACCATGATTCAAATAATTGGATAATCTCGTTGCCATTTACGGATTTCACGCAATCGCCTCCTGTACCATTTTAATGTAATGTGTTAGTTGTTCATACTTTTCCTGATTTTCAGGTGTTTTTTCCGCTTCTGAAATTGCTTGTTGAACACGTTGCCAATTTGCGATTTCACGTGACCACTTTTCAATGAAAACAGGTACTTTCGTTTCCATCAGCTTTGGCCCAAGCAATGTTTGCGCTTCATTTAATTTCATTTCCCCGCGCTGTAATACTAGGACCTCATAAATTTTACCGTCCTCTTCTAAAATGACCTCATCCTGGATTGCCCAGCCATTAGCAATTGCCCATTCACGGATCGCTTTTGCATGAATATTCGGCTGTAAAATTAAACGGGTTACCGTTTTTAAAGCTTGTGGATGCTTTTCTAAAATGGACACAATTAATGGTCCGCCCATCCCTGCAATCGTTACAGCTGTAATTTCATCCGCTTCTTCAACAGCAGCCAGTCCATCTGCCATGCGCACTGTAATTTTATCTGTTAAGCCTTCAGTGCGAACTTGTTTTACGGCTGATTCATAAGGTCCTTTTACAACCTCGCCCGCTACTGCACGTGCAGCAATTCCTTTATGCACTAAATAACATGGTAAATAGGCATGGTCACTTCCGATATCAGCTACAATTGCTCCTGTGGGGACAAATGAAGCGACCGTTTCAAGTCGTTTTGAAAGTTTTTGTGCGTTCATATTTATATATCCTCTTTTCTATATCACAAACTACCCCTATTATATAGAACTTTTACATAAACGTCTCTTTCCAGAATACAAAAAAGTGCAGAACAGGATCACTCCATTTCTGCACTTGGCTATTCATTATAAACCTGAAATATACTCTGCTACTGCATCCGCTTCTGCTTCGTTATTAAGAATTGGCGGCATAGCGCCGTTTTCCGAACCATTTAATGCGTAGTCTTTAATATGCTCAGCATCTAATCCAACGATTGAAGGACCTCCACCACCCGTCAAATCACCACCGTGGCACGAAATACAGTTCTTTTGAGCAATATCTTCACCATTTAATTCAGCAGTTTCCCCTGAATGTTCGCCGTCCGCACTGTTTTTATCAGCTGCACCCTCAAATGACATGAAGAAAATTAGTCCGATACCGAATGCCATGATAAGTACGTAAGGAATAAGTGGATTGTTTCTCATTGCGTTCCCCTCCCTCATTAAATATTCTATTTCATGCTAGACATTTGCCTAGTAAACAATATTAATTGTACTTGATTCTATAGAAAACTGAAAGACTTTACGAACAAGTTTTACTAGCTTTGTAACAATTTTACCAATTTGCTATTTCTATCATAATATATGTCTTGCAATTACCATTTTCTGTACTTCAGATGTTCCTTCACCGATTTCCAAAAGTTTTGCATCACGTAAAAAGCGCTCTACTTCATACTCTTTCATATAGCCGTAGCCGCCATGAATTTGAATTGCTTCATCGCAAACTTCCATTGCCATCTCGGAAGCATAGTATTTTGCGATAGCAGCTTCTTTTCCGAATGGACGTCCCTGATCTTTCAGCCATGCCGCTTTGTATACAAATGTCCGCGCTAATTGTATTTTTACCTCCATATCAGCCAATTTAAACTGCGTTGCCTGAAACTCCGCCAGCGCCTTTCCGAATTGCTTGCGTTCTTTTGCATATTGAACGGCTTTATTTAATGCGCCCTGTGCGATTCCAACAGCCATTGCCGCAATACCGATCCTGCCGCCGTCCAGCGTCGTTAAAAACTGTTTAAAGCCATTTCCCCGGACCCCAAGCAAGTTCTCTTCCGGCACTTGGACATTTTCTAAAATCAATTCTGTTGTATTCGAGGCATTCAGGCCCATCTTTTCGTATTTCGACTTTATCGTAAATCCTTTTGCATCAGTCGGGACTATAATGGCGCTAATTTCTTTTTTGTTTCCATCCCGATTTGTAATAGCTGTTAACGCTAAATGTTTGGCATAACTTGCATTAGTAATAAAAACTTTCGACCCGTTAATGACAAATTCTCCATTATCCAACACAGCGGCAGTTTCTGTACCACCTGCATCAGAACCGGCATTAGGCTCTGTTAAACCAAATGCGCCGAATGATTCACCCGTACAGATCGGCGTTAAGTATTTTTCCTTCTGCGCCTCCGTACCGAATAAGTGTAAAGGTGCACCGCCTAATGAAATATGAGCCGAATATGTAATTCCTGTCGAAGCACATGTACGGCTTAACTCTTCTGTAACGATTGCAAAGCTGATTGTATCTGCACCCGCCCCGCCATATTGTTCAGGAAAAGGCAGACCCATAATGCCCATATTGGAAAGTTCTTTAAAAATTTCTACTGGGAAGGCTTTCGTTTTATCGCGCTCGACTGCTCCTGGTGCCACTACTTCATCGGAAAACTCACGTATCATCTTTTGTAACATCGCTTGCTCTGTTGTCAAATCAAAATGCATACCATTCATCCTCTCAGCCTATTTCATTTCAATTCTATTGTAATCTAAAAATATGTATTTTTACAGAAAATATATGTATTTTGCAGAGTATTTTGTAAAACGGTCACAAAAAAAGCTATGCATAAAAGTTCCACGACTTCCGCATAGCTTAAAAGAATAGTATAGGGTGTATGTATTATTTTAGGTTTCCTATAGAAAATAGATCCATGCACTAATGATGGCAATTAAACCAAGAATGCCTGAAATCGTAAAATAAATAATCTTCAGTATGAAGCCGCTTAAAAGCCAAAATACACAGTTTACAATAAGGATTATATAAAGCATTTCATTGTTGCCGGCGAAATACGTTGTACTCACTTTCAATGTCACACCTAAAATGGATAAAGCGGTCGCCAGCTGAAGCATCACTGCCATTAGATGATTTCTTTTTGCAAAATAGATAGCCCCGATCAGAGAGCCTGCTGCAAATACAGCGGCAACTGAAATGACAACCCATTCGAACTGTATCGTAAACAGCAGCAACAAAATAACAATTGCACTGATCGGGAAGAACATCGATACAATGCGGTTTCTGCGTTTTTCGACATTTATGACTGCATTTTTGGATTTCCCTGCAATCTCTTCTTGATGGTTTCCTTCCGAATAAAGGGTCATCAAAAAATCGCAATAATGTTCCGGTAACATTTTGTTTTGTTTCCAAAATGTAATTTCATTCATAATAATTTGTTTTTTAGGATTTGACATCGTTTCGCTCCAAATCTGTATTTATATGCTATTCATATTGTAAATAATTCCTGAATGAACATCATCGGTAAAAAGCAATACCATTATTCTTGGAAAATAGTAATTACCTGATATATTTACACAAAAAAAGATGAAGAGTAATATACTCCTTCATCTTTTCCCTGTTTAGCTTATTCTAAGAAATCTTTTAAGCGTTTTGAGCGAGATGGATGACGTAGTTTACGTAATGCTTTCGCCTCGATTTGACGAATACGTTCACGTGTAACGCCAAACACTTTACCTACTTCTTCCAAAGTGCGCGTACGGCCATCATCTAAACCGAATCGTAAACGCAATACGTTTTCTTCACGGTCTGTTAAAGTATCCAGCACGTCTTCTAACTGTTCCTTCAATAACTCATATGCTGCATGATCAGAAGGAGATTGTGCTTCCGAGTCTTCAATGAAATCACCTAAATGCGAATCGTCTTCTTCCCCAATCGGTGTTTCCAATGATACAGGCTCTTGAGCAATTTTTAGAATTTCACGAACTTTTTCAGGTGTTAAATCCATTTCCTCCCCAATTTCCTCTGGAGAAGGTTCACGGCCTAAATCCTGAAGAAGCTGACGTTGTACACGGATTAATTTGTTGATCGTTTCAACCATGTGTACCGGAATACGGATTGTACGTGCCTGGTCTGCAATCGCACGTGTAATCGCTTGACGAATCCACCAAGTTGCATAAGTCGAGAACTTGAACCCTTTACGGTGGTCGAATTTTTCAACCGCTTTGATCAGACCCATGTTACCTTCCTGAATAAGATCCAGGAACAGCATTCCACGGCCTACATAGCGTTTAGCAATCGAAACTACAAGACGTAAGTTAGCTTCGGCCAGACGTTTACGTGCTTCTTCGTCACCTTGTTCGATACGTTCCGCTAAACGGATTTCCTGATCTGCAGAAAGTAAATCCACACGTCCGATTTCTTTTAAATACATACGTACCGGGTCATTAATTTTAACGCCAGGAGGAACACTTAAATCATTTAAGTCGAATGCTTCTTCGCTTGATTCTTGCTTAGATAGCGCTTCTTCTTCAAATTCTTCTTTTCCTTCAACTGTTACATCATTTTTTTCGATTTCATCGGCAAAGTTGAAAATCTCTTCATTCTCCAGTTCAAAAAATGCTAATGTTTCAGAGATTTCCTTCATTGACATTTCGCCAACCTGCTTTGCTTTAGCTAAAAGTTGCTTTTTTACCTGTTCTAATGAAACCCCGTTTACTACCGTATCTTTTGAATGTTTTGACTTGTCCGCCATAAACCTTCCTCCTTCTAAAAACAAATCGCGTTAAACGCCCATTTTTATCTTTCTATTTAATGCAATTATCTGTTGGGCAATCTCAAGTGCTCGTCTATGCTCATGCATTTTTTCTGCTTCTTTTTGATCGTGCTTTAATTGTTCAATCTTTAGTTCTAATCGGCGTTTTTCGATTTGCTTTAAACAATCAATTATCTCCGCTTCACCATTATCAGGGTCACGTTCAAGTAACGCAGCATCCATCACGATTTTTCGTAAATCATGATCATCCAACACTTCGACGAATCGATGGAAATCAGCCATTTCATATTCTTCGTAAAAACCAATTAAACGAACAAATACGGATAAATATTCCTCATGGATGAAAGGTTCGTTATTTCCCTCTCTGAGAACTTTATTCACAATATTTACATCATGCAACATATGTGCTAAAAGTATACTTTCCGCACGGTCTGTTGCGTCTTTTTTACGCTCCCTCTGAAGCAAAGCAGTTGGTTCTTCCACCATTTTCTGATCGCGTTTCTGCTCTTTCACATTATCCGCGACCATTTTTCTTAATTGGGTACTGATCGCCTCTTGGGAAATATTTGTTTCATTTGCCAATTGACGAATGTATAAATCACGTTCAGTTGGAGAAGTATTATTTTTTAATGTTTCCAGAACTTCTTGAATGTATTGAAGTGTGTCATTTTCAAATTGGAAATTTTTGCCGCGTTTCGCATGCATCATCATAAATGCAATATAAGCGTGCGGCTTTTCTATTATTTGATTTTTAAATGCCTCTTGTCCGTGTTTACGAATATATTCGTCCGGATCAAGTTTATCTGGTAAAACAGCGACCTCAACTTTAATCTGTTCTTGATGAAGCATCTGTGCAGCACGCTTGGCAGCCTCAAAACCAGCATTATCACCATCATAGCAAATCGTAATTTGCTGAACTAAGCGTTTGAGCTTTGTAATATGCTGGGGCGTTAGAGACGTACCCATCGTTGCTACAGCATTGTATATACCTGCTTGATTTGCTGCTAAAACATCAATAAAGCCTTCCATTAAAATTACTTGTCTTGATTTACGAATAGATGCCCGCGCCTTATCCAAATTATAAAGTACTTGACTTTTATGGAAGATCGGCGTTTCAGGACTATTTAAGTACTTAGCATCTTCGCCATCGGAATTTAAAATCCTGCCTGAGAATGCAATCGTTTTTCCATTTTCATCTCGGATCGGAAACATAATCCGTCCCCGGAAACGGTCAAAGTAGCTGTCATCACTATCTTTACGAATAATAAGACCGCTTTCGGCCATTTCTTCAGGATCATATCCTTTGCGCTCCAGTAAGAGTGACAGCGTGTCCCAATTCGGCAACGCCCATCCTATCTGATGTGTTTCGATTTGCTCACGTGTAAATCCTCTTTCAAGCAAATAATTTAATGCAGGTTCGCCATCTTCTGTATTCATTAAAATATGATGATAAAACTCCACTGCAAACGTATGAGCCTCTCGCATTTGCTGCTCTTTTTTTGAAATGGGTGAATTCGACACCGATTGATCGGTCGACAATTCCATTTCAAGCGGGATTCCCGCACGTTGACTTAGTTTAATGAGTGCATCCGGAAACGACAGATGTTCCATATCCATTACAAAAGTAATGGCGTTTCCTCCTGCCCCACAGCCAAAACAGTGAAATATCTGTTTATCGCTGGATACGGAAAAAGAGGGTGTTTGCTCACCATGGAATGGACATAATCCAAAATAGTTGCGCCCTCTCTTCGTTAACTGCATATAATCGCTAATGACATCGACTATATCGGACTGCGAGCGAATTTGTTCAATCACATGTTCGGGTATTTTTCCAGCCACATTATCACCATCTACAGTATTCGAGATAAATTACAAATATCCTCTAAAATACGACAAAATTTCTTATTACAAATTTGTAATTACCCTATAATAATTATTTTTACCACAATTTTATTATTATAAAACAAAAAGACTATAGTTGCTATATAATTTCAAAAAATAATCAGAATATAACTAAAAATGTCGAAATTCCGCGAAATATGCGAGATTATTCTGGAACAAAAGTATAGTTCACTTAGTTTCTTAAAAATCTCAAATATTATTCCACCAAAAAAACCTCCTCTTCCTTTTTGAAGAGGCGGCTATGGTTGCTATCTACAATCAAGCTCTAGCATATCAATTATTTTGTGTGCTGTTTCTTCGACAGCACGATTCGTTACATCTATCGTTCGACAACCTATTTTATCAACAATACTATAAAAATAGCTAATTTCCTGCTCAATTCTAGTATGTTGAGCATAAAATGCATTTTCAGTTAACCCTAATGTTATTAGACGCTCTTTTCGAATATTGTTGAGCTTTTCCGGTGTAATGACTAAACCAAAACATTTATTCGGATCGATTTGCATTAATTCCGCTGGGGGGTCCACTTCCGGAACGAGCGGCACATTCGCCACTTTATACCGTTTATGAGCTAAATATTGCGATAATGGAGTTTTAGACGTTCTCGATACACCGACCAAAACAATGTCCGCCAGCAAAATGCCGCGCGGATCCTGCCCGTCATCATATTTAACAGCAAATTCGATTGCATCAATCTTTTTGAAATAATCATCATCCAATTGATGGACAAGGCCCGGCTTTTGCAACGGCATTTCATCAAATGAAGTTTCAATCAAGTCAAGCATCGAGCCCAATAAGTCGATTGCATGAACCTTGTATTCACTTGCGATTTTTTGAAGTGCTTGTCTCATCTGTTTTTCAACAAGCGTAAAAACAATCGTTGCCTCATTTGCGATAGCAATTTGGACAATTTTTTCAAGCACATCCACATTTGCAATATGCGGAAACTTTCGAATCCTTACTTTTTCAAAATTCGGCCGAAACTGGCTTACTACCGCTTTTACAGCAGCTTCTCCAGTTTCACCGACCGAATCTGATACAACAAATATAGTCAATTTTTTCATAATATCACCTATAAATCATGCGTTTCAGCTAATGAAATAAATGCACGTGTAATATTCGTCTTCGTTAACCGTCCGGTAATGACCAATCCCCGCTCAGTTTCTTCAACAACCGGCATGGAATCAATCTCACGTTCTATTAACTTTTTGGCCGCCACGATTAATGAATCCGAATTAACACAATAGGCGATATTCGGCATTCTCGTCATAATTATATGCACAGGCATTTTATTTAAATCCTGTGTTCCTATACTCGAACGAAGTAAATCTTTTCGAGACAGCACACCTTGTAATATTTCATCTTTATCAATAACGAAAAGTGTTCCGACATCCTCGGAAAACATATGGATAATCGCATCATAGACTGTCATATCATCCGGAACAACTACCGGGATCGACTGAAAATCTTTCACTTTTAAATTCAGCATTGATTCCGTAAAGGCAGCCGTTGTTTTTTTGCCTGCATAGAAGTAGCCGACACGTGGCCGCGCATCTAAAAATCCAGCCATCGTTAATATAGCTAGATCAGGTCTCAATGTAGCGCGCGTTAATCCAAGGCGCTCAGCGATATGTTCGCCCGTAATTGGGCCATTTTCTTTTACAATTTGCAAGATTACATCTTGACGTTTATTGAGTTCGATTGGACTCACCCGCTTCAAATAATGTTATACTTTATCATTAATTATTATATACTATTTCCTTCTATATTGCGAAGAAAACAAACCCATGCTACAATATTAGCGAACAACTCACTTGTTGTTTATGAATATTAATATGTAAGCGATGAAGGGATTAATAAGTATCAATTCTAACATAAGCGAGTAGGGATAGTGCAAGCCTACAATGAATTGAGAAACGGCGCCCCTGAGCTATTTTTATAAAAGAGGTTTTTATTTATTTAAAAACAAGCGGGGTGGAACCGCGGGTACATCGTCTTGATGCACTCGTCCCCGGGCAGAGCTTTTGTGCCCGGAGACGGGTGCTTTTATTTTTATTCAGCGAGTGTTTATACACTCGCTGAATAAAAATAAGCTCTGGCAGATGTCACAGATTTTTTTAGATGAAAAAAGAAGTCAGCCTAAATACGTCACATTCTGTGACAACGGCTGACTGACCCACATCCTGTGGGTCTAAAAATCTGGACGCAATTATGCCGAGGCATGATTGATTAAATATTTATAGGAGGTTTTTTTCATGGCAGAAAAATCAATGGAGACAATTGTATCATTAGCAAAACACCGCGGATTCGTATTTCCGGGATCTGATATTTACGGTGGTTTAGCAAACACTTGGGATTACGGTCCACTTGGTGTAGAACTTAAAAACAACGTAAAAAAAGCTTGGTGGCTAAAATTCGTTCAGGAATCTGAACACAACGTAGGTTTGGATGCTGCTATTTTAATGAATCCAAAAGCATGGGTTGCATCTGGTCACGTAGGTAACTTCAATGACCCGATGATCGACTGTAAATCATGTAAAGCGCGTCACCGTGCAGATAAATTGATTGAAGATGCTTCTTTAACAAAAACAGGCAAAGAAATTATCGTCGACGGTATGACTTTTGATCAAATGAAAGAGAAAATGGAAGAGCTTGAAGTAGCTTGTCCGGACTGCGGAAAAATCGATTTCACAGATATCCGCCAATTCAACTTAATGTTCAAAACGCATCAAGGTGTAACTGAGTCTTCATCTAACGAAATTTACCTGCGCCCGGAAACAGCACAAGGTATTTTCGTAAACTTCAAAAATGTTCAACGTTCAATGCGTAAAAAGATGCCATTTGGTATTGCCCAAGTCGGAAAATCTTTCCGTAACGAAATTACACCAGGTAACTTCACATTCCGTACTCGTGAATTCGAACAGATGGAACTTGAATTCTTCTGTAAACCAGGTGAAGACCTTGAGTGGCATTCATATTGGAAAGAGTTCTGTAAAAACTGGCTTCTTGCATTAGGCATGAAAGAAGATTCAATGCGTTTACGCGATCATGAAGATGATGAGCTATCACATTATTCAAATGCAACAACAGACATCGAATTCCGCTTCCCATTCGGTTGGGGCGAACTATGGGGTATCGCTGACCGTACAGATTTCGACTTGAAACAGCATATGGAACATTCAGGTGAAGACTTCACTTATATTGATCCAGTTTCAAATGAACGCTACGTACCGTACTGCATCGAGCCATCATTAGGTGCAGACCGTGTAACATTGGCATTCTTATGCGACGCTTATGAAGAAGAGCAATTAGAAGGCGACGACACTCGTACAGTTTTACGCTTCCACCCTGCTTTAGCACCATTTAAAGCAGCTGTATTGCCACTTTCTAAAAAATTATCGGAAGAAGCTGGCGACGTTTGGGCTGATTTACGTAAAGCATTCCCGGTTGATTTCGATGAGTCACAATCTATCGGTAAACGTTACCGCCGCCAAGATGAAATCGGTACGCCATTCTGTATCACATACGATTTCGATTCAAAAGAAGACGGTCAAGTAACAGTACGTCACCGTGATTCAATGGAACAAATCCGTATGCCGATCGCTGAAGTAAAAGCTTATATCGAGAAACATCTACAATTCTAATTTCACAAGGCACTTTCTGTTCGATTTGAGCAGAAAGTGTTTTTTTCTTTCTAACAAAAAATAATCCAACCGATTTTTCACCCGGTTGGATTGTTTTATTTATTCAGCTGTTTTTCAATATCGACTTTTGCACGCAAAATAAGTTCACGTAATTCCTCAAACTGATCTTCATCAAAGCGTGCCTCCGGAATGATAATCGCAATCGATGCAACCGGCCGCCCGTTTGAAATAATCGCTGTACTGAACGAACAGGCTCCGATAATGCGCTCAGCCCTGGTAAAAACATATTGCTGATTCCGAATTTCCTGCAATTGCTCCAGTAGCCGGTCACGATCGACAACCGTATTTTCCGTTACATGTTCCATCGTCACTTCATCCAAATATTGATCAATTTCTTCCTGCGGCAAAAAAGCCAGCAATGATTTTGCAGAGGCCCCCGCGTATAACGGTGATGTATCCCCGACATGATTGCGTGCCGACAAAGCATACGAACTTTCGATATTCATAATACAGCGGCGCTCATTGCCGTCAATAATACTCATCGAAATACTTTCTTTCGTCACTTTGTTCAACTGCTGAAGAATTGGCTGGGCAATCGTAATGATACTTGATTCCTCCTCAACAAGCTTCCCCAAGTGAATTAGCGATAAACCAAGCTGATACTGCTTTGTCCGGTCATCCCTTATTAAAAAACCTTCATATACTAATGTAGCAACAAAACGTTGCAAGCTTGATAGACCGATTCCTGTCTTTTTATTTAATTCAGTTAAAGAAAGCTTTGGCTGTTCTTTCGTGAAAGCACGCAAAATTACTATTGTTTTTTGTACGGTTTGCATTAAATACATTTTTTCAAATTTCTGTTGTTCCATCCAAAAGCCCCCCTTTTCCTAATAGTAGCAAAACTAGTCAATTTAAAAAAGAAGGGGCTATGTTAAAAGTCATACAAACTTTTCACCTATCTTTTCCGACAGTAGAAATCAAACTATTGTTCAAACAATACTCAATTGATAATCTGTAAATCTCACCCGAACATTTACCGTATAACTAGTTTTTATTAATTTTCAACAGGTTTTCCGTATGCTCCCCTAACTGCGGTGGCCCGCAATCATAGGAAATATTAAGCTCTGAATGCTGTAAAGGATTTTTTACAAATTTCACTGTCCCGTATGATGGATGTTCGATTTCGCCTACTAAATTTCGCGCGATTACTTGCGGCTGCTGAAACGCTTCCTCCACAGTATTCACACGTCCTCCAGGAATTTTATACTTCTGCAAGAGCTCGATCCATTCATCACGTGTTTTCGTTTTTGTAATTTCGGAAATATAGCCTGCCAGCACAACTTCATTTTGTTTGCGCAACGAATTCGTTTTAAAGCGCTCATCTGTCACCCAGCTATCGCGATTAATCATTTCGCAAAACTTTTTGAACTGATCTTCCGTGCCGACACAGAACATGAGCGGCCCATCCGAACATTCAAACACTTGATACGGCGCTACATTATTATGCTGGTTGCCAAGACGGCTCGACTTGAAACCGGTATTTAGATACGCGCTTGCAACATTTGCAAGGGAACTCATTTGCACATCAAGCAGTGCCAGATCTATAAATTGGCCTTTGCCTGTCATGTCACGCATCCTTAGTGCAGACAATATTCCGATTACGACATAGTGGGATGTTAAAATATCCGCAATTGGCACTCCTACTTTAGTCGCTTCCCCATCAGAATGTCCTGTTACATCCATTAAACCGCTCATTGCCTGAATAACGGGGTCAAATCCCGGCTCTGCAGAAAGCGGACCTGTCTGACCAAATCCGGTCACCGAGCATTGAATAATCCGTGGATTAATTTGCTTTAGCTCCTCATAATCGAGTCCCATTTTTTTCATATCGCCCGCTTTAAAATTATCGATGATGACATCCGCTTCTTTTACAAAATCTAGCAGCACTTCTTTATCGGACTGGTCTTTTAAATTTAATGTAATTGATTTTTTATTACGATTCGCACAAATATAATACGTACTTTCACCATTTATAAAAGGTCCCCAGCCACGCATACTATCCGATCCCGCAGGATGCTCGATCCGGATGACTTCAGCACCTAAATCCGCTAAAATCATCGTTCCTGCCGGTGCAGCATACACCCGCGATAAATCCAATATTTTAACATTATCTAATGGGCGCATCCCCATCACCTCAATTCTTCTACTCTTTTATTAACGACGGTTCTATGCTCCGTTCAGGCTGCTTCAATACGATTTGTGTCGCAACTGCAACTGCAATTACTACTAAAGCGATAAGATTATAAATTAACGTAGTATCCATTAATGCAATACCTGCACCGAAGAAGGCAAGACGTTCGATGAAATAAGTGTGTCGGAATAAATAGCCTTTAATGCCTGCTGCAATTGATACCCCGCCAATACAAGCTGTAATTGCCGCAAAAATATATTCTCCGATTGTCCCGCCCGTTAGAAGGAGCGCCGGGTTAAAGATAAAGAAGAATGGAACAATAAAACCAATCAAGCCGAGACGAACCGATTCAAACGATACTTTATTCGGAGATTCACCAGCGATACCTGCTGCGGCATACGGAGCCAATGCTACTGGAGGAGTAATGCTTGATAAAGCAGCAAAGTAGAAGGCAAACATATGGGCTGCAATCGCTGGTACGCCTAATTGTGTTAAAATCGGCACAGAAATTGTTGCAACAATAATATATGCCGCTGTTGCCGGAATTCCCATTCCTAATACGATACTGATTACCGCTGTTAAAATAGCTGCAAGCATGACACTGTCACCAGCAAAACTTAATACGTTGTTACCGATGATCAAGCCGATGCTTGTTAGCGTGATTGTCGCAATAACTATTCCGACGATTGCACAGGCAATCCCTACGCTAATCGCTCCTTTGACCCCTTCAACAACAGAATCAATAACCGTTTTCAAGTTCATGCGTGTATGTTGGCGAATGGCTGCTGTCGGTACGATTGAAAATAGGGCAAAGATTGCCGCATATAACGGCGAATAACCTGCAAACAGCATAAACAATAAAATGAATAAAGGAATTAATAAGTGCCCGCCATTTTTCAGAACTTGCATTGCTACCGGAATATTTTCTTTAGAAATACCCGATAACCCCATTTTTTTCGCTTCAAAATGTACGATCATAAACAATGTTAAATAATAAAGTATTGCTGGTACGACCGCTGCCAGCATAACAACCGAATACGCTACACCTAAATACTCAGCCATAATAAAGGCTGCTGCACCCATAACCGGCGGTGCAATTAATCCGCCTGTCGAGGCAACTGCCTCTACAGCACCGGCAAATTTTTTCGAATACCCTGCCTTTTTCATCATTGGGATGGTAACCGTACCCGTTGTTACAACATTACTAACAGCACTCCCGCTGATTGTCGCCATCAATGCACTTGCAAAAACTGCTACTTTAGCAGGTCCGCCAGCTGTACGTCCAGCGATTGTCAGTGCCAAGTCATTGATGAAATCTGAAAACCCGCTGTTTTTCAAGAACGCGCCGAACAGGACGAATATGAAAATATACGTTGCCGATACACCTAGAGCCGTTCCGAAAATACCTTGCCCGCCCCAGAACATGATATTGATGATTCGCTCAAGGCTAAATCCGTAATGTCCCAAAATTCCCGGTATATAGGCACCAAAGAAATTATAAGCAAGGAAAAACAGTGCTATTAATGTCAGCGCATTGCCGACAACACGACGTGCTGCCTCAAATAACAATACGATGGCAATTCCGCCGACCCATAGATCAAGAATCGTATTTTCACCTGCACGATCACGAACTAAAATATCGTATACAATTACGAAATAAAGCGTTACGAAAATTGATAAAGTAATACAAACACTGTCAAACCACGTAGGCAATTTTCTCGTCCCTACACTTTTCTTTGTAGCAGGATAATAAATAAAGCTGAATAAGAGTAAAAATCCTAAATGCCATGCACGAAATTTTGTCGCTTCCATTACACCGATACTACTCATATATATTTGGAATATTGACCAGATAATCGCAACACCGATCACGATTTTCCCAAATATACCAACATAATTACGTGAGTTAATATTTTTATCTTCAAGATCCATTAATTGTTGAATTTCATCTTTCTCAAGTACTTTTTCTGCCATACCGTCCCCTCCTTGTACTTTACTTTTAATCGATCACACCAATTTCACGATAGTAGCGCTCCGATCCAGGATGCAACGGTATATCCGCCGTTCCCGCAACCGCACTTTCCGGACTGAACTGCTTTACAATACTGTATGATTTCTGCAGTGAGCTCAAGTTTTCCCACAGCTCTTTCGTTAACTGATAGACGGTTTCTTCATTAACACTTTCGTCAATTACAATCGTGCTGTACTGACCGACAGTTTGAATCGCTTCCGGCTGTTTATCATAAGTGTTTGGCTCGATCGTATAAGCAAAATTCCAAGGATATTCCTCTACTAACTGGGCAATGGCGCTGTCAGAAAAGCTTAATACTTTTGAGTCTACCGTTGAAATCAGCTCTGTCGCAGCGGCTGCCGGTACACCTGTATAAATATTGACACCTTCCACTTGACCATTTCGCATTAAATCTGTCGCTTCAGTGAAGCCGACATAGTTTGCTTTAATATCATTTTCTCCAATACCATGTGCTTCAAGGACAAGGCGGGATTCTACCTCAGTCGCACTTCCCGCAGCTCCGAATACGAAGCTTGTTCCTTTTAGATCTTCAATCGAATTGTACTTCTCATCATCTTTCACAATAATATGACTAATATTTGGATATAGGTTTCCTAATATTCGAACGTCTTCATATTGCTTACCTTCGAAGCTTCCAACACCGTTGTAAGCTTCATAGGCAATATTCACCGTCGTAAATGAAATATTCGCTTCACCTTTACGCATTAAATTCAAGTTTTCTATACTTCCATTCGATGCCTGTGAAGCGACACGCTTTTCCAGTTCATTTGTCCACATTGTCGAAATTCCAGCTCCAAGTGAATAGAAAACACCTGTTGTTGTACCTGTTGTAAAAATAAGCGGCTCCCCATAACGCTCAACATTACTTTGACAACCTACTAGTAACATAGCAGCGATTGAAACTATTGCGAGAAATATTTTCTTCATCCGCGTCCCCCATTTGCTCATGTATTATTTGAAAACGGCTTTTCGTTTTTCCACTATTGCTTTGACCCCTTCTTCGTATGATGGCAATTCTGTTACTAAGCCCATTTTTGATGAAATATAGTCAAGTGATGAACGCAAGCTCATTGATTGGCTTTGATAAACAGCCCGTTTTATAATTTTAATCGTTTCAATTGGCCCATTCGCCAATTTTTCTGCATAACTTTGTGTAAAGCTTTCCAGTTCCTCATCATTTACAATAAATGTAATAAGACGCGCTTCTTTCGCTTCCTCTGCCGTTAGGACACGCGCAGTCCACAGCATATCAAGTGCCTTATCGATGCCGACAAGGCGAGGTAAAAAGTAAGCGCCGCCATCACCAGGAACAATCCCTACATTAATATAACTTTCTGAGAATTTTGCAGATTGTGCAGCAATACGGATATCGCACATCAATGCCATATCAAGTCCTGCACCCATTGCAAAGCCGTGCATCTGCGCAATGACCGGCTTATCTATTTCTTCAAGCAATAAAGGTACGCGCTGCACTTTTTTCCATAAAGAATTTTTGCGGGCCAGTGCTGTTGAAGTAATATCTTCTTCACTATGGTAAAAGCCCTGTCCTGCCACCATCGCTTTTATATCACCGCCTGCGCAAAATGCTTTACCGTTCCCTTTTAAAATAACGGCCCGAATGTCATCATTGTCTCGCACTTCCTCTAATGCTTTGATCCAAGAAAGGATCATTTCTTCGCTAAATGCATTTAAACTTTCAGGACGATTCAGTGTAATTGTTGCAATATGATTCTTCACTTCAAATAATAAATCCGTCATTAATTTTCCTCCTTATGCATGTACATGCGTTTCTACTTGATCTGTAATGCTTTCCCACAAGTCGAGTTTTGTTTCCAGCAGTTGCTGTGCCAACTGTTTTTTCCAGTAACGTGCGGTAAATTCCTCGTCACGCCAAGCCCATAAGCGGCGGGTATAATGATGAAGGCGATGTTCATGTGTCACACCGATCGCGGCATGTACCTGATGAGCAGAAGTTGCCACTGTACGACTCGCATCCTCCATCCTCAAACGCGCATAAGCTACTTCGTTTTCTTCTCGCCCATCAGCTAATAATGTTAGGATATTATTGACGGCCACTGTCATAAGCGTCTGTTCTCCTGCCATATTCGCCAAATGCTGCTGTACAAGTTGGAATCGGTGAATTGGTCGACCGAACTGTTCCCGTTCTTTACTAAATTGAATACTTAGCTGGAATGCCGTTGTTAGGGCTCCGCTCATTTTGCTGACAGATGCCGCTGTAACAAACTTTTTAAATGCGTCATATTGATTTGCGGTTATCGGCAGTTTGTTAAGCGCTTTCAAATTTTCGAATACAACTTCTGAACGTGGTTCGGCTGCCAAGTTTGTGCTATTTTTCAGCAGTGCATCCTTTAAATCGGCAACAACGATAAAATGCTGTGAACCTTCCTGGGCAACCGTCACAATTTTTTCCGCATACTGTGCCCACCCGACATGCTTTAAAGTACCGCTTAAAGCATTATCCTTTAACTGCAGCGGGTTTGTAATGCTGTACGTAGTTAACTGCCCAAATCCTTTCAAGTCCACTTGCTGTAAGAAAAAATTGGCTAACGTATGTTCAATAAACGGGACAGGTGCCGCATATTTTCCTACAAGGAAATACAGTGCAAATAAATCTTCAACATCCCCACCGGCCCCACCATCATCTTCGCTTACCGCTACATGATGCAGTTCATTTTCAAGCAGCAGCTGCCAAACATCTTCAGCCCACTTATTTTCTTCCAAAAGATCGACCGTTTCTTTTTCAACTTTATCCTTAAATATTTTTTCAACTACTTCAACGACCATTTCTTTAACTTCGCTCATTGTGCAATAACCCCCTTCGCTAAAATTCCATACATAACTTCTGATGTACCACCACGTATTGTAAAGCCAGGTGCATGTAAAATAGATTCAGCCAAATATCGCTCAACCCTATTGCTGCTTTGCAAGTGTGGATAAACATCTAGCAACAGACGGATGATCTCAGGAATTTTCTGTTCGAACTTTGTGCCGATACTTTTTACAAGTGCTGCCGGTATGGCAACTTCTCCGCCTTCTTCCAATACTTTTGCAACCCCGATCGATAAGTTGCGTAATGACCATAGTTCTGCTACGAGCTTCGTCGCTTCTTCCAGACCAATTAGATCTCTCTTAATCTTCAATTGTTCAATTACCTCATTTAGTAGAGGAAATGTACTTAAAATTCGCTCAGGACCGCTGCGTTCAAATGCAAGCTCTGCCAAACCTTGCTTCCACCCGTTACCTAGCGTCCCCACTACCATCTCATCCGGAACAAATACATTATCCAGGTAGACATCGTTAAAATGCGGTTCACCAGTTAAATAACGAATTGGTGCAATTGTCACACCTTCACCTTTTAAATCGATAATGAATTGTGAAAGACCTTCATGCTTTTTTTCTCCTAATGGTTCTGTACGGATGAGCGTCACCATGTAATGTGCATCATGGGCATTACTGGACCAGGTTTTTGCACCATTTACAATCCAGCCGCCATCCACTTTTTCCGCACGTGTTGCAACAGACGCCAAATCAGAACCACTGTTCGGCTCACTTAGCCCAATAGCGAAAAAGCATTCTCCTTTCACAATTTTCGGCAAGAAAAATTCCTTCTGATATTCCGTACCAAAACGTAATAGCAATGGTCCTGTCTGACGATCCGCAAACCAGTGTGCAGCTACCGGCGCACCAAATGCCAAAAATTCTTCCGTTAAAATATAGCGATCAATTGTACTTCGCTCACTGCCGCCATATTGCTTCGGCCATGTCATTCCGATCCAACCTTGCTCTGCCACCAGTTTAGAAAAAGAAGGATCAGAACCACTTAGCCATGAGTCACACCGTGTTTCAAATGTCCCCTTTTCAATATGTTGTTTTAAAAAACTACGGACTTCCTGTCTAAATTGCTTCTGTTCTTCTGTAAATTGTATATTCGGTAGATTCATAACTTTACCTCCAATTACGCATATTGTGTAACAACTTTCTAATAACGATATTATAAAGTAAATTTTTCTGAATTGTCAAAACTTTTGTACAATATCATTGTTTTTTACAGAAAAATTTTGCGTTATCGAGAATTTAGCATTCATAAGAAGACTCATAATCCATTTGTTATTTATTTAACATTTAGACATTTTATGTAAAAACCGGTTATAATCTAAAAAAGCAATAGTTGGAGGGGATTTTATGTTTTTTCAGTTAAAGGACAAAACCGACCTACCTTTAGAGACGTTTGATAAAATTTCACATCTCGTAAAAGCAATACTCCACTTTGAATGCCCTGAACACCGCACACAGCACCACATCCTCTACACGGCGAACATGAAACTTGAAACTTATCGTGAAGCGCAGTTATTCTACAGAAAGTTTGACGATCCGAGCAATGCACTTGGTCGTTTAAGCCGCGATGCTTATAAACTGGCAAATAAAAAATACAATCAATTGTTTACAATCATCCGGGGCTATATGCATTTAAGCGACAATAATAAGCGCGACCATTTTAATCATCACTTCCGCTTTTCCAAAGAAAAGATCGAGAATATGTTCACTCTTTTTGAACACATACACCATCATCAATACCTAAAGCTTGAAGAAGAATTTTATGAACGGTTAAAAGAAGATATCATCCCATTGTTGACACAATTCGAGTGACTCACTGAAACCTTTTTCATTATGGAACGTAAAATAAGGAACATGTCCATTGGGAGGGCGATTCATGGAAACTCAACAGCAGCTAGAAAATCACTTATTAGCAATCCAACTATGGGAAAAAGATCAAAGCGGTTTATGGTTTTGGGAGAAAATTGGCCGTATCCCTTTTAAAATACTCGATAAATTAACACCGAAATTCATTCAGGAGAAAATTTCCGTCTTGATCGACGAGCTGGTGAGCTATGTCCAAACGGGCGGAAAATATTTAGTAAACGAAAAATCGATGATGCGTCATATTCAAAAACATACACTGCATTCGGTTTCCACATTGGAGGATATTGGACAAATGCCAATTGAAGATATGGTGGAACTGAGTGAAAAACTGCAGAAAAACCGTGCAAAGGTTGCAACGGTACAAGGAGCATCTACCGGCTTTGGAGGAGTGTTTACATTGGCACTCGATATCCCCGTCATTCTTGGGATTGCACTAAAAACATTGCAGGAAATCGCGATGATCCATGGCTATGATCCAAATGAAAAAGCCGAGCGTATTTTCATCGTGAAATGTCTGCAATTTGCGTCTTCCGATGTTGTTGGCAAAGAAGCGATATTAAATGAACTGGCACAACATTATGAAAAACCGAACGCTGCAGAAAATATGGTTTCTCAGTTACAGGGTTGGCAGGAAGTCTTCTTTACGTACCGGGATAACTTCGGTATGAAAAAGCTCTTTCAAATGATTCCTGTTGCAGGAATGATTTTCGGTGCCTTTATTAATAAGTCGATGATTGAAGATATTGCCGAGGCAGGCATGATGCTATATCGCAAGCGAAGAGTACTGGAACGGATAAATGGACTGGCAAACAGCTAGATTTGCACAAAAATAGCCAAAGATTTAAGTATGATCACTTAAATTCTTTGGCTTTTGTTTACAGCTTTTTTATTTAATTCGTGCATTTCTTGTAAACCCTTATAAAACGGATAAAGCTTTTGCAGTTTTGTTTCATCAATACTACCATCCGATAAATTATTTAAATATAATAACGATCCGTCAATTCGTTTCTGAATTTCATCTCGATTATTGGTCGTTGTCCCATGTCCTGGCACGACAACTTCAACTTTTTTATCAGATATAATTGTTTGCACCTTTTGGAGTGTTGCTAAATAAGCATCGTAATCCTCGATAAAAGGAAACTCGACATCCGATAAATAATCCCCAGCCAACAAAATTCCGTTCGGCTCCACCACTGTAAATAATCCGTCTGCCGTATGCCCTGGCGATAAGTAAAAGCTACACGTTATATCCTGCAGCTCAATTGCTTGGCCATCTTCTTTTATAACGATATCAATGTGAGGATAAATAATAGGATAATCTCTTTCAATATAGTACTGAGCATCAAACTGACGGATTTGCTCCAATATTTCTTCTTTATTTATTCGTTTAACAAAAGCTTCACTGGCAATTGTTGTCGCATTCGGAAAAGCACCTGCTGCAATAATATGATCATAATCACTATGTGTATAAATAATATATAATTTCCGATCTTCAATAATCGACTCGATAAAGGCTTTTATTTCGGCAATTTCGTTCGGCAGCCAGTTAGGATCGGTTACGATTAATGCCTGCTTTGTTTTGATTACCGCTGATGTCGTTTGATACAAAACACTTTGAAAAACGGTTAGTTGCTTATTTTCATATTGACGCATTATTTCCCTCCTCAATAGAAGAAAGCGAGTCTGCGCGATTCTACGCACTTTCAACTCGCTTTATTTCCTAGGCAATAATTTTATTCTTCTTCTTTCTTTTCACGCTGCAGTAACGGTGTGCGTTCCAGTTGTTCGATGAAATTGCGTGATTTCAGACGGATTCCTGTTTGCTCTTCATAAATTGTCGTCACAATTTTTTTTATAAACTGCTTTGTTTGCGGCTTTAATTCCAACTTGCCGACTTGCTCAATCGGCACCGTATAAAACATACGGATCAGCTTGAGCTGCGTTGGTGACAACCGAATAATATACGGGTCCAAATGGAAGCATCGATGACATATAAATCCGCCTTGTGTAAATGAAAATGCAAATTCCCCATCAACAGCCCCACACCCTGCACATGCATGCAAAATCGGCTGGATACCTGCAAACGGGAGCATTTTCCAATCAACAAACAATGTAATTGCTTCAGGATCATACCCTTCTTCAATTGCATTCAATGCCTGAATTAATATATCAAAAGCATAAGGTTCCGGTCTGCCTTCTTCAACGAGGCGATCTACAATTTCCACGATGTAGCTTGCATAGGCTGTCGCCATAATATCTGTTTGAATATGACGCATCGAATTGAAATGTTCCCCTTGCTGCAAGGTCCCCATGCCTGATGTTCGCTGAACTAAAAACGAGCCATGCATAAATGTTTGTGTTACACCTGCTAAACGACTCGTCGGTTTTTTCGCTCCACGTGCCATACACGCGACTTTACCAGCTTCACGTGTCATAAGTGTCACGATTTTATTGGATTCACCATAAGCACGCGCCTTTAAAACGATGCCTTCCCATTTATGTAGCATCTGTTGCACATCCTTCTATTTCTTTTGTAACTCTATTATACCTCACTATTGCTAGAAAAGTTTAATAAACGGTTACATGTTGTCCCATGATTTTCTTTACCCATTGCAGATTTTTTACAGAGCGCTGTTCCACATCCTTTAATGGATAGACGCGATAAATTCCGTCAGCATCTTTTAATACAGAAGTGGCATAAAGCTCTGGTTCATCTATAGAAATCCGGTCACCTTCCTTTGTAATATCAAGGCTCGCGATTCCGCCAATCATCGTGTTTGGTACCGTTATAATTGTCGAAAAGAAATTACCGAGCGAATAAAAAACATGCGTCTCCTGTCCCTGTTGATTAATCAGCTTTTCATATGGCTGCAGTACATGCGGATGGGTCCCAAAAATGATATCGGCTCCCGCTTCATTTAGTATATTGGCATAATATTTTTGATTATCATTCGCTTCATAAACATATTCAGATCCCCAATGCATCGATACTGCTACTACATCGACCGATTGTTTTAATACCTCCACATCCGCTTTTATTTTCGATTCATCGATATAATTAATAAGAAAGGATGATTCCTTAGGTAAATAAAGTCCATTCGTCCCATAAGTATAGGCAAGCAGACCAATTTTTATCGACCCGATTTCCATGATGCGTTGTGCAGATTTGTCCTCTTCATTTTTGAAAGCTCCCACATATGGCATGTGATAGTCTTCCAGATTGTTAAAGACCGTTCGCATACCATTTTCTCCTTGATCAACTATATGATTATTGGCAATCGTCACCAAATCAACTCCTGCATGCTGAAGATCCCGAATAATATGGGGTGGACTCGAAAAAAGTGGATAGCCGCTTAATGGATATTCGTTGCCGACAGGTGGAGATTCCTGATTGGCAATCAGAAAATCATAGCTTTGCATCTTAGGCATCACCGCAGAAAAAGATGAAGTATAATCATCATATTTCGCTAGTCTTAAATGCAGCAAAATATCCCCCGTCATTGCAAGACGAATCGATTCTTTAGTGACCTGTAGCTTTGTTTCACTAATAGGTTTGTTTTTTTCATTTATATCTTTCTCTATCTTTATCTGTGAGGGGTCGGGCTCTTCAATATTCATTTGACCTTCTGCAACCAAAATTGGCTGATTCTGATCGACGGTCACAATGACAATAAATAATAAAGCGAGAGAAATCGCCCAAAGACCCAGTAAAAATTTATTTAAATTATTCAATATATTCACCTTCTTACTTCTGTTAAATATTCCCTTACTAAATGGTAGCAGAACATTCACTATAATCAAGAATAATGTTATTCTCAGGTGGGAGAATTTATTCGCCTCGTTGTTGGGGAATGGAGAAAGTTTAGTGGTGAAAGTAGAACATTTATGCCCGAAAGTAGAACCTTTTCATCGTAATGTGGAACAATACGAATGAAATGTAGAACGCGCTTACTTTATTCGTCAATTCACCGGGAAATGTAGAAAATTTAATGGCGAAAGTAGAACTTTCCTGCCCGAAACTAGAACCTTTTCATCGTAATGTGGAACAATACGCGCAAAACGTATAATATCAAAAAACACCCATTTTCCTTAAGAAAATGGGTGCTTCGCTACATCTTAATATTCGTCTTCTCTAAATCCGAAATCGCGTAAATGCGTTTGCTTGTTACGCCAATCTTTTTGAACTTTTACCCAAAGCTCTAAGTATACTTTTGAGCCTAATAGCATTTCGATATCCTGGCGGGCACGTGAGCCGACTTCTTTTAAAAGGGCGCCGCGTTTGCCTATAACAATTCCTTTTTGTGAATCGCGTTCTACCATGATAGTTGCCTGTACATGAATCATGTTCTCTTTTTCTTCATGTGGCTTAATGCGCTCAATAACAACCGCAATTGAATGGGGAATTTCTTCACGTGTTAAGTGCAATACCTTCTCACGGATCAACTCAGAAATAATAAAACGTTCCGGGTGGTCCGTTACTTGGTCTGCCGGGTAATATTGAGGCCCTTCTGGTAAATACTTTTCGATTGTCGATAATAAGTTTTCAACATTGTTGCCCTGTAATGCTGAAATCGGAATAATTTCCGCAAAGTCGAACTTATCTTTATACGAATCAATAATTTTTACCAGTTCATCGGGATGTACTAAATCGATCTTATTGATGATTAAAAATACCGGTGTTTGATTGCCTTGCAACAACTCGATGATAAATTCGTCACCTTTTCCGATCGCTTGTTCAGCGTTAACCATAAACATGATTACATCGACTTCACGCAAAGCGTTGCGTGAAGTTTTCAGCATGAATTCGCCTAATTTATGTTTCGGCTTATGAATGCCCGGTGTATCGATGAAAATCGTTTGAGAGTTTTGTTGTGTTAAAACACCTTGTACTTTATTACGTGTCGTTTGTGGTTTGTCAGACATAATCGCAATTTTCTGGCCGATCACTCGGTTTAGAAATGTTGATTTGCCCACATTAGGACGACCTACAATCGAGACAAAGCCCGATTTGTATCCTTTATTTTCCTGCATTTTTCATATCCTCCGTATTAAATGCACCCGGGATCAGCTCACCTACTGTTGTTTGTTGAACGTCACCATTCATATTTGTTAAGTAGACGGGCATATCCGGAGCACAAAATTCACTCATTACTTGTCGACAAGCTCCGCATGGGGAACATGGACCCGGTGTATCTGCTATGACCGCCAGCGCTTTAAATTTCATATTGCCTTCTGACACTGCTTTGAAAAACGCCGTACGTTCCGCGCAGTTTGTCATGCTGTAACCTGCATTCTCAATATTGCAGCCATTGTACACTGTACCATCTTCAACTAATAAAGCCGCACCTACTTTAAATTTAGAGTATGGCACATAAGCAAATTCACGTGCAATTTTAGATTGTTCCATTAATTGTTCCATGTTCATCTTTGGTTCCCCCAAAACATTATTTTTAAAACCATTTTGGTAAAAATATGAGTAGTCCGATTATAACACTTGCGAGCGCAAAAACAAGTACGGCACCTGCCGCAACATCCTTTGCCTGCTTGGCGAGCGGATGAATTTCCGGTGATGCCAAATCCACTGCACGCTCGATTGCTGTATTTATTAACTCTGTTCCTATGACAAAAGCTATGACTAAAATGATGATGCACCATTCGACGATCGATAGCCCTGTCACGAATCCTGCCATAATGACAACGATGGCACTCACTAAGTGAAATCTGAGATTCTGTTCGAGTACTGCCGTAACCAGTCCTTCCATTGCATAACGAAAAGAACGAAAAAATTTACGGACGTTCATTCATATCACGACCTAGGCCGTATGACTGTAAAATCTCATCTTGCTTCCCGAACATGACTTTTTCATCTTCCGGTGTCATATGATCATAGCCTAGCAGGTGCAAAAAGCCATGGACAGCCAAGAAACCAAGCTCACGTTCAAACGTATGGCCATATTCGGCTGCCTGTTCACGTGTACGGTCTGTCGAGATGATAATATCTCCTAAAACGCGCGGAATCCCTTCACCGATAATTTGCAGTTCCCCTTCACCCATTTCTTCCAATGCAAAAGAAATAACATCAGTAGGCTGATCCTTATCACGGTATTCACGGTTAATTTCATGGATCGCTTCATTTGTCACAAACGTAACCGACACTTCCGAGCCATCCTCGATTCCTTCCTGCTCCGCTGCATGCTGGAGTAATTTTTCCACTAGTTCTAAGTGGGTTTCTTTTACTTCATTTGTTTCATCTAAAAAATCGATTAATAACATGTTGTTCCCTCCTACTATTCCTTTGGATATTCAATACGCGAGTGGAACGTTCCATTCAATGTTTCACATAATACGTCTTCTATCTTTTTCAGTTCTTTTAGCGAAATATCACATTCATCAAACTGGTCATCCTGTACACGATCCTGAATGATCGATTGCACAAGCTTCTGTATTTTCTCTGCATTTGGCTGCTGCATCGAACGGACTGCTGCTTCCACACTGTCCGCAATACTGATAATCGCGGCCTCTTTCGTCTGTGGCTTTGGACCCGGATAACGGAATACACTTTCGTCCAATTCTTTCCCTTCTTCCCTAGCCTTAAACAAAAAGAATTTCAATGTGCTTGTCCCATGATGCTGCAGGCAAATATCTATGATTTCCTGAGGCATCTTATGCTTGCGCAAGAGCTCTGCCCCATCCGTAGTATGCGCAATAATAATTTCCGCACTACTTTCTGGCGCCATCGTATCATGAGGATTTGTCCCCATTTGGTTTTCAATGAAAAACAGAGGTCTTCGCGTTTTCCCTACATCATGATAATAGCAACCGACTCTTGCCAGCAAGCCATCAGCCCCGATTGCTTCACATGCCGCTTCAGCCAGATTCGCAACCATTATACTGTGGTGATACGTACCGGGTGTTTCCGTCAGAATTTTCTTTAATAGCGGGTGATTCGGATTCGATAATTCAATCAGACGTACGACCGATAAAAGTCCGAAAGCCGATTCAAAATACGGCAGCAGCCCCATCATTAAAGCACCGGATAATAATCCCGAAATAATTGCTGCAGCAACATAAAATGCAACTTCCTTCATTCCGTAGCCTGACTGTCCCATTAGAATATAAAATGCGATAAATACAATGTTAACAAGCGTTACGATACCAACCGCCTGCAAAATGTCTGTCCGTTTTTCCAGGCTGCGCATGAAAATAATTGATGCGAACCCGCCAAATAAAATGTAAAGCGCTGTATCCATCTGTAAAATACCGGATAATCCTTCATGAAAGATGATCCCTGCAGATGCAGCAGTAATGATCGTCAAAATACTTGCGGTGCGGTCATTGGCCAGCACACGGACAAGCATTGTCACTAACGCTGACGGGAAAATGAAGGCAATCATCAGATCGAAATTCGTTGAAATCAACGCGATCAGTTTCATCATAACTATCGCAATCGCATACACAATGATTGTAACGAGCAGTTCACTGCGTTTTGAAGCAATGTCTTTTTCCGACCGATCAAACAGGACGAACAGGAAAGACATTTGCAGTAAAATCAAAATGATCAGCCCGGCAATCGGTTTAATCGATTCCTCACTGTCCAGCATCCCTAACAATTCTAGCTGGCGGTAAATTTCGCGTGTAATGACTTCGCCTTCCTGGACAATAATCTGTCCTTGCAAAATACGTGTCGGCTCAACCGCTTCCTTCGCCTGCTGTTTGGCAATCGCCGTTTTTTCATCATCGAGTACTTCAGTTTCAACGATCGCTGCACGACCAATGACGATCGCCAAACTCATTAACCCTTCTGAAATTGAAGGCTGCTGACGGATCTTACTTTCCAGTTCATTTCGGTATGGCAGCAAGCTGTCCTTTCGAAGCGGATAATTTAAGTTCACTTCAACCAATGTCGCTAATGCATCACGTGTAGATTCAAGATTTGCTTCTGATGCACTTAATACGTTCAGCAATTGTGCATCTGATAAAATCAGATTTTGCTGGTTATCAAAAATATCTTTTAACGCTGTACGCAGCATTTTTATTTGTTCACCTTGAGGTATTTCTTCCTCTGCCTTTGCAATCTCATTCTTCACATCCAATGCAATGTCAAAAATGGTTGTCACAAAAGTTGCACGCTGACTTGGTACCTCATCTTTATATATGTATACAGGGTCTACGGCTTTCTCCGCATTTTCCCTTTCTATTTCTGTCTTTACTGTATCTTCCACTGTTTTAGATGAACGAATGGTTTCCGGTGATAATTCAGTTAGCTGAATATCATATGTAACGCCACGAACATTATCAATCATCAGGAAAAACTGCAATAGGGCAGTAGCCGCAAGTACGATGATTAACAGCGCGCGAAAGCTGATTAGTTGGATGAGCTTGTTAAATCTTTCTATGATCATGCACCTCCCCTTGTTTCTATGTACATTTTATCAAATTTATATGTTTGGTGTTACGAAAAGTACGTATGTTTTTCAAATAAATGTCTTTCTACCAATTAACGATGACATCAATTCCTCCTTTTAGTTTATATACGTAAATTTTTCCAATAAGTTTCATGCCATTTTTCCCAATAAAAAAACTTTCAACCTTACAATAAAAGTTGAAAGTTCCTTTTTTATAATTCCTGCTCCGTGTAAGCCTGTATTACTCTCGCTACTAACGGGTGACGGACTACGTCACCTTGCTCGAGTATTTGGAAATGGATGTCTTTTACATAGCGTAATGTACGCTCTGCAATAATCAGACCTGATTCCGTGTTTTTAGGTAAATCAATTTGTGTTTTATCTCCCGTAATGACCATTTTCGAGCCAAAACCTAAACGTGTTAGGAACATTTTCATTTGCTGATGCGTTGTGTTTTGGGCTTCGTCTAAAATGACGAACGCATCATCCAATGTACGGCCACGCATATACGCTAACGGCGCGATTTCAATCGTCCCGCGCTCAATTAGACGCTGTGTCTGTTCCTGTCCATAAATATCATGTAAGGCATCATACAGCGGACGTAAATACGGATCGACTTTTTCTTTCAAATCACCCGGTAAAAACCCTAAAGACTCTCCCGCTTCAACGGCAGGACGTGTTAAAATAATACGCTTTACATGACCATTTTTTAATGCCTGCGTAGCCATCACAACCGCTAAATACGTTTTACCGGTTCCGGCTGGTCCAATTCCGAAAATCAGGTCTTTATGACGGATTGCCCGGATGTATTCGCGCTGTCCGATTGTTTTTGCTCGTATCGGCTTGCCTTTTGTATTACGCGCTATTTCCTCATCATATAACTCCGCATAATATTCAATCGTGCCTTTACCGGCCATTTCAATTGCTGTTGATACATCACGCTGATCGATATTAATATTTTTCCGAATAACTTTCAATAACGCTTCTAAAACTGCATATGCTTGATTTTTCTTTTCTAAATCATCGCCTGCAATTTGTATGACTTCCCCACGCGTAATTATCTGTACGCTATAAGTTTCTTCAATCAATGTTATATTTGCATCTGACATTCCCAAAAGCATTACAGCTTCATTCGGATTGTCGATTTGGAGCTCAACATATTTTTCTGACATACTCATTCTCCTTGGTGAATTGGATGTGGTTGTGCGATATTTTCATTAATTAAATACAAGACTTTCCCTTTAACTGTATCATCATCACTGTAGACGTGCAAAAGTTTTTCTGCTTTAATGGCGGTTTCAAGCGGTAATGAAGAAATCATCTTTTCATGCAATAATGGCAAGATAATTGTTTTTACATCCTTCTCACTTATCTTTTCCTTTTTTTTATGAAACATTCGATAAGGCTTATACGTCACAACAGACTTCAACGGTTCAATAGACATCTGTTCTATCGCTGTCCCGATCTTCTCCCAGTTCACGTCATATTCCCAGCCATGGTCATCCAATACTTCCATTTCGATTGTTTTAGGAACGGAAAAAGATGTTTCAAGCCAGTAATCAACAAACACTTCGCCTTCAGCACCGATAACAATTTCTTTTTCCCCATGCTGCAGCACACCCGAAACGAGAATATCTCCCTTGTATACCGTCATATTTTGCTCAACTTGACGAACACCGCGTTCAATTTGGAAATGAGTGACGACACCGCTGTTGGTCGCAACTAAATGCTGGTTCTTGTTCACTTTTGGAACCGGCTCAATCTTTGGCGCCAATTGCGGATTAATCGTAATTTTACTTCCATTTTTCATAATATGTACCCATGAAAACTCCCGAAACTCCTTCATCATCGTCTGTCGGATTTCATTATCGGATAAAAATGTTTTTTTCGGTACAGGAAACTTCACACCCATTTCCTTTTGCAAATAGAGTGCCACTTCATCTTCCAGTTCAATTGTGGCGGCATCAACTTCGACTTGCCATACAAACCGCGATAGTATGATCGGCAGGATGATTAACATGATGATACCAATCGCCGTAACCATATCTTTCTGCAGAACTCTCTCCGGCTCGCTGTAACGGATTGTAATTTTTACTTTCGCTTTTTTTCTTAGTTTGCGCAGTAAAGACAAATTACTATGCGCTACTTGGAAAGTTATTTCGCTCTGTTTAAAAGTTAAATGGTAAATTCCAATTTTATGCTCTTTCATCAGCATAATAAAAGTGCTTGCTTCTCTAGATTGCTTTAGTTTAATCGTTATTAGCTTTTTATAGGATTTACTCATTTTGCATTCCGCTCAATCGTAAGCTTCTGCAGATTTTTACATTGAATTAAAAAACCTTCTTCGAATAAATGCTGGACTTCCACTTCCCCTGCATGAACATACATCGTAAAATCTTTTGTCGTACAATTATATTCGGTCGGGGTTACATCACCTATCGTATAGGAACCATCATAGCGGATATCCATAAAAGAGGTGATTTGCAATTTATTGTTTTTAGGAAATAATTTTTTCAATAAAAGCCTCCTTTTTACGTCACTATATGCTTAGAAAAAAGAAGGCATGTATAGATTATTTAATCCCGCTTTAACGGGTAGTAATTTATGTTCCTCGATTGTGCTGCTCTAGAGGCAAGACTACCAACTATGCTTAAAGCATAGGTGATCAACTACTACCCGTAAAAGCCCCCAATTGATTGAAGTTTCACTTTATCGGAATTTCCCAGTTCGCAAAGTCACCTAACGCATCGCCGGAACTTTCACTTTCCGGCTCCTTAAATGCAGCTGGAACTTGCAGATTCAGCGATTTATTTTCATCGTATACATTCTGAGGGATCAAATAAGTTACATTAAAAGTCGTTTCCATTTGAGGATTCACCATAATCTGTCCGTTCTCAACAGAAGACGACAGCTGCTCTATATCTTCCTGCTCTGGTGTTTGAATTGTAAAATCCGGTGTATAATAAACGATTTGGCTGTACTCATTTTCAATATTGCCGTTAATTTCAAGCTTTAATTCTCCCGGCTCTGCGGATACCTTTTGAATTTTATAGTCAAGCTTTAAAGTGACACCTTCCATATCATGTGTCAATGACTCCTCGCTCTCGTAAACAGTAGCGGTTTCTTCCGTCTCCGAAAGTGTTTCTTCCGCTTCCTTACCGCATGCAGCCAGTACTAAAATAAGTATAAACAATAACATCCATCTTTTTTTCATGTCTGTTTCCCCCTCTCATAATAGATATACCCGTTTCCGCAAAAATTTAGTTGCTTGTTTCATAAAGTCCGTTGATTTCCCTTATATTTCACCACTACATTATATCTTATGTAAAAAAACTACCTATTCCCACGTTACGTTGAAATAGGTAGTCTCGTATTATTTTCTTCTTGCTTTAGGCGGGCCCAGAACTTCTGTCATAATAATGGCCTGCATTAAATCGCGTTTGTTCGATGGAACGACCTGGAAGGCTTCTGCTTCTTTTTTGGCCATTGCAACAATTGGACGCTCCTTTAATGAACGAGCATTATTGATTTTGTCAGTTACCGGTTCCACTATAGAGCGAGCAGCTTCAACAGGTTTTTCTGCTTGTTTAGGAAGCTCTCGTTCTATTTTTTGGCTTACTGGTTTTGCTTTTTCATTCAGCTGGCCGAATACTTCATTCGCAAAGTCCTCCAATGATTTCGGACGTCTTTGCTCTGTTCTGCGCTCAACTTCCTGTTTTCGAGGAGCAGGTTGACTGCTAAATGGCGGCATCTGTTTTGATTCTTTTTTTTGCTGTTGTTCCTTACCTTTACCCAATAAAGAACTGACAATAAAGACAATCACCATAATGATTATTCCTTCCATTTAGTGCTCACTCCTTTCCTCGATTATTTGTTTTTCGGATCTTTGTTGTTGTCGTCATTCGAAACTTTTGAGATCGAATCACGCATTGATGTATCCGCCTGAATATTTTTGTAGTTCATGTAATCCATAATACCGAAGTTGCCAGAACGTAGCGCTTCTGCAAGAGCCATTGGAACTTCTGCCTCTGCTTCTACTACTTTCGCTTTCATTTCCTGAACTTTTGCAATCATCTCTTGCTCGCTTGCTACGGCCATTGCACGGCGCTCTTCGGCTTTAGCCTGAGCGATGTTTTTATCTGCCTGTGCCTGCTCGATTTGAAGCTCGGCACCAATGTTTTTACCGATATCAACGTCCGCGATATCGATCGATAGAATTTCGAATGCTGTACCAGAGTCCAAACCTTTAGATAAAACCGTTTGAGAAATTAAATCCGGATTTTCAAGTACTTTCGAATGTGATTCACTAGAACCTAGTGTCGATACGATACCTTCACCAACACGGGCAACAATTGTTTCTTCACCAGCACCACCGACTAAGCGGTCCAGGTTTGCACGTACTGTAATACGTGCTTTTGCTTTTACTTCAATCCCGTTCATCGCAACACCGGCAATAAATGGTGTTTCAATAACTTTCGGATTAACCGACATTTGTACCGCTTCTAATACGTCACGGCCAGCTAAATCGATTGCTGCTGCACGTTCAAATGTTAACTCAATATTCGCTCGGTGTGCCGCGATTAATGCATTGACAACACGGTCTACGTTACCACCTGCTAAATAGTGTGATTCCAATTGGTTAATTGATACTTCTAAACCGGCTTTATGAGCCTTAATTAACGGATTCACGATACGTGAAGGAATTACTCGACGTAAACGCATTCCGACTAATGTGAAAATACTTACTCTTACACCTGCTGCTAGTGCACTAATCCATAGTGCAACCGGAACAAATGTGAAAAATACTGCCAGGACAATAAATGCAATGACTAATCCGACGATTAATGAAATTGTTCCTGCATCTGCCAACATATTCATACTTATTCTCCACCTCTTCCAATAAATTCTCTTACGACAATACGAGAGCCTTCTACTTTCACTACTTCAACTGTTTTACCAGCATCAATATAGCTGCCTTGTGTTACAACATCCAGACGTTCCTGATCAACAACAACGGTCCCTGATGGTCGCAACGGCGTAATAGCCTGCCCTGTCTTGCCTATTAATTCAATTCGGTTTTTGTTTGAAACATAACCTTCTTCCGTCGTCGTTGCATCTCTCAGCACGAGACGGTTGAACATATGCAACTTTTTCCCGAAGAATTTCATAAGTATCACCATTCCTATACCTGCAATTATCATTGCGATTAAAATCGAATAAGCCATATGAACAAAGCTTTCCCCTGCAAAAAGCAAACTTCCAATCATTAATGCGCCACCGATAATACCAACAATACCACCTGGTACAAATAGCTCGGCAATGAGTAAAATAAGTCCGATTACAAAAATGATGACTGTTTCATATCCGGCAAAACCTGCAATCGTATGCCCAAAGAAGAACATACCTAACGAAGCAAGCCCCATTGACCCTGCAACACCAAATCCTGGTGAATACAGTTCAACAACTAATCCGATACTTGCAATCGACAGTAAAATAGGAACGATAATCGGATTGGTAATAAAGCGTGCCAGCTTTTCAGCAAATGTTTGCTCGATTTTTACTATTTGGCTGCCATCAAGGTTGGTTTTTTCAAGCAGTTCCGTTATCGAAGCAACAGTGCCTTCCGAGTACTTAACTTTTTCCGCATCTTTCGCAGTTAGCGTCAGGAGTTTTCCTTTCGGGGCTCTTAGTTCAGGCAGATCATAATCGTTTCTGACCATTGCCCGCGCATATTTAGAATCCCTTCCGGAGTTTTCGGCAGCAGATGTCATTTTAGCAAGCCAATCGCTTTCCGCCTTTTCTCCTGCTGTGTTACCCGAAGAATCGATGACCGCTGCAGCACCCATTGTTGCATTTGGTGTCATATAAATTTCATCTGCATGTAAAGCAATGTATGCACCAGCAGACAGCGCATCTGAATTGATGAATGCAATAATCGGTATATCGATTTCATCCATCAGCCTGCCGATTTCCGAAGCCGCAGTTACAAATCCGCCCGGTGTGTGCATATTTAGAATAATCGCTTCTGCATTGTTGCTTTTCGCTTCATCGAATCCACGCTTTAAATGCTCCACCAAACCTTTTTCAATTTCATTATTGATGGATATTTCATACACTTTACCATCTGCAAATGCTGTTAAAGAAGGAAACATTAATACGAATGACATGACCATCAGAAAAATCCAACTAATCCCTTTCGTTCGTCTCAATTTTATCACCCCTTTAGCTAAGTTATGTACAGTTAATTCTACGGATGAGATTATGAAAAGTTTCATTTTTTTTTAAAACTTAAAAAAACTTACTTCACTATTATTTGCTAACATATACCAATCATACGGTACTAATTGCAGATTATTAAAACTTTCTCGAAAACGCTTTCTTTCTCTACTCTATTATGGTTGATTTTGAGAATAAAAACAAATACAAATACCCCGCAGTTATATAAATAACTGCGGGGTATATCATTTGTCTGCTCAGTTAAATCTGAAAATTGCGTGTTATGAACGTAGGGTTTTTACAGGGAAAATTACCACTTACGTTTACGTGCAGCTTCTGATTTCTTTTTACGTTTAACGCTAGGTTTTTCGTAGAACTCGCGCTTTCTAACTTCCTGAATTGTACCTGATTTTGATACAGTACGTTTGAAGCGACGAAGAGCATCTTCAAGCGATTCGTTTTTGCGAACGACAGTTTTTGACATCTCTCTTTCCCTCCCTCCGAACACACGTCAGTACATGCTAACATTTAGTTAATGTGTACTAAAGTAGTATAGCGTATCCTTAAAAAAGAGTCAACAAAAACTATCGAATTAGTAATTAGAATCTGATTTTAGACCATTCATGATAGCAACACCAGAAGAAGCACCAATACGAGTAGCGCCATTTTCAATCATTTGTTGCATATCTTCTAAGCTACGAACACCACCAGAAGCTTTTACTCCAAGATCCGGACCAACTGTTTTACGCATTAATGCGATATCTTCAGCTGTTGCTCCGCCTGTAGAGAATCCAGTAGAAGTTTTAACGAAATCTGCTCCTGCTTCAACAGAAAGTTCGCAAGCTTTTACTTTTTCTTCATCCGTTAATAGACAAGTTTCAATAATTACTTTTACTAATGTACCATTTGCAGCGTCTACTACTGCTTTAATGTCATCACGAACTAAATCGTAATTACCGTCTTTTAGAGCACCGATATTAATAACCATATCAATTTCGCCAGCACCGTTTGCAATCGCATCTTTTGTTTCAAATGCTTTTACTGCAGATGTTGTAGCACCTAACGGGAAGCCGATTACTGTACATACTTTAACTTCTGTACCAGCTAATTGCTCTGCACTGAACTTCACCCATGTAGGGTTTACACATACTGAAGCAAAACCGTATTCCTTCGCTTCTGCACAGATTTTTTCTACTTGATCTTTTGTAGATTCAGCTTTTAATAAAGTATGATCAATCATTACTGCATAATTTTGAGTCATTTTTCATTACTCCTTTTACTAAACATTAGTTGTCCGTACATCTATAGTTTAGCATGTATTTTAATTGACGCAAATTATCAGACAACTTAAATTATTCGTCTGAATAGGCGAATTTTGTACGAATAATTTTCCTGTCTAAGGGTTCACCGGCATCTGTGACATACTGGATATTTAACTCTGGGTTATGACGATGTACTAACTGGTACGTTAAAATATTTTTTATTAAATGTTCTTGTGCTAAATCAAACGCTTCTTGTCCTAAAAGGGAATCATCCGATAATACAATTTCCCAATTTGAATAGTTTTCATTTGCATTGATATGCGTAATTCCATCTTCTGTACTTTTCCCACTCGTTTCTTTGTACTGCTCCAGAAATTGTTCCGTTTGTTGTGCAATTTCAGTTAACTGTTGCTTGTTCATTTCCAAAGAAACGACACCATTTGGCTGAATTGTTTTATAAATATCCGATGCTTTGTACTCAATATTAAGCGAGCCGTAATCTCGGGCTACTTCCGTAGGGATATTGACTTCCACCATTGCCGATTCACTTTCTACTGTTGGTTCTTCTTTTTTCTCCGTGCAACCATATAAAATAAATAGAATTGCAGCACACATCCATATTTTCTTCATATAAATTGCTCACCTTCTTTGCTTGTAATCGGGATAAACATTATGTTCCGAATAATAGTGTTGGCTTGTCTTCTTCATAATATACTTAAACTTCCAGCAGTTTACGACTAACTTTTGTAAATTTATATGCTGCACTAAAAATAGATGATGTTTCGCCCGATTATAAAAACTTACGCACACTAATTTCTCTACCCTATTTTATTAGAAGTAAAAATAGACTATTAAAGGTTAAATAGTTATCGGAGTGAAGGCGGTGAGTGCAACTACCGGCTTCGCATCTCGTTGGAAAGCAAAGCGGAGAAGTAATTCAAAGCCTAGGGGACAAGTACGACGCCCGAGATACGGAACAACTTCGTGTTGGCCTCGTGCCCCTGGAAAGCGACTGCCGTAACAGAGAAAGAGCAATAAAGAAAGTATTCCAACAAATAGAAAAGAGGGATTGCACAGTGCAATTCCTCTTTCATTATAAAACATACTATTAAATTGCCTGGCCTTCCAATACGCGAACAAATTGTCCTTCGTTATAAGGATAACCTGCTTTAGTAATTTTAACTTTTACAAGTTGACCGACCATTTCTTCTGTACCTTCAAAAATTACTTTCAAGTAGTTCGTAGTATAGCCGACATACAGGTTTTCATTGTCGCCATCTTTAAAGCGTTCTTCCGGAATAACTTCCAGCACTTCTCCTTCAAAACGGGAAGCATATTCTTTTGCAAGCTGATCATTCAGCGCAATCAAACGGTGAACACGTTCATTTTTAATTTCTTCATCAATTTGATCTTCCATTCTCGCTGCAGGTGTACCTGTACGTTGAGAGTACGGGAATACATGAAGCTCAGAGAATTTGTGGTCACGGATAAAGTTGAATGTTTCCATAAACTCTTCTTCCGTTTCACCTGGGAAACCTACGATTACGTCAGAAGTAACCGCCAAATCCGGTAAAGCGATTTTCAGTTTTTCCAGACGCTCAGCGAAAAACTCCATCGTATATTTACGACGCATACGTTTTAAAACTGTATCTGAACCCGATTGAATCGGAATGTGTAGGTGGTTTACTACAATTTCAGAGTTTTGCAGTACTTCAATCACTTCATCTGTTAATTGAGATGCTTCAATTGAAGAAATACGTAAACGTTTTAGGCCTTTAACCTGTGCTTCCAAGTCACGTAACAGCTGCGCTAAATTATAGTCTTTGAAGTCTTGTCCGTATCCGCCTGTGTGGATACCTGTTAGGACGATTTCCAAATAACCCGCATCAACAAGCTGCTGAGCCTGACGAATAACTTCTTCCGGATCACGTGAACGCATTAAGCCGCGCGCCCAAGGAATGATACAGAACGTACAGAAGTTATTGCAGCCTTCCTGGATTTTTAATGATGCACGAGTACGGTCTGTAAATGCCGGTACATCCAATTCCTCATACACACGGTTTTTCATAATATTACGTACCGCATTAATTGGCTGACGCTCGTTACGGTATTGATCGATATATCCAAGCATTTTTTCGCGGTCCTGAGTACCAACAACGATATCTACCCCTGGAATTGCCATAATTTCAGCCGGTGATGTTTGTGCATAACAGCCCGTTACACAAATAACCGCATCCGGATTTTGACGAATAGCACGGCGAATCACTTGGCGTGATTTTTTATCGCCAGTGTTCGTTACTGTACAAGTATTAATAACATAAACGTCCGCCTGATGATCGAACTCAGTACGCTCGTATCCTTGCTCTTTAAATAGCTGCCAGATTGCTTCTGTTTCATAGTGGTTTACTTTACACCCTAATGTATGTAGAGATACGGTTTTCGTACGTTCGTAACTCATAATTTATATCATCCTTTCAAGGTTAGCACTTATCTATTTTACTCCGGCGAATTGCCCCATTTAAGTCGACCGGTAGCATGCTCTCCATTCACTAAATGAAGAAAAATATCAACGTGTTTTATAATAGCACAAATCGCTATACAAAGCCTATTTTTTTAACTACTTGTTAAATTACCGGCTTTCCTCCGCTGACGCCTGTGTAGAGGGGATATGTTCTTCACTTCCGGAAACCTGTTGCAGTACCGCCTGTCCATCCGGTAAATCCATCAGCGATAAAGCAGCCTGTTTTCGGACATTGCTGTTAGGGTCAAGCATTAACTTTTTCAGATAAGTATACGAATCGTCCTCTGTGACAAAACGCAAAATTTCGGCCACTACTAGACGCTCTTCCCAATGTGTTGAATCGACAAAGATTTCGTAATGCTTCACATCCGAAATTTTGCCATACGATGAAATTGCTCTTAATGCACGGAGACGGATTCCCGCACATTCGGATGTCAGTAACTGTTCAAATAATGAAAGGTATGAAGGATTCAGATTCCTATTTATGCACGAATACTCCAGGAAAGCTAATTTCAGCTGAATTGGCAATTCTTCAAAATGGTCTCTAAAGTAGTCACAATAACTATCATCAATAGTTGATAGCAACTGATGGTACTCATTATCATAAAAAGTCAATCTAGGCTTATACATATGCGCCAAAAATAAATTTCTGTTATATCTTGCTGCAACCTTTAACATTAACAGATATTCTTCCATTGACCCGGTACGATTCTCTTTTAACCGGCGTTCGATTAACGGCACTAAAAATTTCAGCTCCAGAACCAATGTGCGCTGCAAAGCATGAAGACGGTCAGATTCATCACGACTTGTCAATTGCTTCACATAATAATTTTTCATATTTAACGCAGCATATGTTGAAGCTCTCTCCAGGATTTCGTCTTTATTCATCGTTGTAACATATGAAACAAAAATCGTATCAATTGCCGCCAGCTCATTCTTTGTAGTGGAATGATTCCGAAGTGGCCTGTTTAAAACTAAATAATTATACCAATCCCGATCATTTTGCTGGATATAATTATTTATTTTAGTGAAAGAACGTTCCTTTAAGTACTTTCGATAAATCATATAAAAATAAATACATAATAGAATAAAGAGTATTACACTACAGATAATTAAGATCCCTGTTAAAATTTCTTCAATTTTCATTATAATTGCGACCCTCTCAATCTGTTTTCCATGTTAGTTACTAATATATCACCTTTTTCCGTTATGTTTATACATCCAATTTTTTCTCCTGTCCCCAATACTTCATTTATATATGGAATTTACCCCATATTTTGTTGACTTATGAAGATATATAGAAGTTTGGGGAGGCAACACTTTATGTAATCCAGAATATTAGCTTTGCAAATTTTATGTGCTGACAAACTCAGATTCTTCTTCTGATAATAGAGAAGAAGACAGACAAAATAGACGGAAGGTTTCCGCCTATCGACTTAGTCTATATTATAATGTATCATTCGTTTTCTTCTGCAAACCGGAACGCGTCAAACTTCCCCAGTCATTTTTGCCCCTTATAAAATACCAGAACCCCTGAAGGCGAAAAACTACCATTAGAGGACGGAACCAGAACACTTCCGATAAGGAGTACAGTAATAGTTTCACCGAATCACGGATACGTGGATAAGTGCCCATACTCCATGCTTCCAGTAAAATAGAAAACATAGAGATAACTGTACTGTAAATTAAAAACAGGACAAACAAAGTAAGCGCCGATTCCAAATATATATTCCCGATCACAAATGATAAAATGACATATATATAACCCAATAGTTCAACAATCGGACCGATTAATTCAATAAATACAAAATAAGGAACAGATATGAGACCGATTTGTTTGTATTTGGGGTTGAGCAGCATCCCGCGGTTTAGCATTAGACTACTTAACAGCCCCTGATGCCACCGTCTACGCTGTGTTTTTAAATCCTTTAAATTATCCGGTGCCTCTGTCCAGCATACCGGGTCGGGAATAAATTCAATGGATTTTTTTATTTTATTCTTTAATAAATAGTTATGCAGCCGGACGACCAGTTCCATATCCTCGCCAATCGTATTCTTATTGTAGCCGCCGACTTTTATTGTATATTCTTTCGAAAAGACACTAAACGCACCGGAAATAATTAACAATAAATTGAAACGGCTCAGCGCAATTCTGCCCATATAAAATGCACGTAAATATTCGATGATCTGCATGACGACAATCGGATTATTCGGGACAACCGATTTCAATACACTGCCGTACTCGATTTCTGAACCGTTTGCTATACGCACACTTCCCCCTGCTGCAATGACCTTTCCGTTAGAAGAGACAATCGGCTTCATCACCTGCAGCAATGACTTAGTGGATAAAATCGAATCGCCGTCTATTGAGCAAAAATAAGGATATCTTGATACATTAATGCCTGCGTTTAAAGCATCCGCCTTCCCTCCATTTTCCTTGTCCACTAAAACAATATTATAATGGAGCTTCGACTGGTAAATGCCCCTGATTTCCGCTGACGGCAGCTGATTCTGTACGGTCCGGAAAACAGGCTCCATCTGAAAGACGTCAATCACAGTCTGCAATGTCGAATCTTTCGAACCATCGTTTACAATCAAGATTTCATATTGCGGGTATTCAAGTGTCAATAATGACTGAACCGTACTGATAATTCCGATTTCCTCATTATAAGCTGGGACAATTATTGAAACAGGCTTTGAATAGACTGCATTCAAATTTACCTTTCCTTCCAAATTCTTATCCAGATTCCTGTCTTTCCTCAACTGAAAAAAAGCAAAGACCAGCATTAATGTATAAACCACAATAACAAATAACATGTATATAAAAATTAATGAACTGAACACTTCGTTAAACCAATAAAGTATTTTATCTGAATTCATTTATCATCATCCTAACTTCATGACTTCCTTTGCCATATCTGCTGCATACAAATCGTTTTCACTGTCGATTATTTGCTGTAAAATCACTCGCCCGCCTGGCATATTCAATAAAGATAAGGCCGCCTGTTTACGTACTTGCCAATTTGAATCGGCTATTAATCGTTGAAGATTTTGATAAGATTGCTCTTCTTTTACAAACCGCAAAATTTTCGCCATCATTAGCCTCTCTTCCCAGCTGGCGGAATCGACAAAACGCTCATACAGTTGGAGATCAGAAACCATGCCGAATGAGGCAATCGCTTTTAGAACCCGGATTCTTAGCTCCTGATCTTCGGATATTAACAAACGCTCATAGAAAGAGAGAGAATCATTACTTACATTTGTGCTTAAACTCAGATAATCAAGAAGGGCAAGTTTCAGCCCCGTTGGCAAGGAATCAAAATGGTTTGTAAAATAGTCGATATAGCCTTCACCAATCGTCGATAACAAAAGTTTATATTCATAGTCATCCAAAGGTAATCTCGGCTGATACACATGGGCATAAAACAAGTTCTGATTAAATTTTGCGACTACCCGCAGCATTAATAAATATTCTTCCATCTCATAATCGCGCTTGTTCTTTAAATGCCGCTCAATGATCGGTACTAAAAATTCCAGCTCCAGCAACAAAGTACGCTGCAATACATTCAAACGGACCGATCGATCACGGCTTTTTATTTGCTCGATATAGTAATTCTGCATATTCAATGCTGCGTATTCGGAAACCTTTCTATGAATAGAATCATTATTAAGTGTCGTCAAATAGGAAACAAACAGATGATCCACCGCCTTCATCGTAATTTGATTTTCCGGCCGGTGATCTAGCGGTTCGTTATAAACAAGATAGTTATACCATACCGTTTTATATTGTTCGAAATATGCGTTCATCTTTTCATTCGTCCGATTTCTTTTCATCCCTTTATAGACTAAATATATAAATATACATAATATAACGATCAGCATGATAGCGCCGGCCATGAGCGCCCCGACTAAAAATTGACGATCTATCATATTATCGCGACCTTCTCAAATGATTTTTAATACGTATTTCAAAAATTTTCAAATTAAAGGGACGGACAAAGTAAGCATCAGCACCATTTTCAAAACTATAAAGCTGAGCCTCCTCTGAATTACGCGTTGAAATAAACAAAATTAAATATTTTTCTTCATTAGGCAAACCGCGCAAATAATGCAAAACCTCAAAGCCATTTTTTCTAGGTAAAATATCATTCAGCACGATGATGTGATGATGCTCACTTCGATACCAGTCTGATTCTACAAATTCAAGCCCGTCATTAAACACCCGGACATCCAAATCCTGTTCAGCTGTTTCCAGGTTTTGAAACAGATTCGAAAAAATAGATTGTGTAATATGATCATTTTCGATGATGCTGACTTTCATCTTAATTCGCTCTTTTTCCATAAAATGAGGAATCGACACTATTTGTGCCTCTGAAAATTCCAGGCTCATCACCTCTGCCTCGCCAACTTCCAGTATTTCTTCAAGCGGATGCAAAGAATTCGCAATTTCTGCAATAACGGCGACAAGCGGCATTTTGAATGGTGATATGGCAGATTGAAGCCGTCCTAGAAATGATTTGGTTTCCATAGCTTTGCTGATTGACAGAACAAGAATGATATATTGTTTTGACCGATGCGCAAAAACAAAATCCGACTTACGTAAATTTTCTTGCACTAACTGATAGAATTCTTCATAGCTTACTGAGATTTCATCTGAATATTTTACGAAAACAAAAGTAAAATGAATCCCCTTTTTCTTAATATAAGCTATCTGCAAATCATAAAGATCCTTCAAACTCTGAAAATTCTCTATGCTATTACTTAAATGATTCTCATTTTCTTCCATTTTATTTCACCCCTGTTTATACAGATGCCTCGCCTCACTGCAATCCACATCCAATCGCTCGGAAAACAGTGGATATTTACAATGGCTCAATGTATCTCTGAAAATTTTTCCTGCAAAATATAATACGATTCCTTTAAACGTTCCTTATACTTGGGTAGTGTCCAACCTTCCCATGTATAGGTTTTCAGGTCGGATTTATTTTCCGGTATACGGTTTTTCACGGCATTATTTTCGATGAATAATGCACCCACTTCAATCCCTCCGGTAATTTCTCTTGTCATTTCCTCACCTGCATATATATCCGACCAAATTTTCTGGCGGCTCGGATCCGTAAAATTCAGCAATAGCCAAGGAATGCGAATTTCGACAATCCCATCGGCTTCGTTGATTTCATAATCGGCAAGTGAATCATAATCCGGACTTTCCGGGTTGCCGTTTCCTTTTCGCAGTTTCCCTGTCTCGTATTTTTCGAATGGATAGGTTTTATCGAGAATTGGAATCGTGAGCTGTTTATTTATCGCATACTCAATCGAGTTAAATTGCCCGCTGTTTTTTTCAGTCATCCCTTCAAACGGTACGAGCTTCAATTGGTCGCCATACAGTTTCTGGAACAGATCATAGTAGGCATCCACTTCGATTCTGCTATTTTCCTCATCTTTAATCGTCAGTACGAAATCTGCTTTATTCAATAACGGGTAGTCCTTATATGTTGAATTTCCTTGCCCTTTTACTGTATTAAAATAGATTATCGGATAATTGTCATTTGAGAATTGTGCATTTTCCACATCCATCCGTATATACAAATAGCGTTCATCAGAATCCATATACATGGCGGTCTGTTTCGTTTCATACATCGGCTTTTTCCCTGACCAGTCCGATATATCCCCATCTACTTTTATTTTCAACGTATCAAAGCTGAGCAGTCCGAACTGCTGTTCATTCGTTTGTGCATTTGACCAAAATGGCCTTTGGTCCGGATTATCGAGATCCATCGTATTCCATGTCCGCTTAAACCATTCATCCTGCCAGGAGAATACTATACCGCCAAGCATACCTTCTTGCAGAATATCTTCATAGAGACTCACTAAATATTCCCCCTGCTGGTGCTCGGTCACAAAACCCTGATTCCAGCCAAACGGATTTTTATGTGTCAACCCGCGGGAAGCCGGAATTCCGAATTCGGAAATTAATATCGGCAGACGGTGCGCCTTCTTCAAATCATTTAAATATGCTGCATAGCTATTCGGTTCACCGCGATGGTCCTTATATTGTAAATATTCAGGCGTGAAATTCAAAAAATCGGGATAATATGGATAAACATGGTAGTTTGCAAATTGACCAACATGCTGCAACTCGTTTTTCTCATAAATGACATTCGGATTTACGGACACCATATCTTCCTCTTCACTCGGTTCGTACGGGTGGTTCAATAAATCGGTCGTTACCCAGTTCGTAAAGCTGAACGGCCTCATCCATTTGTATTCATCCATTTCGTACTGGGCCGCATATTCCATCTGCTCTGCAAGCCAGATTTCAAATGGAGCAGCATCTTTTGTCGAAAAATACTTACCATCATATTGTGCCTTGCCTTTATATTTCTCATTAACCGATTTAACTGCTTCCGGGTACCACTCGATGCCGATCATCCAGCCAATTACATATGGAGCGACATTCGCAGTATAATCCCCAAAAGCATGGCCCGGCTGATGCTCAATTTCTGCATTGCCGTGCAGAATGTCGATAATATCATTTATTTCCTTTTGAAACTTTTCCGTCGTTTCACCATATACATCCAGCTTCTCAATTACCGGCTCTTCTTCCAGCCATACCCCATGGAACAAGTAGATTGGCTGTTCATGCGACTCATTGTACTCCAACAACGCTTCATAAAATGCCGGCGGGTGGATCGTATAAACACGGATTGCATTCGCGTGCATGTTACCAATTGATTCGAGCCATCTAGTATAATCTTTTTTTGTGATTCCTGCTTCTCCCGGGAAAAGGCCAGGCTTAGCCATACCGATATTTACCCCTTTTATGGTCATTTCCTGCCATTTACCGTTTTGCAGCACCTCATATCGATCGCTTAGCACCCGGGCATTATAGGCAATATTCTGCTCATGGACCGGTTCAACGGATGTTGCAACTATTTGCTTTGATGTTGAAGATTCCCCATCTGCCTCATCACTTTCCGAAATGGATTTATCATTGATGAAATAAATCGCTAGCGGAACTGTTATGAGCAGCAGCAATCCTAGTACGAGTAATATTTTTTTCATCAGCGCCACCTATCATCATTTTAATTAAAAAGGGAAAGAATTACTTTAATGTTTCTATTCCCCTAAAACACGGTCCGAAAACGGAAAGAATTGATATGAAAAACACTCATAATCTATTTCAGATTATGAGTGCGTCTACAATCTATTAGTTATTAATATATTTCTCGAAAACATCGCCAAAATCTTTTCTAACAAACGATTTCTTCTGCTCCAGCAGCCAGCTATGTGAAAATGCTGTGATTTCCTTAAATGCATCAGCTGGTGAAACACCCTCATTACCCGCGCGGCCGATTGCTGATGCAGCTAAATTCAAGCTTTGTTTTGCAGCATCCATACTGAATGTATTCGCTTTTTGTTCAAGTGAAATAGCATGAAGCGCTTTGTACAGATCTTTTATTTCCGTTAAGTGTTTTTTATGAATATCAATGCTTAACGGCACATTTCCGATCACAAATTTAATTTCAACATCCAGATCAATTGTTCCGGCCGTTTCCAGCAGCACTTCTTCAATCGCAAAATGTTCATAATCATAGCGACGCAGCATACGTTTTTTACTGATTGCATTCGCCCCGTCTACATGAATTAATGCGTAGTTTGTGAAGCAATACTCATCCGCTTTTGTTTTGATCAGGAAATAAATTTTTTCATCTACTTCATTAAAAATAAAATCATCCGAATCTGTTTTGTCAAAGTCCTGTCTTGAAATAACTACCCCAATATCTGATAGACCTAATGCATCTGATGCTAATTTTTTGAACATTGTATTGCCTCCTTTAAATGAATAGTTATTATACGTTTCCATTCAAATAAAAGTTTCATACAATGAACTCACTCTCTAAGCATTTGTTTGAATAGCTGCAGGCTGATGCTGTAATTGTGGTTTTTTCTTTTTATACAGTTCCACATTCGGCAGTGGTTTAACAGGAAGCAACGTCTGTTTATCCTGCTGTAAAATGCCGTTTGCTGTAATTCGGGCTGATTCCAGAATAATCGGCAACCCACTGCCCGGGTGTGTTCCGCCACCGACTAACCAGCAATGATCCAGCTCTTCAAATTTATTTCGAGGACGGAATACAAGCATTTGCGATAATTGATGGCCTAAGTTGAACGTCGCCCCTTTATATACATGAATATCGCGCTCCCAGTCAGCAGGTGTAATCATACGCTCTTCTTCGATATGGTCCCAAATGTCCTTAACACCAAGTTTATCTGCTACCATATTTAAAACCATATCCCGGAAAGGACCTGCCTTTTCCGACCAGTCAATTCCACTCATATTATTCGGTACCGGTACTAAAATGTATAATGTTGATTTCCCTTTCGGTGCTACCGTTTCATCCGTTACTACTGCATTTTGAATGTAAATCGATGGATCTTCGGACATCAGTTTTGTTTTTGTAATCTCCTCCACATTTTTCCGGTAATCCTTCGCAAACCATATTGTATGGTGCGGTAAATCAAATCGTTTATTGACACCTAAATACAGCATGAACGTTGAACAGGAGTATTGTTTTTTCTCGAGTTTTTCCGGTGTATATTTTTTTAATAGTCCCGGCTCAACAAGATTTGTCATCGCATGTGCAAAATCTCCGTTAATAATTACTTCATCCGCTTCGATTTCCTGACCATCTTCCAGTAGTAGACCCGTCACTTTTCTGCCGTTAGTTTTCAATTTTTTTACGCCGTTATTGAGAAGAATTTTCCCGCCCGATTCCAGCACAACTCTTCCCATTGCTTCCGTCAGCTTATTGATGCCGCCTTTAATATGATAAACGCCGTACGCATGTTCAATATACGAAAGTATTGAAAATGCGCCAGGACTTTCCCATGGAGACATCCCTAAATATTTTGCCTGGAATGTGAAAGCGAGCTGTAATTCCTCTTCGTTATAAAACTTGGACAACGTATCAACAAGAGAATTTCCAACTTCCAATTCTTTAAAAGCTTTCATAACTTTCGGGTTGAACAAATCTGTCAGCTTATTCATCGGAGCCTGCAGCACAGGGGCAAGCACTTCTAGTTTCTTTTGCGTCTGCTCCATGTAACGCTCGTAGCTCCCCTCATTCCCAGGGAAAAGCTCATTGATTTGACGAATCATCTCATCTGCATCACGTGTCATATTAATTTTTTTATTATGGTAGATTAATTGATACATCGGATTCAAATCAATCAAATCCACATAATCGTGTATATTACGGCCTGTTAGGTCAAAAATTTCTTCTGCAATGTACAACATATTTAAAAAAGTCGGGCCCATGTCAAATTTATAATCACCAAGCTTAATTTCGCTTGTTCGCCCACCTACATAAGCCTGCTTTTCATAAATCGTCACTTCATAACCTTTATGCGCCAATAACATGGCGACTGCTAATCCGCCAGGTCCTGCCCCTACCACTGCAATTTTTTTCATTTATAGTTCCTCCCTGTTTCGATTCAATATTGTACAATGTTTCACTCACACAGATTAATTTGTATAATGTTCAGAGGTGTAATTAATTCTTTTCACTGTTAATATTAATAAATTTTCACAATAAAGCTATTTACAATAAATTTCTGTCCATAGACGCTGTCTTATATTATACAAACATTATACATATTTGAATTTCGTTATACAAGGCGGAAATACATTTAATTTGAGATATTTTTAAAACAAAAAGCCTTAATTTCTCTTTACGTGAGAAATTAAGGCTTTCTGCTTTCTTTGGCACTGTTATTTAAAACGCATTCAATTATTCAAATTCATAAGAAATCGCAGCCAACGCATACAACGGTGCCGTCTCTGCGCGTAAAATACGCGGCCCAAGTGACATTGTCTGTGCACCGGCTTCGAGCAATGCTGCCAATTCATTGCGGGAAATGCCGCCTTCAGGACCGAAAATGCATAAGATGCGCGGTGTTTTATCAGTATTTAACGACTGCAGCTTTTGTTTAAATGTCGTACGTGCCACCAGCTTCGCATCTTCTTCATCTGCAATATATACCGCATCATAGTTAGAGAATGTTTGTACAAGCTGTTTGAAACTAATTGGTTGTGCAACACTCGGGACATATGTACGATGCGATTGCTCAGCCGCTTCCTGAGCGATTTTTTGAAGGCGTTCCTGGTTTTTCTTCGCTTTTTTATCATCCCATTTTACAATCGAACGTTCCGCAGCAAACGGAATTAATGCGTACATTCCGAGCTCTGTCGCTTTTTGTGCAATCAGTTCCAGTTTATCGCCTTTTGGCAGGCCACATGCAATATCGACTTTAACCGGCATTTCCGGTGAAGGGATTGTCGTACCTGTTTTCTTCGCATGGACATCCTGATCCAGCTCGATAATTTCACAAACATATGCTACATTGTCATGCACAACAATGATTTCTTCTCCTACCGTCATGCGCATTACTTTTGAAATATGGCGCGCGTTTTCTCCGGAAATGATAAATTGGTCCATATCATTATCCAGTGTATCTACAAAATATCTTTGCATTGTCTTCACTCCTTGTTGATAACGTAAAAATCGAACATTTTGCCCAATAGCAAAATGTTCGATTTTCGATTAAACGATTTAATTAAGGACGACGTGAAATAATCGCTACCCAATCTTCCATCATTAAGACTTCTTCAATGACAAATCCGGCTTTTTCAAGAGCTGCTTTTACATCATCTTTCTTCGCTCCGATAATACCCGATGTAACATAAATACCGCCTGGTTTTACAATTGAAAATGCATCATCTGTAAATGACATAATGATTTCTGCTAAAATATTCGCTACGACAATATCAGCAGGTTCTTTTACTGTGTCCAATAAATTGCCGTGGAATACTTCAACAATATCACTCATTTTATTCAATTCAACGTTTTCACGCGCTGCATTTACTGCCACTTCATCTAAGTCCAGTGCATGAACACTTTTCGCGCCAAGCATAGCAGCACCTATTGACAGTACGCCAGATCCTGTACCAACGTCGACTACTGCGTGGTCATGTTGTACAACTTTTTCAAGTGCCTGCAGACACATAACTGTTGTAGGATGTGTTCCTGTTCCGAACGCCATTCCCGGATCGAGCTCGATGATCAGCTCATCCGTTGATACTGGTTTGTAATCTTCCCAAGTCGGTACAATTGTGAAGCGTTCCGAAATTTTTACCGGATGGTAGTATTGCTTCCACGCCGTTGACCAATCTTCTTCATCCACTTCACAAAGGGTTAATACATTTTCGCCAATATTAATATCAAAGTTAACAAGGTTTGCGATTGCAAGCTTAATTTCTTCGATTGTTTCCGCTAAAAAACTTGAAGCCGATAAATATGCTTTTACAATGACACCTGTTTTCGGAAAATCTTCAGGATTCAGTGCGTAAATTTCACCAAATTTATCGATTCTCTCTTTGTCTAATTCCTTTGAGTCTTCAATTACTACACCGCTTGCACCAGCTTCGTGTAAAATGTTCGTCACTGCATCAACAGCTTCATGCGTTGTTAAAATCGAAAGTTCTGTCCATTTCACTTGCAATACACTCCTTAGTCGCCTTTAATTTTTTTCTTAATTTTGTCGAACAGGGAGCTTCCGTGTTCTTCCGGAATGTCTCCACTTATTTCTGCAAATTCACGTAACAATTGTTTTTGTTTTTCCGTTAATTTCGTCGGTGTGACAACGTTTACGATGACATACTGGTTCCCCATGCCATAGCCGTGTACATTTTTTACGCCTTTATCTTTCAGGCGGAATTGTGCACCGGATTGTGTGCCTGCAGGAATTTTCAGCTTCACTTTCCCGTGAATTGTCGGTACTTCGATTTCATCACCTAACGCAGCTTGCGGGATTGTTAGTTTTAGTTCATATAAAATATCGTCGCCGTCACGTTCGAAATACTCGTGCTTGCGAACATTGAAAATAATGTATAAATCGCCGGCCGGACCATTGTTGAATCCTGCCTCACCTTGACCTGCTACACGTAATTGTTGGCCATCATCCACACCTGCTGGAATCGTGATTTTGATTTTTTTCTTTTTCGTAATCGTACCAGTACCGCGACATGGTGTACATTTCTCCACAATGATTTTACCTTGACCACGACATGATGGACATGAACGTTTGTTTACCATACGGCCAAATGGTGTGTCGACCGCCTGGTTAATTTGACCCGCACCATTACATTGTGAACATGTTTGCGGCTGCGTACCTGGTTTTGCACCAGAGCCGTGACACGTATCACATGTTTCTTCTTTTGGAATTTCAATTTCTGTTTCTTTTCCGAATACTGCTTCTTCGAAAGAAATGTTCATACGGAACTGAAGATCGTCACCTTTACGTGGGGCGTTTGGATCTTGGCGTCGGCCGCCTCCGAAGAACGAACTGAAAATATCCTCGAAACCGCCGAATCCAGCGCCACCTCCGAAGCCGCCCCCGCCAAAGCCGGCATTTGGATCTTCATGGCCGAACTGGTCATAACGGGCACGTTTCTGATCGTCTGACAGCACTTCATAGGCTTCCGCGACTTCTTTGAACTTTTCGTCCGCGCCCTCTTCTTTGTTTAAATCAGGGTGATACTGTTTAGATAATTTACGATACGCTTTTTTTATTTCATCTTTGCTTGCACCTTTGCTCAGGCCAAGTACTTCATAGTAATCGCGCTTACTCATTGTTCACTCTCCGCTCTTTTTACATAACGTCTATTTTAACATGTTGAAAAATTGATGTATAGCTTTTGCTTTGGTCCATCTTATGTGAATTTAAATAATGTTTCGGATTGTTCATAAAGTCCGTTGCTTCTACTTAGATTCAAAGTTATAAAAACTTCGTTTCTTTCATAGAGCCCGTTGTGCTGCGTTACGGGGCACGCTTTCCTGGGGGCGTGGCTCCAACTAACTTGATGTATGCCTCTACGGCGGCATACATCAAGTGGATTTTCCGCGCACGCTTAATCCCCAAGGAGTCGGCCCCTCCACTCCACACAACTCAGGTTTGGTATGGAGTTTGGGCTTCTTATTTAATTTGAGTCAAGGTTTGTTAAGATTTATTAACCGACTTTTCAATAAGTTCTACAATATAGGCGAGGACTTCTACTTTTCTCTGAATAGCTTCCACATTAGTCACTGAACTTTCTACTTTCGCTTCCATAAGTTCTACTTTCTCAAGCGAATCTTCTAATTAAAATCAAACTTCTACTTTACGGGTGAATTGTTCTACTTTTCATCGAAAAATTTCCACTTCAGCCCCTGAACTTTCTACTTTCACTCCCATAAGTTCTACTTTCTCGCCTAATTCTTCCAATAAAACTCCAACTCCCGCGAACCACTGGCGATACTTCCTAAAACGGATTAAAATCGCTGCTTCACTCCGCCTTGCCTCGCCCAATCTCCCGAATAAAAATGGGGCTCATGACAAGCTTAAAAGCCAAAGCCGCAAGCGGTCTTTGGCTTTTATGTGGAAATCAGAAAGAATTATTTATTGTCTTTGTCGTCTTTTACTTCTTCAAAGTCAGCGTCTACGATACCGTCATCTTTTTGACCAGCGTCTGCTGCGCCTTCGAAGCCTTCAGCGCCGCCTTGTGCTTGAGCTGCTGCTGCCGCTTGTTCGTATACTTTCATTACTAATGGTTGTAATACGCCTTCTAATTTTTCTTTAGAAGCTTTGATGCCTTCAAGTTCGCCTTTTTCTAAAGCTGCTTTTAACTCGTCGCGTGCATCTTCAACAGATTTCTTTTCGTCTTCTGTGATTTGCTCGCCTAAGTCTGTGATTGTTTTATCCACTTGGAATACTAATTGGTCTGCTTCGTTGCGAAGATCTGCTTCTTCTTTACGTTTCGTATCTGCTTCAGCGTTTGCTTCTGCATCTTTCACCATACGCTCGATTTCTTCTTCTGATAAACCTGAATCAGATTGGATCACAATTGTTTGTTCTTTTTGTGTTCCTAAGTCTTTCGCTTTAACTGATACGATACCGTTTGCATCAATATCGAATGTTACTTCGATTTGTGGAATACCACGTGGTGCTGGTGGAATATCAGATAATTGGAAGCGACCAAGTGTTTTGTTGTCTGCAGCCATTGAACGTTCACCTTGCAATACGTGAATGTCTACTGCTGGCTGGTTATCTGCAGCTGTTGAGAACACTTGAGATTTAGATGTTGGGATTGTTGTGTTACGATCGATCAGTTTCGTCATAACGCCGCCCATTGTTTCGATACCTAATGATAATGGTGTTACGTCTAATAATAATACGCCTTGTACGTCACCAGCTAATACGCCACCTTGTACAGCAGCACCCATTGCTACTACTTCGTCCGGGTTTACGCCTTTGTGTGGTTCATGACCAGTTGCTTTTTTGATTGCTTCTACTACTGCAGGAATACGAGTAGAACCACCAACTAAGATTACTTTATCTAATTCTGAGGCAGAAAGTCCTGCATCTGATAATGCTTGACGAGTTGGAACGATTGTACGCTCAACTAAGTCTTTTGTTAAATCATCGAATTTCGCACGAGATAATGACATTTCTAAGTGAAGCGGGCCATCAGCACCTGCTGTGATGAACGGTAATGAAATTTGAGTAGAAGTTACACCTGATAAGTCTTTTTTCGCTTTTTCAGCTGCATCTTTCAAACGTTGCATTGCCATTTTGTCTTTTGATAAGTCTACTGAATTTTCTTTTTTGAACTCTTCTACTAAATAAGCGATGATTTTGTCGTCGAAGTCGTCCCCACCAAGTTTGTTGTCACCTGCTGTTGCTAATACTTCGAATACGCCGTCAGCTAATTCAAGGATCGATACGTCGAATGTACCGCCACCTAAGTCAAATACTAGGATTTTTTGGTCAACGTCTTGTTGATCTAAACCGTAAGCTAATGCTGCAGCTGTTGGTTCGTTGATGATACGCTCTACTTCTAAACCAGCGATTTTACCAGCGTCTTTAGTTGCTTGACGTTGAGCATCGTTGAAGTAAGCAGGTACTGTAATAACAGCTTTTGTTACTTTTTCACCTAAGTACTCTTCAGCATAGCCTTTTAAGTATTGTAAAATCATTGCAGATACTTCTTGTGGAGTGTACTCAGTATCTTCCACTTTAACTTTTTCGTTCGTACCCATTTTTGATTTAATAGAAATAATTGTGTTCGGGTTTGTTACAGCTTGGCGTTTTGCTACTTCACCAACTTGTTTTTCTCCATTTTTGAATGCTACTACAGATGGAGATGTACGGTTACCTTCTGGGTTTGGAATTACTTTTGGTTCTCCGCCTTCTAATACAGATACACAAGAGTTTGTTGTTCCTAAGTCAATACCGATAATTTTACTCATAATTTAATTTTCCTCCTAATAGTAAAAAACAAAATGTGTTTGATATAAAAACATCAAATTTAATTAAATATATAAATAGTACCGAAAAGCACTAAATTACTCGTTTACAGATACCATTGACGGACGCAGTACACGGTCCTTTAACTGGTACCCTTTTTGCAGCTCGCGTAAAACGATGCCTGCTTCCTTTTCACTGTCCTGCTCCTGCATTACAGCTTGGTGGAAGTTCGGATCAAAGCTTTCGCCTTCTGCCGGAATGATTGAAAGACCTTCTTTTTGCGTTGCAGCAAGTAACTGGTCATATACCATTTGTACACCTTTGTACAACGAAGCCGCTTCTTCTGTCGTCACTTCTACTTGCAGTGCGCGGTCTAGATTGTCCAGCACCGGTAAAAGTTCAGTTAATAAGCTTTGTGCACGGTATTTCTCAGCCGCTTCACGATCTAAACGGTTACGTCGCGTCAAGTTATCGTAGTCGGCACGCAAACGCAGGTAACGCGCATCCTCTTCAGCCAGTTTCGCTTCGAGTTCTGCGATTTTCTGATCTTTTTCATCTACTGCATTTTCTTCTGTTTCGGTAGTTTCAGCTGTTTCCACTACTTCTTCCGTAGTTTCTTCCTGCTGCAATTCTTCATTGTTTTTTGTTTCTGACACTTCTTTTCCTCCTCGAGTATCAATCATTTATGAATTCAGCGGTATGTATAACGCTGTGACCGCTGAATCAATGGCTTTACTGTTTTTTATCGAAAAACGCTCTGGACAGACTGTTTGCCATGACATCCAATAATGTAACAACACGTCGGTAATCCATACGCGTCGGACCGATAATTGCGATCGCCCCCTGCTGTTCTTCCCCTACAAGGAAAGAGGCGGTGATGACACTGCAGTTTTCCATCGCTAAATGATTGTTTTCTGAACCTATTCGGATTTGAATACCATTTTTCTGTTCATTGAATAAAGTTTGAACTTGGCTTTCCTTGTCGATCAGATCCATCAGCATTCGCATTTTTTCTAAGTCATGGAACTCCGGCTGATTCAACATGTTGGATTTACCACCGTAATAAACTTTATTTTCGTGATGGTTTGAAGTAATGGATAACAATGAACGGACAATCGAATCCGATGCATGAATATGTGACTTCAATACCGAAATCGCCTCTTTTTGAAGCTTTATCGGAAGCTCATACAGCGGTACACCAACTAGGCGGTCATTCAAAATATTAACCATTTTTTCAATATCATGCGGGTTAAAACCCGGTGGTAACGTTAATGTGCGATTTTCTACATGACCGTTATCTGTGATGATAATAGCCACCGCTGTTTGTTCTGTTAACGGCACAATCTGGAATTTTCTGACACGATGTTTTTGAACATCCGGACCGAGTAAAATCGTCGTGTATGTCGTCAACTCCGATAATATATTTGCGGATTCTTTTATAATTTGTTCTGCTTCAACAATCTGCTTTTTAAAGAGCGACTGGATTTGTGCTACTTCGCCACTCGTAATGATTTGAGGCTGAAGTAAATGGTCGACATAAAAGCGATACCCTTTTTCAGAAGGTACCCTGCCTGAAGAAGTATGTGTTTTTTCTAAAAAACCTAACTCCTCCAAATCTGCCATTTCATTACGTATTGTAGCAGCACTATACGTAATACCTTCTTTTTTGGATAGTTGACGCGAACCAACAGGCTGTGCTGACATCACAAATTCGTCTACGATTACTTGCAATAGTTGTAACTGCCGATTTGTTAACATCTTTCTCACCTCTGTTAGCACTCAATTAAGAGGAGTGCTAATATATTTATAAATTAGCAAATCTCTAAAATGATGTCAATGAATTCGTCCGTTTTTTTTAACTTTTTTAAAGCACCGCTGCAAAAAGTTTATTCCCCTACTAAAAACCGCTGAAATACTTCATTGCCGATAAACCGGCCTTTTCTTGTTAAACGGATCCCTTCAGCGTCAAGTTCAATCAGTTGCTCTTCCAGTAACTGGTTGATTATTTCCTTATATATAGAAACCATCGGCTGACTGAATTTCATTTCAAATTCTTCATGTGTCACGCCGGCAGATTTTCTCAATCCTAAAAACATCTGCTCTTCCAGCTTCTCATCACCTGTAACTTCATGCTCATGCAATAAAGGACGCTCTCCTGCCATCACTGTGTCAATATACTTTTTGATCGGTGCGACATTGGAATAGCGTACTCCTTCCAAGTAACCGTGAGCACCAGCGCCAAATCCTGCGTATTCGTCATTATCCCAATAGATTTTATTATGTGTAGACTCATAGCCTTCATTCGCAAAATTACTGATTTCATACTGCCTCAATCCATGCGCTTCCATTTTGTCCATCAAAACACCGTACATGTCCGCTTCAAGATCTTCTGTCGGCAAATGGAGCTTCCCTTTCGCATACTGGATATAAAAGATCGTTTTAGGCTCAACTATAAGCGAGTATGCTGAATAATGCGGCAGTTTCAATGCCAAAGCCTTTTCAAGCGTTTCTTGCCATTGCTCCATCGACTGGCCAGGCAAACCATACATTAAATCAATGCTTATATTTTTAAAGCCAACATTTCTTGCGTTTTGGATCGTTTCATATACATGTTCATTCGAATGGGTACGTCCGATTTTCTTTAGCAGTGACTGGTCGAATGACTGTACGCCCATACTTAAACGATTGACGCCTCCATTATAAAGTGCCTGCAATTTATCGATCGTCAGCTCATCCGGATTTGCTTCACTACTAAACTCTTTTACGGATGACATCGGAATATGTTTCGTAATTAGCGACAATAATTTTTCAATTTGCTTTGCAGATAATGCAGTCGGGGTACCGCCACCAAGGAAAATCGTTTCAATATTCGAGAACGCTTCCGGCATTTGCGCAACCGTCATTTCCATTTCCCGGCCAAGCGCTTCAATATATTCATCAACTGGCTGATTTTTAAAAAATACTTTATTAAAATCGCAGTAGTTACAAATTTGATGACAAAAAGGAATGTGAATATATACACCTCTAGCCATTTAAATCACTTCCTTATTCTAGTTGTTCTCCTTTATTGTAGCCTTTCTCCACTAAAATACAAATACGGACCCTCGGAAAAAGAACAACAAAAAAAGCTTTGTTAAATGAAGATTCATTCAACAAAGCTGGATTAATCTATTAAATAGAAAATACAGGCTCTTCCTTGTTCATTAACATTACCAAATCAATAGCTGTCATTTCAGGCAGCTTTGCGCAAAATTGTTTTGCTTCTTCAGCAGTGTCGAATTGGAAGGCATCCAATTCTTTTGTTATTTCATATTGATCATCCAATAATTGGATCATATAAAGGCGTACAGTTGGGCGGCATCGCTTTGTTGAATCAAAGTTTTCACCGGCAATGACAATACCAGTATCCGCTGACGTTTTGCTAACGATCGTTTCGATAATATGTAGCTCATCCTGGACAAACCACTTCGGTACGATTAGTTGAATTTGACTGTTCATAAAAAATACATCCCCTTAATTAATATATTTATCTAATGACAAATCTAATTGATCACAGCAATTATTAAATATTTGCCACGTTGAACATAACACTCTGCCCTTTTTCAAACATTCAGAAAAATGAAGTCTGCATTGAAATGAAATGGTGCGAAACAAGTATTTTCTACTAACTATTCTCTCTATATAATTTCGTATTAACTAATAAAATACGTATTTTTATACCACTATTCTACTACAGTCAATAATTTAATAAAAGCTACATTATTAAAAATATTCTTAATATTAAATTAATGACTTTAGGTGTATTGTATTATGGAATAAATTTACATATCATTCATTAATATGACTTCTTGATTAAAGATACCAGTTTTCATGATAAATTTCATCAGTTTTCAGAAAATAATTACAAATTTTATCGTATTTTTATCTTTTATTGTAAATTACTTATAAATATTACAGTAATATAACAAAAATTAAAATGCTTTCGACAAAACTCGTCAAAAGCATTTTGATTAAATATGAAATCGTTTTACTGCATGTGTTAAGGAACGCATATTTTTAGCGATGCTTTGGATGTCTTGATAAATTTCTGACGTTGAATTTTTTTGATTGTCAATTTGTTGCTGAATAAGGTGCATCGACACGAGATTTTCCTCAGAGCGGTTGCTTAATTCAATCGAACTTTGCGCGACATCATGAGTATGGTTGGAAATTTCATTCATAATAGTAGAAACTTGCTCCATTTGCGGACCGATCTGTTGTACTTGCATCGTAATTTCCCTGAACTTGCCCGCGCTTTGTTCGGTTGTAGTAACCCCCATATCAACACTTCTCATCGCATCTTCCATATTGTTCGTCGCTTCTAGAGTCCCATGCTGAATTTTCGTGATGATTGTTGCAATGGACTTTGTGAACTCCTGCGATTGTTCCGCCAGTTTACGCACTTCCTGGGCCACAACGGCAAAACCTCGCCCGTGTTCCCCTGCTCTTGCTGCTTCGATGGAGGCATTCAGCGCAAGCAGATTCGTCTGGTCGGCAATCGAGTGAATCATTGTGACCGCCCGTGAAATATGCTGAGTCTGTTCATTCAACTCGGTAATCGAATTGTTCGCTGTTTGCATTGCCCGTTCCACCTCATGCATTTGTACTAGATTTTGCCCAACGATTGCTTCCCCGTCCACGGCTTGGGAAATCGTTTCTTTTATATAATGGTCAACATGATGCATGCGCTCTGTTATTTCATCAATTCCTGCAGCCACCTGCTGAACAGATGCCGCATTATCCGCTAATTGGGCCGCTGCATACTGCAGTGAACCGGACATGTCATCCGAGCTTGCTGCAATACGTACTGCCCCTGTTGTAATCTGCTCGGCATTTATCTGAAGCTCGTTATTCGCTTCTGTCGCCGATTCTGTATTTTTCCGGACTGTTTTAAGGAGCTCCTTCATATCCCCGATCATTAAATTGTAGTATTTCGTTGTTTCCCCTAGCTCATCGCGCGCAGAGTATGTCGCGTACTTCGTTAAATCCCCTTGCTGAACGAGTTTAAATAGTTGCTTCAGCTCGCGGGTCGGCTTATTGATCGAGCGAATCGCCTGAATGCCGAAAAACACTACAAGCAGCATTAAAATGATGGAGATCGATAATAGAAGACTGTAGCCGAATTTTATATCGTTTTCATGACTGGCTAATTGTGCGGATGCCCGCTCGATTATGTATGCATCGATTTCCTCAAACAGTGCGGCGGATGGATTACTCGCCAGCTGCTTCATATAAAACTCCATTTTGGAATCGAAAGCGGCTGTGGTTAACTGCTCTGTGGAATGTGCCGGGTTTTCATTCGTTTGGAGATACTGATGTTCGATGTCCTGCATCATATGTAAGGTCATGAGCTTTTCTTCATATAAATCCTGTGCTTCTCTTTCCATTTTCCGCAAGTAATCCATACTAAATACGGTTAAAATGATATTCGAGCAAATACAAATGATCATTAATACGGCAAGCCGGTCTTTAAATTTAATCGCATTCCGAAAGCGCACGTTACACTACCTCATTTATCTATGTATTTTGATTCAGTATAAAGGGACTATGTAAACGAATATATGTAAATATGTAAAATTGTTGTAAAAGAGTGGGGGTTTTCATTTCTGTTACCTTAAAAGACTTAATGAAATTCAATGGAAGAATGGTATTTAGAGTCGGATAATCTGTTATGTGAATTATAATTGCTGCCGTCATAACGGACAAATCAGCGATTGAGCCGAAATTTGAACCAATTAGTATCCCCGCTATATTTTGTTTTGTCGAGAAAGGTCTATTTCTTTTAAGAAAGGCTGGCGGCTGGAGATGTTCTAATATATTAAGAAATCTTCCAATATATTTTTAATTGTTCTAATAAAATGCAGATTTTCTAATATAGCCCCCTGTTATTCTAATAAGTGTTCGGAATGTTCAAATATCATCTCCTGATTTGCTAATATCACGGTGACTATTTCTAATAAACCATTACAATGTTCTAATAAAAACCCAAGCTAACTCATTCCCTATCGCATCTGAATTCAAAAATAGCTCTAAAGATGCTTTATTCAAATTTTGTTGTTCGATTTTCTAATAAGACACCAATTTCTTCTAATAAACTATTATTATTGTCCAATAAACCACTCCATTGTTCTAATAAAAGCCAAAGCCCGCTACTCTTTTTTATAGCCACCCCATTGTTTCAATAAAAGCGCTCGCCGCATACTTATCAAATGAATCTCCTAGTATTTCACCAAAAGCACAATGCCTAAAACTATAATTTCCTTAACAATAAAAAACTATACAAGCCGGAAACTCCAGCCTGTATAGCCCTAAAATAACTATTTACATAAATTCCTTAGTCAGCTGATCAAATTGCTCTTCTGATAAGCTAATATCGATATCTGTTAACGGCAGCTCTGAATAGCCTTTGATTTTTTCCTGATACGAAGTTGTTTCAGTATCCTGATAAATAATACCTGTTACAAGACCTTCATGGCGCATTACTGTTTGCATCGCCACTTCGCGGTTAGATGAATCATAGCCTTCGATGTCAGAAAGTTTCGTTAAATTCTCTTTAAACCAGTCGTACGTGTTCACTTTGTTGTACGTTACACATGGCGAGAATACGTTAATGAATGAAAAGCCTTTATGGTTCAGGCCGGCTTCGATCATTGCTGTCAGTTCTTTAATATCCGTTGAGAAGCCTTGTGCCACAAATGTCGCACCTGCAGTTAATGCAACTTCCAATGGTTTTAATGATGGCTCGATTGCTCCGCCTGGTGTTGATTTCGTAATGAAACCAGCAGCAGAACGTGGAGATGTTTGCCCTTTTGTTAATCCGTAAATTTGGTTATCCATTACTACATACGTAATGTCGATGTTACGGCGGATCGCATGGATTGTGTGTCCCATACCGATCGCGAAGCCGTCACCGTCACCGCCTGAAGCGATAACTTTCAAGTCTTTGTTTGCCATTTTAAGGCCTTGCGCGATCGGTAATGCACGACCGTGAATGCCGTGGAAACCGTATGAGTTAATATAGCCTGAAATACGACCTGAACAGCCGATCCCTGAAATAACTGCCAATTCGCTTGGTTCATAGCCTACGTTTGCTGCTGCACGTTGGATCGCCGCTTGTACGGAGAAGTCACCACAGCCTGGACACCAGTTAGGTTTTACGGAATTTCGGAAATCTTTAAATGTTGCCATGATTAAATTTCCTCCTTCACTAAGTTTGTTAATTCACGTGGTAGGAATGGTGTACCATCGTATTTTAAAATCGATTTAGTCTTCGCGTGACCACCGATATTCATTTTCATAATATTTGCAAGCTGCCCTGTCGCATTGTTTTCAACAACAATCACTTTTTTCGCTTTATCCATTAATACACTCATCTCTTCTGCAGGGAATGGATGGATCAGCTTAATATGTGCATGATTCACTTTTACGCCTTCAGAGTTCAGTTTCTCCTGAACTTCTTCCAATGCACCGCGCGTTGAGTTGAAGCCTACAAGTAAAACGTCCGCATCATCATGTGGCGCGTTCACGTATACCGGGTTTTCAAAGCGGACATGCTGTAATTTACGCATACGCTTATCCATTTGCGTGCGACGGTTGCCCGTTGCTTCAGAAGGCTTACCTGTTTCATCATGCTCTACACCTGTTACGTGGTGAATACCGCCTTTTGTACCAGGCAGGACACGTGGAGAAATGCCGTCTTCTGTATTTTCATAGCGCTTGAAGTAATCTTTCGTCTCTTCGTCTTCAACCGCTTCGACAATTTTACCGCGGCGAATTTCAATTTTACTGTAATCAAATGGATCAACCGATTGCTTACCTAATGATAACTGCAAATCTGTCATAACGATTACTGGTATTTGTAATTCTTCGGCAATGTTAAACGCCTGAATTGTATCATAAAATGCTTCTTCCATTGTAGATGGCGCAATAACAACTTTCGGGATTTCACCGTGTGTACCGTAAAGCATCGCCATTAAATCTGATTGCTCCTGCTTTGTCGGTAAACCTGTTGATGGACCACCGCGCTGTGTATCGAAAACAACAAGCGGCTGCTCCGTCATACCTGAAAGACCGATTGCTTCCATCATTAATGAAAGTCCAGGACCTGCAGATGCCGTGAATGCTCGCACACCACCGTAGTTGGCACCGATCGCCATTGTTGCCGCTGCAATCTCGTCTTCTGTTTGAATAACTGCTCCACCTACTAATGGTAGCTTTTTAATCATGTATTCCATAATTTCAGATGCCGGTGTAATCGGATATGCCGCCATAAAACGAGAGCCGGCTGCCAATGCACCTAATGCCGCTGCATCGTTGCCGATCATGAACATACGGCGTTTTCCGTCTGCAGGCGCAATTTCCCATGTGCCTACACGGTCACCGATCTGCTCTGAAATCGCTTGACGACCGCGTTCAATCGCTTCGATGTTTTTCGCTACGACTTCTTCACCTTTACGTCCGAAAATTTCATTTACAACACTTTGGAAAACCGATTCATCCAAGTTTAAAAGTGCTGCTGTTGAACCAATCGCAACCATGTTTTTCATTAGAGATGTACCAAGCTCAGCCGCAATTTCCGTAAAGGGTACCGCGTATAACGGCGCAACACTGTCTTCCGGGTTTTTCGGATCGAATTTCGCATCCGCTAAAATGATACTGCTCGGTGTTAATTCTTTATAGTTCACGTCGATTGTTTCCTGGTCAAACGCAACTAGTATATCTAAGTCGTCCGCAATTGCGCGTACTTCTGTCGGACGAACCGTAATTTTATTATTCGTATGGCCACCTTTAATACGAGAAGAGAAATGACGGTAACCGTATAGGAAATACCCTAGACGATTCATTGCCATTGAGAAGATTTCACCTGTACTCTCAATCCCTTCACCTTGCTGCCCACCGACTTTCCATGAAAGCTGATGTAACATATCAACATCTCCTTAAGATTTCTGTATTTATAAATAAAGCGTATAAGATGCTTTATCGAGCAGCTGCCGTATTGCACAGCCTTTTTATAGTTTTTTCCTACATTAGTTTAACATGAAGTGTTAGTCTCTTCTATTGCAAATGTCATATCAAGTCAAAAAATCAGACCTTTGACGGAAAGTTCTGTACACAACTTGTTTTGAATTAAAACAAGATTTCTATTCCCTAAAATTTATATGAGAAATCTTTTATTGGAGGACGTTTGGTTATGGAAGATGGTTGCGTTCTGAAATAAAGCGAGGTGGCATTCAAATATATGAGGTGAGAATTTCATTTTTTTAAAGTGGCGAAAAAACATGGAAAATTTATTTTCAATTCAAATCTCTTCTATTTTAATATACCTCGCAAACAAAAATACACCCGCTTAGCCTTGTACGGGTGCTAAGCGGGTGTATGGGTCTTCATGATTTAACGACTTCTTTTTTCAACGAGTAGTTTTAATGCCGTACGATCTTCTCCAGCAATGATAATGTCCGCGAAAGCCGGTGCACAAATTAAATCTGTGCCGCTTGGGGCTACAAACCCTCGAGCGATTGCTACTGCTTTAATTGCCTGGTTTAACGCACCTGCACCTACCGCCTGCATTTCAGCAAACCCTTGCTCTCGTATAACCGCAACGAGTGCTCCTGCAACAGAATTAGGATTAGAACGAGATGATACTTTTAATGAATCCACAGCTATTTCCTCCTCATCTAGTACTGCTTTATCTTTTTTTAGGCAATTTTTATTGCCTGTACGTCATTGTATGCGCTTCAATTCTTAAATAGACTACGAAAATCGTATCTATGTAAAGAAAATTATTCAGAGAAACTATACTCCTCGTAATAGTTATAATGACTCGGTGTTTTATAATTGTTCAACACCACACCTAAAATTTTTGTGTGCGAAGCTTCCAATAAAGCTTTCGCCTTTTTAACGGCTCGTTTATCGACAACACCAGTATTTAGAATCATAATCGTCCCATCACATTTATTCGCCAATATTTGCGCATCGGTCACCGATAATAATGGAGGTGAGTCAATAATGACAATGTCGTAATCATTCTTTACCTGCTGAAGTAAAGCCTCCAATGATTGAGACGAAAGCAATTCCGCAGGGTTTGGTGGGACGGGACCGCTTGTAATAACATCGAGCCCAACAATAAACGTCTCCTGGACCGCATCATGTAAGGCCGATCTTCGTGCAAGAATATTCGAAAGCCCTACCTTATTGAATGTTTTAAATGTATGATGCAACGTCGGTTTTCTCATGTCTGCATCAATAATTAGTACTCTTTTGTCCTCCTGTGCAAATACAACACCTAGATTCGCAGCATTCGTAGATTTCCCCTCCCCTGGAGTTGAGGAAGTGATTAATAGTGTCTTTAATGGTTCATCAGGCATCGAAAACTTAATGTTTGTGCGTATTGTACGAAATTGCTCGGTAATATAAGATTTCGTTCCTGAAATAGTTACCAGTTTTCGAGCTATTTGCGCAGTTTCTACATTCTTCCCTTTTTTTCTTAAACTCAATTTAACCATTTAGCTTCTCCTCGCTTTTCGGAGATTCAATGAAAATTTCTTTTGCTTATCTTCTTTAATAAAATCAACCATTCCAATCACCGGCAACTCCAAATAATCTTCCACATCCGTCTCACTCTTAATAGTCATATCTAAAAATTCAAGCAGAAACGACATACCAATGCCAACCATTATACCGATAAGACCGCCAATCGCTACATTCAGCATTTTATTCGGTTTAACCGGTGTAGGATTTTCACTTAGTTTAGCTGCGGATAAAATAGAAATATTATCGACACTCATTAAATGTGGAATTTGTTCTTTAAATACTTCTGCTACCTTATTTGAAATTTCTGCTGCTTTTGATGGATTTGAATCTTCCACGCTGATTGTTACAACTTTTGAGTCATTTTCGTTAGAGATGGAGATTTGCTGTGTTAATTGTGATGGAGTGTAGTTTAAATCGAGTGCATCGATTACTGGAGTTAGAATAACAGGGCTTGTAATAATGACATTATACGTATTGATTAAACGTAAATCGGTTTCAGTTGTTTGCCAAGAGTATACCCCCTCAGCACTATTGTTTTGATTTACTAAAATTTGAGTTTGTGCCTCATAAACTGGGGTTAAGGCATAAAAACTGATACCTGCACTGATTGCAATGCTAATAACAGTTAAAATAATAATAAGCCATGAGCGTTTCTTTAATATTTTTGCAAATTCTTGTAGACCGAGTGTTTCTTCCAATTCCATTCCCCCCTTGTAAAACTTCTCTCCTCTTTTAATGATTGGTTTTTAGATAGAAACTAATTATTTTCGTTTTTGGAGTTATGCAAGTGATTCTTTATAAACAATTTCTCTTTGCATTAACTCGCGTGTCTTCGACTTATAAGCCTCTACACCCGGTTGGTCAAATGGATTAACTTCCAATAAATAAGCGCTCATCGCGCAAGATTTCATAAAAAAATAAATAAGATAACCAATATGATAGGCATCTAATCTCTCTAATTCCAACTGTATAACAGGAATTCCTCCATCTGTATGTGCAGCAATTACACCTTGTTTGGAAATCGAATTTATTTCATTAAAGCTTCTATTCGACAGATAATTTAACCCATCCCGATTATACCTGTCAAACGGTATGATACAGTCTGTAGCAACTTCATTAAAATGAAGGATTGTTTCAAAAAGGATTGGATTTCCATCTTGAATAAACTGCCCAACAGAATGTAAATCCGTTGTGTAAATTACACCACTTGGGTATAAGCCCTTTTTTTCTTTTCCTTCGCTTTCGCCGAATAATTGCTTCCACCATTCCTGAAACATTGAAAGTCCAGGTTCAAATGAAGCAAGCAATTCCATCTTGTACCCTCTTTTATATAGCACGTGACGAATGACTGCATAACGATAGGCTTCGTTTTTTTCAAGGCTTTCTTCTTTTAATTGAAGTGCAGCTTTTTTCGCTCCTTCTAATAATTGTGTTATATCTATGCCAGCAACAGCAATTGGCAATAGTCCGACTGGTGTTAATACAGAATACCTACCACCAATATTCTCAGGAATGACAAATTGTCGATAACCCGAACTATTTGCTATTTTCTTTAATAGACCATTTTTAGCATCTGTCGTAACAATAATTCTATTTTGAACATCATCACCATATCGATTTTCCATATAATTGCGTAATACCCGGAATGCCAATGCAGGCTCAAGTGTAGAACCGGATTTGGAAATAATATTTATATAGACACTTTTAGCTTCAAGGCTTTTCAGTAATTGTTTTATATAGGTCCCACTCATATTGTGACCGACATATATAACTTCAATTCCACTTGGTATTTGCCCAAAATAAGGGGTTAATGCATCTTGAATCGCCTTAGCGCCTAAAAAGGAGCCACCGATGCCTACTACTACTAAAACGTCTGCGTACAATTTGATTTTATTGGCTATTTGAAGAATTGAGTTCAACGTTACACCATTGTTTTCTATGGGTGAATTTATCCAACCCGTTAGTTCACCATTTTCTCTTTCTATATAATGATGAATAGTATTAACTGATTCATAATAGTCAGACCACTTAATGTGTAAGAGTGATTCACTTAAGATACTAGTTTGGAGTAATTGAGTCTTCACGTTTTCCTCATCTCCCGGTAGTTTTATTATAAATTCTATCTATAAGCACGTTTTTAATAACATAATAATAAGATTCATTTCTTAAATAATGCATATTGGTTACTTTTTTATCAATTTTATCCTTCTTAAACATACTTCTAATAAAATTATTATTTTTTATAAAATTTTTAAAATTTATATTAGTGGTTTTCGAAAATAACTTAGTTACTGTTAGTATGTTTGCATATGCTTCATTACTTATTTTTTTATGAAGATATTCATACCCTTTACCTAGTAGATTATTTAATTCTTCAATATCGACTTCATCTTTAGTTGCTAATCGCACTTTGTTAATTTCTGTATAATGGTAAACAAAATCGATACCTGATACCTTTTTATCATCGATCTGAATTAGAAGTGAAAATGAACTATCCCTTTTTGCCAAGTGATTTTCTTTATCATCAAAATAAAAATTACCTAAACTATAAAAGATATAAGAATTATTATATTTTTCATATCCTTGTGGAACATGAGGATGAGAACCTACTACAATATCCACTCCTAAATCACAAAAAAGCTTGTACTTTTCACGCCATTCTATTTGCGGGATAGAAACATCTTCTAAGCCGGCATGTGCAAGTAATATAACACAATCACATTCTTCCTTTAAATTCAAAATTATCTGACAAATAAGCCGGTGATTAATCCATGCATACCCAGCATCAGTTTTGTTACTTTTATTGTCTAAAACCCCAAACTGGGCTTCGCAACAGTTAATTATTCCTAGTTTTATATTATCAATTTGTTTAATTAGCGGCTTATATGCTGATTTGAAATCCATTCCTGCCCCAATATATTCTAGGTTATTTTCCTTAATTTCATTTATTGTGTCATCTAATGCCTCTTTGCCATAATCCATTATGTGATTATTAGATAAGCATAATAAGTTAAATCCAGTATTCTTTAAAATTTCAACCGTTTCTCTCTTTTGTCGGAGATGAATACCTGATTTCTGAATTTTACTACCAAACCCTTCAATAGGTGCTTCAAAATTGCAAATTGCATAATCAGACTTTTTTATGATTTCCTTTAAATTTTGATCACAAATTTCCTGATCATTATACTCATTTAAAATATCTCCACAAATAAATAAACTAGTCAATGTCTCCCCCCTTACTCTCATCGAATTTTTTCACTTTAATAAGTGTTTGTAAAATTAAAGTTATATTTACTATGAATCCAAGTATTGCGAAGAGAATAATTGCAATTAACTCGTTTTTAAAATATGCTGCACCAATGATTAATAACATCAACCTAAAAATGAGTGTAATTATTGTGAACTTTAGACTCCATTTTTGTGCACCTATTACTAGTAAGGCTTTTACACTTGGACCATTTACAAACATCATATAAATCCATAAAACTAACCATTTTGAATATTCTCCTGCTGTTCTCCACTCTTCACCAAATATTAATTCAAATATAAACGGCGAAAAGATAAAAAACACTGTGTAAGGAAACGCCCCTACAATGATTAAAGCTTTTGTAGCCTTTATTAAAATAGGCCTGATTGGCTCGTTATTTTGTGACGCTTGTGCTAATCTTGGATAATATACATCATTTATTGCATTCCCTAATAGAGAAGAAGGTGTAGAAATCACCATTCTACTTAATGTATAATACCCTGCACTCATAGGACCAAAAAAAAACGTTAATATGATTACCGGAATTCCTTGAGCAATGGCATCGATAAATTCCTCAGGTGCCTGATATAGAGGAAAGTTCTTATATTTCTTTAATAACCTACGATTTTCCCACTGATTTTTCCGGAAAAATCCAAAGTTAATTTCCAATCTATGCTTTAATGAAAACATGATAGTATTGGCCCGTAATAAATCTACTAAAGATGATATAATAATTAAATTGGCAGTTATTGGCGCTATCCAACCAGTTAAAACTTTTCCTCCATAATTATATAAAGATTGATATACTGCTGTTTTCGCGAATATTCCAAACTGATTTTCTCTAATTGCCCACTGCTGCATAATTTGAAGAATACCAGAAAAAAATGCTGCAATTGGGACCAAAAGTATCCAGTTACCGATTGTTTCAATTCCTAATAATATCAATATTTTATTTTTAGTAAAAATTAAAAAAATGAATGATAGTAAAGTCATAAAAATAATTATTTTAAAAGATACAGCAGTTATTGCTTGTGCTTCTTCTCTTTTTTCAGGTAAAACAATAGCTCTAGGTAGTGTAAGGGCCACTATACTTGTCAATATTGCAAGAGTAGATAAATATACGCCCATAATTCCATATGACTCTGCTCCATAAACTTTTGTTATAAATGGAATAAGCAACAAAGCGATTATTTGTGCAAAAGCAGTACCTGATGCCACCTTCATGACACTTCTTACTATAAAATTATTCTTCAAATATTTTATTCTAGACGATGGTGTCACATAAATGAGAGAATAGATTTTTTTCATTTCATATTCTAATCAATCTATTGTTCAAGTTTTCTTTTCTTAAAATAGTCAAATCGATTAACTGCCCCATCTTAGAATCAACGCCCTCAACATAATCTGTATCTAAACAAGCTCCAGGTGTAAATGTTAGTTCGCCAAAATAGATCTTATCATTATAATAATAAAAATCTGCTCTTACATACGTAAATCCTTTACTTAGTCCCCTTGCCATCTCCAACATTTCTTCTAATTTCTCAGGTTTTTTAATCTCTTCCTTGAAGTTAATACTATCATTTGTATAGGGAATCATTTCCCAATCACTATTGAACATAATGTGTTTTTTTTCGTTTGTTCCTCGATCCAATACGATATCCAAAATTTTGGGTTCCCCATGAAAACAATGTATTTTGTAGTCTACTGGTAGTTTGTTATTTCCTTCTTCACCCAAATATTGTTCTGCAATTATGCGTGGTTTGATTTTAGAGTAATGCGATTCGCCCATCAGCAATGAATAATCAATTATCATCCACTTTTTTAATTGCTTTATGGCACTCTCTTTATCCAAGGTTTTCTTATTAGAACATATAATATTAAAGCCCGACCCATGTGTACACTTCAGCACAAAACTATTCGGCAATTGTTCAAAATCAATTTGTTCAGTACTATCATATGTTTGATATAAATCCACTAATATATCGGAGTAACCTAATTTACTTAAATAATCTCTAACTAAAGATTTATCTGTACAGAGCGTTTTTAAAGAATCTTCTTCATTAAATTTTAACCACATTAATTTTTCATTAAACGTTTGAGGATTTTTCAAATTCAAACGTTTTCTAAACTTTTTATAATAAATCAACTTACTGGAAAATAAAGGTGAAAATTTAACAGTTTTCATAAATAAGAACCGAATAACCTTAAAAATTATCCTCTCTATAAATCGACTCTTCTCTATAATATTTTTATCTACTTTTAATAGACTAGCCTTTAACAATATTTTTCCCATATTCAGAAAATGTTTTTGCTTTTCTTTCATTGATAGAGCTTTAATATGTTGGCGATATTTGCTGTAAATTTTTAAATGCCCAGTTACAACTGCCTTAGGGTTAGTGGAAATTCTTGTACCCTCATGCTCAAAATATAAAACTAAGGGTTCTGCAATATAATCAATCTCACAAACTTGGCCTATTCTTATAAATAAATCCCAATCCTGGCAACTAGGAAGAGTTACATCAAATCCTCCTACCTCATCAATTAATGCTTTTTTTATCACTACAGAAGATGTAGGTCCCACATAATTTTTCTTTAAAATACTCTTACTAATATCTCCTCTAACTTTTGGAACTAAGATTCTTTCAAATTGACTATTTATAAATTTTATCCCTGTATACACTAGACCTATTTGTTGCTCTCTTTCAAAAAGAGCTATCTGTTTTTCTAATTTCTTAGAAACCCATTGATCGTCTGAATCTAAGAAAGCAATTAATTGACCACTTGCTTTTTTTAGCCCTAGATTTCTTGCTGCAGGCGCACCCTGGTTCTTATTTAAACGAAAATAATATATTCTACCATCATTTATCTTACTTATTAATTCAGCAGTATTATCAGTAGAATTATCATCAATTACGATAATTTCAAAATTTCTATAAGTCTGATTTAATACACTACTAATAGCTTCCTTTACTAGTTGGGCTCTGTTAAATGTGGGAACTATTATGCTTACTAAAGGATTATAGTTTACAGTCATGTAATCACCCTTTCATTCAAAATTTTACGAAACTTGCAGCAAAAAATTAATTTATAATTCTTCATGACTTCAATTTCATGAATAATACCTTTAATACATAATTTAAGTTTCCATATATATATCTCTTATATAGTCGTCTCGGTTCCTGAAATAGTCTAAAAAGCCATTCGAAACCTGTTTTTTGAAAAATAATTGGAGCTCTTTTTACTTTGTTTGCATAATAATCAAATAGCCCTCCACAAGTAATTATTGAATTTACTTCAAGTGAAAAATAATGCTTCTCTACCCATTTTTCTTGAAGTGGATTTCCAAATCCTACAAATAAAATATTCACATCCAAAGAATTTATAATATCAATGATACTTTTACTATCAGTATCCTTATTAAAATATCCATGATGTGTTCCAACAATATTCACATTAGGATATATCTCCGAGAAATTCCTTTTAACGGTCTCAGCTATATCTGGTTCTCCTCCCAACAAAAATATATTTAAATTGTTTTTGTGCACATTTAAATAATTCATTAATTCCGGAAAGAGATCAGTCGTTGCGATTCTCTCTTTCGCTACAGGAATATTAAGTATTTTTTGTGCATAAATTACGCCCATTCCATCAACATAAGAGATATTATCCTTTTTATTGATAATCCCCCTGTACTCTATATCATTCCAATATTTAAGCATACAGTCCGAATTGATAGCATAATAAGCAGTTTTAAATTTGTCATTTGAATTTTTTACAATTAGTTTAATGAGTTCCAACTGACTGCCTAAATATAAATCCTTATCTATAAAAGTCCTCATCCTGCGCCTCCTTTAAAGATAGTGAGCTCATTATCGACTGTCTTTATATAAGATTGGTGTTTTATTAAAAATTGTAGCTACTAATAGGAAATACATTATTATTAACCAATTTGCCCCATCTATATCTTCAAAAATAAAGAGAAGAGGCATCATTAATATTGAAATTTTAATTACCGTCATATCGATACCCACTCTAGTAAATAAAATTTTTAAAGTTATTATCACAAAAATTGGTAAACCTAAAATAACTCCTGCAATTCCCGTTCTATAAAATAATCCTACATAGGTCGAATGAGACCCTAGTGGATAACCAATTAAAGAAGTAACTTTTACACCCATACCGATTATTGGGGATTCAACTAGTGTGATTTTTATACTTTCAACCATTAAATAAATTCTACTAACATTACTACCTTCACGTGCATTTAATAATTCCTGTAAAATAGATACTGACTCGTTATAAGCGTTTGTATAAAATATCGTTAGGATGAATATTGAAAGACTAAAGAAAGAAATAGCAATAAATAAATTTCTATTCATTTTTGTATAAGTAAAATAAATACTTATTATTAGTAAGTAAGTTAACATGATGACATAGCCGCTTCTCGAAAAAGAGCCAATTATTGGAAGTATACCGAGGATCATCAATAGTATTCTAAAAATGTAATTTTTTAAATACTTCAAATATGATAAAAAGAGTGGATAGAAAAACATAAAAAACATAATTATTAAATTTGGATAATCCATAAAACCGACAAACCTAATTACCGGCATATTGCCAAACCATTCTGTGTAATATAACTCTCTATTGAGTATTTCAAATCTGGGGAACTTAGTAATAAAGTAAATAATCATACTGGATATCCATAAAATGATTAAAATACAGTAATTAATAAAAGTTATTTTTTTTAAATGTTCCAAATCGAGTGGAATTACTTTAAAAATCAAGTAAAAAAATAAAGAACATACCCATATGCTAAAAGTATTTACAGTAGCAAATATTCGCTCTAATTCATACGTATTCCCAATAAGATTGACGATAATCGAAAACAAATAAATTGTAATAAATGCCAACATAAAACAACTTAAAACATCAAAATTTAGTTTATGTTTACGAAGTAAATAAACTAAAACAATGACAATTCCAACAAATTGAATTTCCTTGGGGACTATTATAATTGGCCATAATAAGTAAAATATAAGAAAATCTGTCTTTATTTTTGGATTATTGTGTAATATAGACACTTAGTGTTTACCTTTCTTATAAAATCAGGAAATTAATAGGCATTCTTAGATCCGAATAATACAAAAATGGTTTTATAAATTAGTTTTATATCAAGAAATAAATTTCTTTCATTTATATATTTTAAATCCATTTCAATCCATTGTTCAAAACTAATATTACTTCGCCCATTTACCTGCCAATAACATGTAAGTCCAGGAGTTACTCTTAATCTTTGCATTTCATAACTGGAGTATTTTTCAACTTCTTCAGGTAATGGTGGCCTTGGACCAACTAAGGTCATTTCACCTTTTAACACATTAATAAGTTGAGGCAATTCATCTAAACTCGTTTTCCGTATAAGCCTACCAAATTTAGTGACTCGAGGGTCTTGTTTCATTTTAAAAACAGGACCTGATGCTTCATTTTGATTCACTAAAAGTAACTTTATTTCCTCAGCATTCGTTATCATTGAACGAAACTTATAAATTCGAAATGTTTTTCCATTCTCTCCAACACGAATCTGTTTAAAAATCACTGGCCCTTTCCTATCCTCTAACTTTATAAAAAAAGCAATTATGATACATACTGGAAATAATAAGATAACTCCAAATAACGAAAATATGATGTCAATAATTCTTTTACTAACCAAGTAAAGTTTGTTATTATTTATTTGAACTTGATGCATTGGTGTATTTTGGTCTTTAATTTTTTTTTTTGACTCTCTAATGGATTGAAACATCACCTTAATCACCGACTTTCCATCAAAGGGTACTGTGGTTTTAAAGTGTTTCTTCCAATAGAATAATATTCATATTGAAATTTTTCCAATTGGTTTATTTCAAAACAATTTCTCCCATCAATAATCAATGGGTAATTCATTCTATAAAAAATTGATAAATTTATATTTAAAATCTCGTCCAATTCTGTCAGAATGAGCACTGCATCAGCCTGTTCTATTGCACCCTCAATTTTTTCTACATAATGGACAGACGGATCTAAAAATTTCCTTGCATTTTCCTCCGCAATGGGATCATAAGCATAAACTCGTGCTCCTGCTTTGATTAGCTCATTAATAATAGGGATTGATGGCGCTTCACGCATGTCATCCGTTTTTGGTTTAAATGCTAATCCAAGAACGCCAATTTTTTTATCTTGAACTTGGGGTAATTGCTCATATAGGAGAGATAATACTTTTCTTTGTTGTTTTTTATTTACATTGACTACACCTTTCAATACTTCAAAATCATATTCCACATTCCCGGCAATTTGGATTAATGCCTTAGTATCTTTTGGGAAACAAGAGCCTCCATAGCCAATTCCCGCTTTTAAAAAGCCTGTCCCTATTCGTTTATCAAGTCCCATTCCAACTGCAACCTTTTCCACATCAGCTCCTACTCGTTCGCAAATATTAGCGATTTCATTAATGAAACTAATTTTTGTTGCTAAAAAAGCGTTAGAAGCATACTTAATCATTTCCGCACTCCGAATATCCGTTGTGTAAACTGGAATATTAAATGGACGGTTCACCTCAGCTACAATTTTGGCTGCCTTTTCACTCTTAGCACCAATTACAATACGATCTCCTTGAAAAGTATCCAAAATTGCTGTTCCTTCTCTTAAAAATTCAGGATTTGACACTACCTCAATCGAAATATGATATAATTTAGTACGATCGATTATTAGCTGTAATCGATCGTTCGTGCCAACTGGTACGGTACTTTTTGTTACAACAATCGTATCTTGCTTGGCAGTTAGTGCGATTGTTGTGGCTACTTGTTCTACATATTGTAAGTTAGCGGAACCATCATCATTTTCCGGTGTTCCAACAGCAATATAGATCACTTGTGCTTTACTAAATCCCTCTTCATAATTCGTTGTAAATTTTAATCTTCCAGCTTCTATATTCTTTCCCATCAATTCTGATAAGTTAGGCTCGTATATAGGAGAAATTCCTTTTTTCATTTTGTCTACCTTAACTTCATCGATATCTACACACGTCACATGGTGACCAATTTCAGATAAAGTGACACCTGTTACTAATCCTACATATCCTGTACCAACTACCGCTACTTTCAACCGATTCCCTCCATTAACGGTAATTTTAAAGTACTATTATAATTTTGCTCCAGAAATTTAAGTATCTCGGCGGCCAACTCCTCATTTTGTAGAGCAAACTCAATTGTTGTCAATATAAATCCCAGCTTTTCGCCTACATCAAAGCGCTTCCCTTCAAAGTTATATGCATGGACGGGCTGTGTTTCATTTAATTTTTGAATCGCGTCAGTCAACTGAATCTCTCCTCCTGCCCCAACTTCCTGAAGCTCTAAAAACGTAAAAATTTCAGGCGTTAATACGTAACGCCCCATTATTGCAAGATTTGATGGTGCACATCCCAATTCAGGTTTTTCAATAAATTGTCTTACGCGATACAATCGATTTTCATTGTTAATTGGGTCGATTATACCGTAGCGATTTGTCTCTTCATGTGATACAGGTTGAACACCAATAACAGAAAATAGCGTTTGTTCATATTGTGCGATTAATTGCTTTATACATGGCACTTTTGCTTGTACAATATCATCACCTAAAAGCACAGCAAATGGCTCATTTCCAATAAATTTACGTGCGCACCAAATAGCATGCCCTAATCCTTTTGGCTCTTTTTGACGGATATAATGAATATTGACTTTCGAAGATTTATTCACTTTTTCCAACAAATCAACTTTCCCTTTTTCTATTAAATATTGCTCAAGTTCTACATTTCGATCAAAATGATCTTCAATTGCCCGCTTTCCTTTTCCAGTTACGATAATAATATCTTCAATACCCGACTGAATTGCTTCATCAACGATAAATTCAATAGTAGGGCGATCGACAATCGGTAACATTTCTTTAGGCATCGCTTTTGTAGCAGGCAAAAATCTTGTACCTAATCCCGCTGCTGGAATGATGGCTTTTTTCACTGTTTTCATTAAAACACCCCTTCAATAGCTAATTCATTTAGGTCTTTTTGAAGATTAATTATATTTTATATGTTATCTATAGAGACTTTATCACTAATAATCTAATTTAAATTATACCTACTTCCCAAGTTCTCGTTCATTCTTTATTCCTAAATGCTCTTGTATATTTTTTTTTACATCAGAAAGTTCCTTCTCATCCGGCACATAATAATAAATTCTGTTTTTTATCATCGATTTCCCGTCATTTATGTGAAGTTGCTCAATGTTTTTTAAACTATTACTATAATTTTTTTGAAGTTTATATAAATCATTAAATGGGATATTCATTTCTATATTTTTTTCTACTGTTTTGAAAATAGATTTGTAGTTCCAAACCGTATTTAGAGACAACCCCTTTTTTAAGACACCCTGGATAACCTGCTTTTGTCGATTTTGTCTGCCAAAGTCACCTGTCGGATCGTCATAACGCATGCGAACATATTTCAGAGATTTCTCTCCGTCCAATGTCAATTCACCAATTGGAAAGTGCTCATTTTCATAATAAAAATCTAACCCATTATCAACTGTTATACCTCCTACAATGTCTACAATATCAACAAAACTTTCCATATTAACTTTCACTACATAATCTACTGGAATCTCTAAAAAGTTTTCTACTGTTTTAACTGACATTTCCATTCCACCATAAAAGTAGGCATGGTTAATCTTATCTTCAAATCCTTTGCCTACAATCTCGATATACGTATCTCGAGGTATGCTAAGCATTTTTGTCGTTTGGAGCGATGGATTAACTGTTAAAACAATCATCGTGTCTGTACGACCTGAGTCTCCACCGCGCTCATCTACGCCTAAAAGCAATGCTGAAAACGGTTCTGCTTTTATTTTAATGTCAACAGGTTGTGAACGAATAGTTGAATTATTAAGTTGAAGAGGGGTATAGATTTCATTTGCAGTACTTTTAATATCTCCGTATACATTAAGCGAGACAATCAGCGATACTATACAAAAAAGAATAGTAATGCCAATTCCCCACTTCCATCTAGTTTTCATGAAGTGCCTCCTGATTAGTTTGTCCTTGATTAGTTAAAAGCAGATTGGCAAAGTAGGATTAGATAATGTCGCTATATTAGAATGGATAGAGTAGGATAGATAGAAAATAATTAAGGCTTATACTTTTTGAAAGTTTTGCTCGAAGCGCCATGCATCACGGCACATGCCGATTAAATCGCGTTTTGCTGACCATTGTAGTTGTCGCTGTGCTTTTGAAACATCTGCATAACACGTTGCAATGTCTCCTTGTCTTTGTACCGAAATTTTATAGGGAATTGTAATTCCAGTAGCTTGTTCAAATGCTTTTACTAACTCTAATACTGTTGTGCCACGACCAGTTCCCAAGTTGTAAATATGAACCCCTTCAGTCATCTGCTCCATCGCAGCTACATGTCCTTCAGCTAAGTCCATAACATGAATATAATCACGTTGCCCTGTACCATCAGTTGTTGGGTAGTGATTACCGTATATATTTAGAAATGGATGCTTTCCTTTAGCAACTTGTGTAATGTATGGCATGAGATTGTTGGGAATACCAGTTGGTGACTCACCGATTAAGCCACTTTCATGTGCACCAATCGGATTGAAGTAGCGCAAAATGGAAACTGAAAATGCCGGATTAATTTTAGCAATATCAGTTAAAATTCGTTCACAGATTACCTTCGTCTCGCCATACGGATTAGTAGTTGGCATTAATTCCATCGTTTCTGTAAAAGGCACTTTATTTTCTCCGTACACTGTAGCAGAAGAACTAAATACAAATCGATTCACATTAAACTTCTGGCATGCATTTAGAATGGAAAGTGTACTCATGAGGTTATTTTCATAATACTCCAACGGTCTTTTTACTGAATCACCGACTGCTTTCAATCCAGCCAGATGAATCACACCGTCAAATGAATTCTTTTCGAAAATCCTTTCAACCGCAGATTTATCCGAAATATCTATTTTACAAAAAGAAATTTCTTGATTTGTAATTCTCTTAATACTCTCTATGGAATATTTGCTACTATTCCTTAAATTATCTATAACGACTACTGAATGTCCTGCCTCAATTAATGCAATACAGGCATGTGAACCGATGTACCCCGCCCCGCCCGTCACTAAAATATTCACGATATCCCCACCTTAATAGATGATTAACTACTAATCCAAATAATTAGTAGTTTTAGCATATTCATACGAGTGAGAAACTATTCATTCTTCCTAAAAAAAGAGAATAGAATCTTGTATTCGACAAGATTCTATTCTCAGATTAACAATATATTATAGAATAATTCACTTTCTACCATGACTCACAATCATATTTATGCACACTAACTTCAAAGACCCTTGTTTAGATTAGCCATTCTAGATTTTCTTCTCATACCAATAAGAGAGGCAGTAGCAATACCAGTAGTAGCTCCAACCAAATCAATTATAACGTCTTTTAATTGAGCACCTCTGCCGAGAACAAATAATTGATGAAATTCATCGGTAACTGCATAGATTATACAAATAATTAGTGCGATAACTACACTGCGATTACCTTTCACCCCACTTATTTTTAGTGCCAGCATCGTAAAAATACCGAGGAAAAAATATATATTGAAATGCGCATTTTTCCGGACAAAATGATGAATCTGATCTAATTTCACATTTTCTATTGGTGTAACATTTTCTCCAATCTCTATCAATCGTTTTGTAATCATTGTACTCAATTCCCTCGATTCAAATACTGGTTGGTGTGAAAAATAAAAAATGAGCAACATCCATAAAACAACTATCAGCCAAGCCATTCTTTTTCCCATCTTTTTCTTCCACCCTTTTTAATACATTTATTTCCATACTCTTTTCGTTTTATTCTATTTTCTACTGCCATACTATTATCAATTTTTAAATTCATTGGATTTTACAGGTTTATTATATGTGCTGCAATTATAATTCTTAATACGTATGACTTAATCCTTAAAGTGTAACATTAATCCTCAGTTCCAAGTTGCCAGCAATTTGCATGCTACAAAACCTGAAACTCAATTCTAGACGGACAATCATCGCCTTTATCTGTATAATCCTCACTTTCATTTATAATTCTCAATTGCAATCAAAAAGAACCCATAACTAAATTCATCCGCAACAAAAAAACACCTATCACTGATTTGAAAAGACGTTTGCCTCTCATGTTCAGTAATAGGTGATTAAATCTTCAATGTTTACTTAGCCGCGAAACGGATTATCCTCATTAATCAATACACGTTCCTGGCGAATGGCTTTTCCTGTTTTATCATCAATTTCTACAAAGAATGCACTTAATACAGCGCGGCCTTTTTTCGGTACTTCATAGCGTGCCGGCATATTTGTCAGGAATTTATAAATGACATTATCTTTGCCCATACCCAATACTTCATCATACGGACCAGTCATACCAACATCTGTAATGTATGCTGTGCCACCTGGGTAAATACGGTTGTCCGCTGTTTGAACATGTGTATGTGTTCCAACAACGACAGATGCTTTTCCATCCAGATGCCAGCTTAATGCGATTTTTTCACTTGTCGCTTCAGCATGGAAATCGACAAATACGATTGGCGACGTTTTTTTCGCTTCTTCGACCATTTCGACCGCCATCGCAAATGGATCTTCATGCGGTGGTAAAAACACGCGGCCATGCAGATTGATGACTGAAATTGTCACACCGTTTTTCGATACTTGCGTCATACCGCGTCCTGGTGCATCTTTCGAAAAGTTTGCCGGACGCACTAAGTAATCTGCATCATCAATAAAATCAAAAATGTCTTTGTTGTCCCATGTATGGTTACCCATTGTAATGACATCAACACCCATTTGAAGTAAATCATTATAAATCGCACGTGTAATGCCGCGGCCCGCTGCAGCGTTTTCGCCGTTCGCGATCACTACATCAAGATTATATTTTTTCTTTAATCGAGGCAAATACTGCTCCACAGCATCGCGACCGATTGAACCGACGATATCGCCTATAAATAATACTTTCATTTTTAAAACCACTCTTTCTGTTCTTCAACATCTAATTATTTTACCACTGTTTTTATACTAGACGCAAAAAAACTGCTACAAATTGAATTGTAACAGAGTAAGAAGCTAACATTTTGAGTTTTCATGCCAATTCCAGGCATCTTCAATCATTTCATGAACATTTCGTTCGGCCTGCCAGCCAAGCTCTTCGTTCGTATTTTTCGGGCTAGCCGCCGACAAATCATACATTCTGAATGCCGGCTCCTCCCGTTCCAACGCTTCAAGTGCCAATAAATGTGCATTTGCTACATCGAACACATTGTTAAAACCACTGTTATCTTTCCTTTCAGAAATCGCAGCTTCCGGAGTTCCGCTTACCGAAGCTTGTACGCTGCTGTTCTTACTATAACGAAGAACAATTCCATTCATGTCATAAGCTTTCGTATAAACTTCCAACATCTGTTCAATCATACACTTTTGCCCTTGTCGCTCATTTTCTTCTGTAACCGCCGAAGAGAGAACGATATTTTTTACTCTGCACGCCCGCATGACTTTTAATAACGCCAATGTGCCGCCGACATTGTTTTCATAGTAATATTCAGGATTCCCCATTGCCTCGTTGACTGAGTCCGATGCTGCAAAATGGAGTACAGATTGAACCGGAAACAATGTAAATATTTGCGTTAACCGTTTTTGGTCCGATAGATCGCCTTCAATAAAAATAGCCCGCTCATCGACTGATCCGCGGTGTCCTGTGGATAAATTATCATACACAACGACCGGCCCTTTTTCCAGTAACAAATTTACGACATGGCTTCCAACAAAGCCCGCGCCACCAACGACTAATATCACAAATATTCCCCCTTATCCAGCTTCGAATTTTTCTTGTACAGTAACGAGTTCTCTCCCTCTATTTAAGCCCTTACTTTATGAACCAACCGGAAAAATGCCGGATACACCCTCATTTTCACTAACGGTTTCATGATGCGCAGATTCCAAGGAAGCTGGGAAAAATTTTTGCTTTCCCGGATAATTTGACGCTCCAGCGATTTTACTTGGCGTGTATTTGACGTCGTTAACAGCACATGATGATAACGATGAATATATAGACGTAAATTTAATCCCTCAATTACATTACGATATTGCCTTTTATCAAAAAACTGCTTCATTTGTGCATATGTTTGCGCATGGGAATGAGCAATGGACGGACTATAGTTTTTCATCAGCATTTCCTCATATTGCACAAAGTTGTACTGCGCTTCATTCACAATGGCGATCTTTTTCGCAAACGATAAGTACTGTGCGATAAACCCAACATCTTCAAAAAATGGATAATTATCAAAATATAATTGTTCTCCCATAATGATGGAACGTAAAAACAGTTTGTTCCATGGCACAATATAGGCTTCATTATGCTTTGTAAGATAATAATTAACAGGGTTCGGTTTTGTTAAAAGTGCTTCATTTACTTTCACCTGTTTTTTTCGCTCTGTTTCCGGCCAGTACTTCGTATAACCACACAGCACGAGATCCGCATGCTTCTGCTCAGCTCGCTGCACAAGCTTTTCATACATCGTACTTTCCACAAAATCATGTCCATCCACAAACGCAATGTATTTTCCGGCAGCTTCCTGCATCCCAAAATTGCGCGCTTCACTTAACGTAAGGTTTTGCGCGTTAAATAAACTGAAACGCTCATCTTCACTAACGAATTCTTCACAAATAAGAGCCGTTCCTTTAGAAGAACCATTATTCATAATTAGCACTTCAATCTCTTGCAATGTTTGCTGCTGCAGGCTTTTCAGACATTCTCTTATCGAATATTCAACATTGTGTGTTGCCACAATAATAGATACAATCGGTATCATGGGAATCCTCCTAATCAGTTAAAGTGATTAATATTTGGAACGGGCTACAGAAACAGGATGCCTTGACTTTTCAATATCCAAATCAAGCCATTGTCCAAGCTTCAAACTGTCATCTTCTTGAATTTGGTTATTTAAACAAGCGTCCGGTGTGAATGTAAAGTTGTTAAAGTAAACTTTCTCATCTACTACCTTTAAATCGATCCGTACATACGTAAACGGCTTACTCAGCTTTTTCGCAATGGCAAGCAGTTCGTCCAGCTGCGCAGGTTTCGCTTTTCCTTCATCAAACGGATACTTTTTCTTAATATAATTTGTATTAAACCAATCCGGCGTTAACATGAGCGTTTGCTCTTTCGGTGTAAAACGGTGGAAAGTAGTTTCGATAATCTTAGGTACACCATGGAAACAATGAATGCTGTATTCTTGTGTATCATTGCCAGTTGATGATTCGATGAAACGCTCGATTATTATTCTAGGCAGTATCGATGCATAGTGAGGTTCCGCAAATTTCAACGAATAATCCGTTGCCATCATTTCTGATAATTGCAGCCTTGTTTCCCGGTAATCCATTTCACGTTTGTTCTCGCAAACTATTGTCATACCATCACCGTGCGAGCATCTCAAAACAAATTTCCTTGGTAGTTGTTCGAAAATAATATCTTCCACTTCATCAAAAATTCCGATCAGCGGTGGCAGTAAATAGTTATAGCCGACTGTAATCATATATTCGCGTGCCTTCACCTTATCTGTAAATCTTCTTTTAAATTCAACATCTTCAAATAGTTTGAGCCACATTATTTTTTCGTTAAAGGTTTTTGGGTTTTCCAGGTTTAAACGGGTTTTGAATTTGTTCCAGTATAATAATTTACTTGCGGCAATTGGGGACAGCTTTACGACTTGTGTGAATGCATAGCGCTTTGCATGTAATGGGATTTGCATAAACGAATCACAGCTCCTTCTATTATTTTTTCACATATTAACTGGTTGTGATTAAGTAAGTTAGTGAAGTTTTAGCTGTGAATAATAGAGTGGCAATGGTAGTGTTTTAAAGATGAAATATGTTTGATAAAGTGTAGTAGATAGACTGATTGACGATTTGTTGAGTCTCAACTATTTTGGTGCATTAAAATAGATTCTATAAATATCTTTCTAATAGTATAGTCTCGAAACATCTAATATATACCTACTATTCAAGTTTTTCTTCTATTAAAATGAAAAAGGTATTTAGAATATTTCATTCTAAACACCTTTACATAATCTATATAAAACTCAATTTTAATTGTTCCAATCGTTCTGAAGCTTGACTAGCACTTTCACCAGTTACACCAAAATAGTATTTACATTTCGGCTCGGTTCCGGATGGGCGGATAGCAATCCACGATTCATCTTCAAGTATGAATTTCAGTACATTTTCTTTAGGTAAATCGATCGGTAGCTTATCACCTGTAATAGCAGTTGCTGTCGCTGTTAAATAATCTTCGTATAGAACAACTTTTTTACCAGCAATTTCAGCTGGTGGATTTTGTCGAACTGTATCCAACAGCAGGGCCATTTCTTCTTGACCCGATTTACCTTTAAAAACCTTAGAGATGAGCGCTTCTTTGTAGTAGCCAAACTGTTTATACACATCTTCTATGGTATCAAGCAATGTCTTATCCTGTGACTCATAGAAACTTGCCATTTCCGCTACTTTTAACGCCACTTGCACCGCGTCTTTATCACGTACGAATGGTTCGATTAAATAGCCGTAGCTTTCCTCATAGCCAAACAAATACATATAAGCACTTGACTGTTCATATTCAGCAATTTTTTCGGCAATGTATTTAAATCCTGTTAACGTATTAATAGTCTCCACGCCATAATGAGCAGCAATCTTGGCTCCTAATTCCGATGTGACAATTGTTTTAATCATTACCCCATTTTCAGGTAGAGTTTTATTGCTTTGCTTTGTTTGCAAAATATAGTTTAACAGTAAAGCCCCTAACTGATTACCCGTTAAAAGTTCATACGATTGGCCGTTTCTAACCGCAACACCTAGACGGTCTGCATCCGGATCTGTTGCGAGCAGTAAGTCTGCACCTACTTGATGACCTAATTCCATTGCCATTTCAAATGCTGCTGCTTCTTCCGGATTTGGATAAGGAACAGTCGAAAAAGCACCATCTTGAAGTGCTTGTGCTTCAACAACATGTACTTCATCGAAACCAAATGCTTTTAACCCTTCATATACAGGCACTAAACCAGCACCGTGAAGCGGTGTGTAAACGAGCTTCATATTACTTTTCACAGGCTGTTCTTTTAGTTGAAGCAGACTCGACTGATAAGCCTCGTCAATCTTTTCTAAAATATATTGACCATACTGTTCAAACTCCACTGTTTCAATCGAAAATATATCCTCAATCTTATCCATATAGGAAACAATTGCGTCTGCACCCGCAGGAACAAGCTGTGCTCCATCTGCACCGTATACTTTAAAACCGTTATACTGTTTCGGATTATGGCTCGCCGTAATTACAACTCCCGCATAGGCGTATAAATAACGGACGGCAAATGAAAGCTCTGGTGTCGGGCGAGATTCACTAAACACATAACTATGCACTCCGTAAGCACCTAAAACTTTTGCAGTTTCAACAGCGAATTCTTTCGAAAAATGACGCGTATCATATGCAATGACTACACCCCTAGTTTTCGCTTTCTCACCGCCATCACATACATACTTGGCAAGACCTGCCGCTGCACGACGCACTGTATATATGTTCATCCGATTCGTACCAACACCTAGGACACCACGCATGCCACCAGTACCGAATTTCACATATTGATAAAAGTGATCTTCTAATAACTTGTTGTCATTTGTAATTTTTTCAAGCTCTTTCTGCAAATAGTGAGGTAGCTTTGCCATTCTCCACTCCTCAACTTGCGTTTGAATCTTAATCAATTAATCACCTTCATTTGAATTAATAATTTCTTTTTATATTCTTGAATCTAAAATATTACATGTATTGCTTGAATATATTTTCAGCAGAACAGAACAGGCAGTAAGCGGTAAGTTATATAAATTAAAAAATTTGCCAGGATTTTTTTAAGGGTAGTTCTTCAGGTTCATATAATATAAAATCTTTATTTTCAATTATTCGGGCATTGTTTTCTAAAAATAGCTCAACTGCATGTAGTTGTTTCTTTTTCTCTAAAAAAGATAATCCTTCATTAAAGAGGAATGGTCTTGTAGTAAGGTTATGGACATCAGAACCATAAGTATGGATTAAGTTGGCTTTCACTAAATCCAATGAAAGTTTTTGAATCTTTTTTCCAAATTGTCCTGCCAGACTTCCAGCAGTAATTTGCGTCATTGCCCCTTCCCTCACTAACTCTTCTAACTTGCTTGGACGTTCTGCAACTATTTTATTACGCTCGGGGTGCGCTATAATTGGGGTTATTCCTTTTAATTTAAGCTTAATAATAATTTCTTTTGTATAGAAAGGGATAGTGTTGGACGGTAATTCAATAAGCATATATTTTGAATTTGCAAGGGACAAAGTTTTCTTTTCATCTATTAATTTGAAAAGATTTCCAACTAAGCGCACTTCTTGTCCAGCATAGATTTTTAAAGGAATATTAAATCTGCTTACCTGTTGCTCTATAATCGAAATTTGTTTATGCACCGCTTCTGGTGGTACATGGTATTGAGGATGGAAACTATGTGATGTTGCTATTATTGCTGTTATTCCTTCATCGACAGCTTTTTGCAACATTTCAAGTGTATTTTGCAATTCCTTTGGACCATCATCTACACCAAATAAAATATGGCTATGGATATCGATCATCTTCATTTCCCTCTTTCAAATATTTAATATAGGGAGAACATCTTCAAGCACATAGAACTGCACTTAATAATTACACTTTAAATAGCCTAGTTGCCTATGGAATTTATGTTATTAATATTTTTTATAATTTACATTTTGCATTATAAAAACCATTATTTGTAAAACTAATTTCATTCTATAATGAAAATGAATAATATAGCAATTTTATTTAATAATAAAAACCCCATATCATAGATTAGCTCCTACGAAATGGGGTTTTTTGATAAATATAAAATATTATTATTTCGCATACTCCACTGAACGTGTTTCACGAATAACTGTCACTTTGATGTGACCTGGATAATCGAGTTCTTCTTCAATGCGTTTGCGGATATCTCGCGCTAAACGATGAGATGCTAGATCGTCGATTTTTTCAGGTTGTACGATGATACGTACTTCACGACCTGCTTGGATCGCGAATGATTTTTCAACGCCGTCATAGCTTTCCGAAATTTCTTCCAGCTTTTCAAGGCGGCGAATATAGTTTTCTAATGTTTCACTGCGGGCACCTGGGCGGGCTGCTGATAATGCATCGGCTGCTGCTACAAGTACGGCAATAACTGAAGTTGCTTCTGTGTCACCGTGGTGGGATGCAATTGAGTTAATAACAACTGGATGTTCTTTATACTTCGTTGCCAGTTCCACACCAATTTCAACGTGGCTTCCTTCGACTTCATGGTCAATTGCTTTACCGATATCATGCAGTAAACCTGCACGACGCGCTAATGTCACATCTTCACCTAGTTCAGCTGCAAGTAATCCTGCTAAGTGGGCTACTTCGATTGAATGTTTCAACACATTTTGACCATAGCTTGTACGGTATTTCATACGACCAAGGATCTTCATTAAATCCGGATGCAGGTTATGAATACCTACTTCGAATGTTGTTTGCTCACCCGTTTCACGGATTTGCTCATCCACTTCACGGCGAGATTTTTCTACCATTTCTTCGATACGTGCGGGGTGAATACGACCATCTTGAACTAGTTTTTCCAATGCAAGACGAGCTGTTTCACGGCGGATCGGATCAAAGCCGGATAAAATAACTGCTTCAGGCGTATCATCAATAATCAGATCGATACCTGTAAGCGTCTCTAAAGTACGAATGTTACGGCCTTCACGACCAATGATGCGGCCTTTCATCTCATCATTTGGCAGATTTACAACGGAAACTGTTGTTTCTGCAACATGGTCGGCTGCAAAGCGTTGTAATGCAAGTGATAAAATTTCTCGAGCCTTTTTGTCTGATTCTTCTTTTGCACGCAATTCTGATTCTTTCGTCATTACAGCGATATCTGTAGAAAGTTCGTTTTCAACTTCCTTCAAGATAACCTCTTTCGCTTCTTCGCGCGTCAGAGCTGCAATGCGCTCAAGCTCAGTTTTTTGACTTGCAACAAGTTGTTCTACTTTGCTTTCCATCTGTTCAATATGCTGTTGTCTGCTAGCCAGAGCTTCTTCTTTACGCTCTAAGCTTATCTCTCTTTTGTTCAGAGTATCATCTTTGCGGTCAAGGTTTTCTTCTCTTTGCAATAAACGGTTCTCTTGTTTCTGAAGCTCTCCACGACGGTCACGAATGTCATTTTCCGCTTCAGTTCGAAATTTGTGAGTTTCATCCTTTGCTTCAAGCAGTGCTTCCTTTTTAAGTGCATCTGCTTCACGTTTCGCGTCTTCCACGATTTGTTCGGCAACATGCTTTGCACCAGTCACTTTTGATTCATTCACGTTTTTCATGTAGAAATAGATAACAGCGACACCGACAGCGAATCCTAGCAAAGCAGGGAGTATCATTTCCATAATATCGTTTCCCTCCTATGCCTATATATGTCTGATGTTCTCTTATTCGGCTAAATATATCTGAATTGTTCAAACATACCGCCTATTCATTTCAAAATTTAGAAATTATACATTTTAATTGTATAGTTCAAAATTAGGTATGTCAAGAATAGCCATGGTTTATGGGGTTTTTTATATTTTTTGGGTGAGTTGTATTGGTAGAAGCGATAGGTTTAGTATACCCTAAAATTTTCTAAATAGGGTTCGGTATCATAGTATAGAGTACCCGGGCCCTGTTGTTCTAGTATACCCTAATTTTCCAGGAGATACCCAATTGAGGCGGGGCTGGCCGCTGGAAGTTCTAATAAATTATAAAATGTTCTAATATATTTTTAATTGTGCTAATAAACTTTCGATTTTCTAATATATTCAGCACTTCTTCTAATAAGTGGTCCCGAATTTCAAATATCGTCTTCAAATCTTCTAATATCAGGTGGAGATTTTCTAATATCGTAAAGTTTGTTCTAATTAAAGTTCTTGCTGTACTTTTTCACCGAATTTCTCTAGCAAAATTCAGTCAAAATGGGCCAAGTCCGTCCCATCTTCTATTATCTGCTCCTAATCTTCTAATATCACTCAGACTTCTTCTAATAAACCCCATGTTTGTTCTAATAAAATCACAGATTACCTCACCCGCAGGTACTTTGACCAAAGTCCGCGCCCCTATACCTAAACAGCTCCCCCATCCATACCCCCAACAAATACAAAAACCCAAGCAAACTACTTCGCTTGGGTCTGTAACATTATTCTTTTTCGTCTTCGAATAATTCTAGTTCGTCCAGTTCTTCTTCGTCAGTTGTATCGTTGGCGCCGATTGTGTAGCCTAGTTCGCCGATACCGAAGTGTTGACGAATTTTTTCTGTTACTTCTTCTTTCATTGCAGGGTTTTCTTTGAAGAATTGTTTTACATTTTCACGACCTTGGCCAATTCGTTCGCTGTTGTAAGAATACCAAGAACCGCTCTTCTGGATGATGTCCAGTTCTGCACCGATGTCGACGATTTCACCTTCTTTTGAAATCCCTTCACCGTACATAATATCAACTTCCGCTGTACGGAATGGTGGCGCTACTTTATTTTTTACAACTTTGATTTTCGTTTTGTTACCGATAATTTCTGTACCTTGCTTAATCGCTTCACCACGACGCACTTCTAAACGGATAGAAGAGTAGAATTTAAGGGCACGTCCACCTGTAGTTGTTTCCGGGTTACCGAACATAACACCGATTTTTTCACGTACTTGGTTGATGAAAATAGCAAGCGTATTCGATTTGTTGATAACACCTGATAATTTACGTAATGCCTGAGACATTAGACGTGCTTGAAGACCCATGTGCGAGTCACCCATTTCGCCTTCGATCTCTGCTTTTGGTACTAATGCTGCTACAGAGTCGATTACGATAATATCGATCGCACCAGAACGTACTAATGCTTCCGCGATTTCAAGTGCTTGTTCACCTGTATCCGGCTGTGATAATAATAATTCGTCAATGTTAACACCCAATTTTTGTGCATATACCGGGTCAAGTGCGTGCTCAGCATCGATAAATGCTGCTGTACCGCCGTTAGCCTGTATTTCTGCAATGGCATGTAATGTAACTGTTGTTTTACCAGATGATTCTGGTCCGTAAACTTCTACAATACGTCCGCGCGGGTATCCGCCTATACCTAATGCTGCATCAATTGCGATAGAACCTGATGAAGTTGTATCGATTTTGTTGTTCGAGTTCTCACCTAACTTCATGACAGAACCTTTACCGAATTGTTTTTCTATTTGTTTTAACGCCATATCTAATGCTGCTTTACGATCGCTCAAACTATTTCCTCCTTAAGAAAAAGCTTTATTTAACTTATGTCTCTATTATACTTGCTAATGAGATAACATTCAAGAAAAAAGCGAACATATTTTCGCTTTTTCTTTGAATGTTTCTAAATACCTTTAAATCAGTAATCAAATCGCCTTTATCAAAAGAAACCGACAATTAAATCAGCTTTTTGTAACCTTGATTCGCTAATTCTCTCATTAAATAGCTGAACGTAAACTTCACCGCGCGAATCCGGTTTGTATTTCTTGAGCCGGTTAACTGCAGTCGGTACGTTAATGGCTCTGTGTCGCCAATCTTAATACCAACCCAGATTGATCCTGCAGGCTGTCCGTCGTGATCGCCTGGTCCTGCTGCACCCGTCAGCCCGACACCGATATCTGTACCGAACTTTTCACGGACTTGTGTCGCCATTGCGGCAGCACATTCACTGCTGACGATACCATATTCATCAAGCAGGTCACCGGAAATACCGAGGTGTTGGATTTTCGCTTCTTTCGTATACGTTACGACACCGCCGATTAATGCGGACCCGACACCTGGAACTTCCGCCAGCTCCGACTGGAACAGACCGGCCGTTAAACTTTCGGCAGCGGAAACCGTTAACTCATTCTCAAGAAGCATTTGTACAAGCTTGAATCCTAATGATTCATCATTTACCCCGTAATAGTATTCTCCGACAATATCGAGAATTTCACGTTTCTTCAATTCAATAAGACGGAATGCCTGTGGCTCGTTTTGCGCTTTTGCCGTAATGCGCAATGTTACTTCACCATCTGAAGCAAGCGGGGCAACGGTTGGATTTGTCTGTTCATCCAAAATGTTCTGTATGCGGGTTTCCAGATCTGCTTCGCCGATACCGTAAAAACGTAGTACATGCGATAAAATAACGCCGCCGTCATGCAGAAGCGCCGCAAGTTTCGGCTTCGTTTCATATTGGAACATCGGCTCAAGCTCTTTCGGCGGACCTGGCAGTAAAATATAAATACGGTCATTTTCCTCCAAAAACATTCCCGGTGCCATACCGTGCTGGTTCAGCAATACATCACAGCCATCCAGTACAAGCGCCTGTTTCCGGTTGTTTTCCGTCATCGGTCGTCTTTGCTTCGAGAAGAATTCTTCAATTGCAAACAGCGCCGTTTCATCAAACACTAACGTACGATTTAAATGCTTCGCAATCGCTTCCTTCGTTAAATCATCCTTTGTCGGACCTAGACCACCTGAGAAGATTATAATATCCGCACGCTGTTCCGCAATTTTGATCGCCTCTAAAAGCCTCGCCTCGTTATCCCCTACAACTGTATGATAATAAACATTAATGCCAAGTTCAGAAAGCTGGCTCGATATAAATTTTGCGTTCGTGTTGGCGATTTGTCCTAATAGTAATTCCGATCCTACCGCTATAATTTCTGCATTCATTCCTAAAACCCCCTATAGATCAATTTCACCTTGGCGTAATTCAGGCCCACAGGATGTGGGTCAGTCAGCCGTTGTCGCACGAAGCAACCGTTGTAGGCTGACTTCCTTTCCTTAAGAAAATCTGTGACATCTGCCAGAGGCTTTTTTTACAGCAGTTGTTTTGGCAACTGCTGTAAGAATAAAGAAAACTAGATTAGAAAAACATTCCTCTCATGCACGAGTCCTGTTCTATCTTTTATGGATACTTATTACTATTACCTATCCTAAAAGAAATTCTAACCTAGTTTTAGAAATTTTATTTATTTTGAATCCAATAATGCACGACGGTTTAAATAGAAATAATCCCATCCAGACCATACTGTAAAGAATAATGCTACATAAAGCATAATCATATCAAAAGGTATGCCAACTAATGTAAAAATCGTATTGTGTAAAATTAATGCAGAAATCGCCACGATTTGAGCCCAAGTTTTAATTTTACCAAGCTGGTTCGCCGCTACGACTTCCCCTTGTCCTGCTAAAATTAATCGAAGTCCCGTTACCGCGAACTCACGCGAAATAATGATAATGACAATCCATGCAGGTGCCAAGTCGATTTCCACCAATAAAATAAAGGCAGCGGAAACGAGCAGCTTGTCTGCAAGCGGGTCCAAAAACTTCCCTAAGTTCGTCACTAGATTATATTTGCGGGCATAATAGCCATCTACCCAGTCCGTTGCAGAAGCGAAAATAAATATCAGTGCCCCGACAAAATAGTTCACTTGCATTTCCGCGCCAAACAGCGTCATATTTCCCCAACCGAAATCAAACATCATTACAATCACAAATAGTGGGATCAATAAAATGCGCGAGACTGTAATCTTATTTGGAATGTTCATTTGTTAACACCTTTCGTCTAAAGAAAAGAGCCATCTTTTAAGATGACTACTCTCCTTGTCCTTCATTCACTAATTTTAAAATGATATTTTGCGTCATACGATCTTGTGCGTATGTCAATTCTACATCATTTACATATACTTTAGCCACTTTTGAATTCCCTAAACGAATTCTTGCATAGCCATCTGCAGTTGAATCATTTTCTACGATATCTCCAGCATTATAAACCGTTGCATTTACTTGCTCCTGCTGTTGTTCGTTTCGGATACCAACCCATGTTTGACCTGATACTTCAACACGAACATTTAAGCTGTCTGTTCCCGATACTTCAAACGTTGTATCTTCACCTTGTACAACACCTTCACTGATTGTTTGGGCTACTTCAGGCTCATCTGTGACAGGTTCTTCAGGCTCAGTGTTTTCTTCAGTATCTTCATCTGTGTTTTCTTCGCTGTCTTCAACAGGTTTTGTTGGTGTTGAATTTGGATTTTGTTCGTATTCAATCGGTTTATTGTCTTCTTCTACTACATCTGGCACACTGCCAGTTTTTTGGATGTATAAAGTTGTAATAACAATAATAATGACAATCGCAAATAATGCGACGATTAATTTAGGCATTGCTTCCATCATCTTATTGCTCGATGTCGCTTTCATATTGCGGCGACTCGGACTTTGTGTGAATGATTGCGCAACTTCTTCTTTTTGCATTTCCGGAATATCTTTTCGATACTCAGTTAATACTTCATCCGCATCTAAACCAACTGCTTCAGCATACTGCTTAATGAAGGCACGTACATAGAAAGAACCAGGCATAATTGTATAGTTGCCTTCTTCGATTCCTATTAGATAACGTTTTTGGATTTTAGTGATATTTTGCAAATCATCTAAACTATAACCTCTAGCTAATCTCGCTTCCTTCAAGCGAGCTCCTAGTTCCGTCAAAAAAAACACCTACTTTTAATATATTCAAATAAAGTTGGCACAAAGCCCTCTTATTTACTAAAAATCAAATCCGCCAAAATGGTCTGTACTCGATAACATATTATTCTTTTCGATAATTTCATATGTTATTTCTTCATCCGGCTCATGGCGCAATTCGATAATATAGTCAAAATCTTCTATTTTATATGATGAATGCTGTACGAACAGATCTGGATGCTCAATGACTTTAATCGTCGGCATACCCATGATTTCCCGAACTAACTGCTGGTGGCGTTCATCCGTAGAGCGACGTGTCACGGCACCGTCCAATATAAAAATATTATTCCCATTAAACTCATCGCCCATTAATGTATTGCGGACGGTTTGCTTAATCATAGTAGAAGAGATGAAAATCCATTTTTTATTCGCGCACACACTTGCAGCAACGATTGACTCTGTTTTTCCTACACGCGGCATTCCACGGATCCCAATTAATTTATGCCCTTCCTTTTTAAATAATTCGGCCATAAAATCAACTAAAATTCCTAATTCGTCACGTACGAACCGGAATGTATTTTTTTCATCCGCATCTTTCGGTATATAATGCCCGTGCCGAACAGCCAACCGATCACGCAGCTTTGGCTCACGAAATCTTGTTACATTAATATTTTCCATTGTTGAGACGATTGAAATAAAACGCTGGATAGATTCTTCGTTCTCTGTAGATAACAGCATTCCCCGATGCTCCTCATCCACACCGTTAATCGAGACAATATTAACGCGAAGCATTCCTAATAGCGATGCAATATCTCCTAATAAACCTGGTCGATTCACTTGAATTTCATATTCAAAATACCATTCGCCCATTTTGTATCTGTCCCCTCATAATAGAAACGTATTTATTTCTTACAAGTTCCATCATAGCGGATTTTCTACCTATTGAAAAGTTAGAAAGCCACGTTTTTGTTAGTTTTCTTGAAATAATTTTTGAAAAACACGTTCTAGAAGTATCAATGTTGGTCAATCGTGCATTTACAGTTCAAGATTGGTACTAATAGAAAATGATGCAAGGTAATTTTGTTTACCAGAAGGGGGATTTAGTTAGACGTTTTTATTAAGTTAATCGCCAATATGTATGGAATAATTACTACTTTTTATGTAGGGTAAATTTTAATGGTCACTTTTATAGAGATATTCGCCAGTTTTGACCATTCATCAATTCAGAGAGCTTATTCCGCCACTTTCGCATACATGAAAAAATGCCGCTCACTTATGCAGTGAGCGGCATTTTTTCCGTAAAACTAATTAGTGAGTTGTTTTAGTTTGAACGAGCTTCATAATACAGCTTGCAATCGCTTGCTTTTCGTCCTTTTCGGCAACAGACCATAAATCTGATAACACGCGCTCTTGCTCGTTTTGTGGGTCAACGTTTTTCGCAAGATACTCGCCAATCTGAACTGCGGCCTTCTCAATCATTTTATTAGGCATGCCGCTTTCTTTTGCATCAGATACTTGCTTACCTAAGAAGCTTGTCCATTGTTCCCAGTTTTGTAAAAGTCCCATTTGCTTTCCCTCCTCTCGCACAAATAGTATGTGCGGATATCAGGAAATTATATGTACCAGCCGCCATTAACTCGAATTATTTGTCCTGTTACATAATCTGCGCGTCCGCTTAAATAAAAAGCTGCCATATTCGCAATATCGAGCGCTTCTCCAAATGATTGCAAAGGAATTTGGCTTTCGATCATTTCACGCTCTTCGACATCAAACTTTGCGTTCATCTTTGTATTAATAATTCCAGGTGCAATGGCATTAACACGAATGCCGCTAAACGCCGCTTCCTGCGAGTATGCTTTCACGAAGCTATGCTGGGCGCCTTTTACAGCTGAGTAGGCAACTTCGCCTGCTGCTCCGACGTCTCCCCAGATCGAACCAATCACAAGCACATAGCTGACTTTGTTCGCTCGTAATTTGCCCGCGAGCAGTGCCGTCGTCCGCATCGGATTTTGTACATGGACGTGCCAAAGTTTGGTCATTTCCTCTGCAGGTGTGTTTTCCAGTAAATCATAAAATGCATGGCCGTTTGCAAAAACGATCGCCTGCAATGAATAAATTTGGGCGGCAATTTGCTCCGCCCCTGTGTCACTGCTGAAATCGGCTTTTACCGGGATAAACTCCTGATCCGGAAAGTTCTCGGTAAACACCTGGAGCATACTGTCAATGACAGTATGCCCAGTATGATAATGCAGATAGAGTGACCAGCCATCCTGTGCTAACTGCTGGCAAATCGCTTGCCCAATCGCACCGGAAGCTCCGCAAACTAATGCAAACTTCTTCATTTTTGATCGCGCCCGCTAACCGGCATGATTGTAAACACCGTTTGTTGTTCTTCACCTTGAATTGTTTTAAATGCTTTTTGGATATCTTCCACTGTAATCGTCTCCAGTACCGGTACTACGTCGAATAAATTCATATCATTGAATTTGTAACGTGTAAACTGGTTGGCGATAAATTCGATGGAATTCAGTGCACGCAGGAAGAAACCGATTTTTTTTCGTTTAATACGTTCTACATCTTCAGAAGTGAACAAGTTTCCTTGCTCTGTTTCTGCCAGCTTCTCTTTAATCAATTTGGCAAGCTGTTCGGGCTGTTCTGAATCCGAGCCGATTAGTGCAAACCCGTAGCCGTTTTCCAATGAGAAATCATAGCCGTATGATTCATCGATTAAGCCGTTTTCATATACATCTGTGTAGAATGATGAAGCGCGACCGAATAAACATTCAACACCGATCTGAACGGCAAGCTCGTGCTTCAGCATTTCTTCGCCGCTTAAACCAACTTGCTTCGCTTTTAAACCAACATATACTTTTGGCTTTTGCACATCCATATGAAGCACACGCTCTTTTTCCGCTACATTTGTTGGTTCTTCATCAAATAAGCGTTTTAAGTCTGTCGGCTCCTGGAATGTCTTTTTGTTCTGGTTATCTTCAATAAATGCCATCATTTCAACAGGATCTACTGCACCAATTACGAACAATAGCATGTTCGATGGGTGATAAAACGTGTTGTAGCAAGTATATAAATGCTCGGCTGTAATGCCGTCAATTGAATCGATTGTGCCGGCAATATCAATTTTCACCGGGTGGTTATGGTACATATTTTCAATCGCACCAAAATATAAACGCCAATCCGGCTGATCATCGTACATCGTAATTTCCTGTCCGATAATGCCTTTTTCTTTATTTACCGTTTCTTCCGTGAAGTACGGCTCCTGTACGAAATTCAATAATGTTTCCGTACTTTTATAAATATGGTCTGTTGCGGAGAACAGGTACGCTGTGCGGGTAAAAGATGTGAACGCATTCGCCTGCGCGCCTACTTCACTGAATTTTTGGAAGACATCCCCGTCTTCTTTTTCGAACATTTTATGCTCTAAAAAGTGGGCAATCCCGTCCGGAACAGTAATCGGCTCTGTTTCTCCGATCGGTACGAATGTACGGTCAATCGAACCATATTTCGTTGTGAATGTCACAAATGTTTTTGAAAAGCCTTTTTTCGGCAAAATGTATACGTCTAATCCATTGTTTAGCTGTTTGTAATATAATGTTTCATCTAGTTGCTGGAATTCAATTGTTTCCATGGATTACTCCCCCTTACCGCATAAGAAATACGTTGCTTCTAATTTAATATCCTGTGCCACTTTTTGCACATCTTCTTTTGACACAGATTGCCAGCGTGCAGTCCACGTATCTAAAGTAAACGGTTCGTCTAATGCTTTGTATTGGTCAAAAATTTCAATTTGGCCACGAGGTGAATCCAATGCTTCTTTTAACTGGTTAATAAGCATCGCCTTCGTTTGCGCCAATTCTAAATCAGTAATTTCCCCATTTTGCATCACTTTTAACTGTTCTGCAATTAATTGGCGTGCCTTTTCTTCATTTGCCGGCTCAATACCTGATACGACAAACAGTAATCCGTATTGTGAAGAATAAGAGCTTGATGCATAATAAGCTAAACTTTCTTTTTCACGGACATTCATAAATAATTTTGAATGGGCATACCCGCCAAAAATACCGTTGAAAATTTGCATGATCGGGAAATCTTTATCGCCAAATCGAACTGGTGTCGAGTAGCCGATATGCAGTTTCCCTTGTTTCATTTCCTGCGTTTCTTTCGTGTACGGTTCAATGTTTGCAGGAGCTGTATCTTCTTTTGTCTTTTGTGGTGCATTGCGGTCAGCAAATTTGAATGCAGCTTTTAACTGCTCTGTCATTTCTTTTACGTTAATATCACCGACAACGTAAATATCAATGACATCATTTGCTAGCATATCTTCATAAGTTTTTGTCAATGATTGTGGTGTAATTGCCTTTACGGCTTCGATATTTCCGTTTGCAGAAAATGATGCTGCGCTGTTTGGACGGATGATTTCTGTTAAACGTTTTTGTGCGTAGCGTGACTTGTCATCAAAAATAGATTGGATACGTTGGATGACCATTTCTTTTTCACGGTTCACAATTGATTCTTTAAATACGCCGTTTTCGAAGTTTGGTTTGAAGATCGCTTCCTGGATCAGGTCGATTACTTCATTTAATACATTGCCATGCGATAAATATTGGTCGTTTACTGTTTCGACATTTAATAGTACTGTATGTTCCTGACCGCGCTTTGCTGTGTCAAAGTACAATACTGTGCCGAAAAGGTCATCTAAATAGCTGCGGTAACTTGCCGATGTTGGAAATTTTTCGTTGCTGTGCTGCAGGACATTCGATAATACTGTACGCTTTGCCGCTGTTTCTTCATTTAATGGTGCTCTCCATTTAATCGAAAAGTTCACCGTTTTAAATTGGGCGGTTTGTCGTATATGAAGCGAAACACCTTTCGCAATTTCTGTTGTTAAAAACAAAAAAACTCCTCCTGACTACCTCGTGAATATAAATATAAATGCTTCTTCTCTACTATACATGTGTTGCCTAGATTTGTGCAAAATTATTATCCGTACTAAGTGTTCCCTAATTCGTGACATTTATGAATGAAAAGTTTGAAGGTGTTAAAAAATAAAAAAATTCATTTTCTAATAAAATTTCTAGAAGCTGCTTTTCTTAAATGGTTCCGTTGTGCTGCGTTCCGGGAGGCCAACACGATGTTGGTCACGAATGCGTTGTCACACGATATGACGCTCTTAGCATTCGTTCCTTTTAATCTGGGGGTGTGGCTCCAACTAAGTTTTTGTATGGGGTTTGAGCTTCTTTTATATTTTGAGTCAAGCTATGCTGAATTTTATTCCCTTTAACTTCAAAGTTCATGCACTAACGTAACTTGGCTAATAAAATACGAATTTTCTACTTTCCAGGCGAATCGTTCTACTTTTCCGTAAGTAGTTTCCACTTTTTCCCCAAAACTTTTTACTTTCTCTTTAATACATCCCACTTTAGCCGTATATCTTTCTACTTTCCCCTCAATACTTTCTACTTTCTTCAGCCACTTGGTTAATAAAATTCGGACTTTCTACTTTCCAGGCGAATCGTTCTACTTTTACATGAATAGTTTCCACTTTAGCCTAAATAGTTTCTACTTTACCTTCAAGATGTTCTAATTTCCTCCGCAACTCAGCTGATAAATTTCGCGCCCACCTCCAATAGAAACAAAAAAACCGCCTGTACAAATCCACTTTGTACAGACGGTTTTATAATTAGCGTTTTCCTTTGATATATGGAACGCCTGATGCTTTTGGTGCTACTGCTTTTCCTACGAAGCCTGCTAATGCCAGGATTGTCAGAACGTATGGTAGGACTTGCAGGATTACTGGTGGGATTTCTTGAATGTATGGGATGTTCCCGCCACCGATACTCAATGTCTGTGCTAATCCGAAGAACAGTGCAGCACCTAGTGTACCAAGTGGATGCCATTTACCGAAAATCATCGCGGCAATCGCAATGAAACCTTGTCCGGCTACTGTTGATCCAGAGAAATCACCAGATGATGTCATAGCCAATGAAGCACCACCAACACCTGCTAATGCACCGGAAATCATAACGCCGATATAACGCATTTTTGCTACGTTAATCCCCATCGTATCGGCTGCCATTGGATGTTCGCCTACTGATCGAATACGTAAACCGAATGGCATTTTGTAAAGAACAAACCATGCTCCTACCGCAACAACCAATGCGATAATTGTTGTGGAGTATACATTTTGGAACAATAGCGGTCCTAAGAATGGTATATCTGATAAATATGGTATTTCAAAACGTTGTAATGGTGCTGAAACCATATCCGTTTGACCTTTACCGTAAATTAATTTTACTAAGAATACTGTAATCGCTGCAGCAAGCATGTTCAGTGCAACACCTGTAACAGTTTGGTCTGCACGGAACGTTACAGCTGCAACCGCAATAATCAACGAGAAAATTGCCCCTGCCAACAACGATGCCAATAAAGCCAGCCAAATGACGTTTTTCCCAAAGTCAGCATAGTATTCCAAGTTGATATAAATACCTGTAAATGCACCGACAATCATTAACCCTTCAACACCAAGACCGATTACCCCTGCACGCTCCGAGAATAGAGCCCCGATACCTGTTAAAATAAGCGGTGTTGCGTATAAAAGGGCAGAAGGGACGATAAAGTATAACACTTCTAAAAAGCTCATGTTACTTGCCCTCCTTTTTCTTTCCGAATTTCTGTAAACCAACACGTAAAATATAGCCTGAAGCTACGAATAAAATAATTACTGCAATGATGATTGATACGATTTCTTCCGGAATACCTGCTTCGTTCGGCATGTTTAATGAACCGTATTTCAGGGAACCGAATAATGAAGCCCCGAAGAAAACACCGATTGGATTGTTCGCTCCTAGTAATGCTACGGCGATCCCGTCGAATCCGATACCTGAAGCTGCCGCTTTAATCGATGCGTTTTGGTATGTTCCCAACGCTTCCATCGCACCGCCCAGACCGGCGAATACACCGGAAATTGTCATTGCTAAAATGATGTTGCGGTTTACGTTCATACCCGCATATTCAGCAGCGTTTTTGTTGAACCCTACTGCTTTTAACTCATAACCGCGAGTTGTTTTTTCTAAAATGAACCACATGACAACTACCATGATCAGTGCCACGATAATCCCTAAGTGAAGACTTGAATTGTCCGTAATTTCACGTAACCATTGATTACGTAATGTCGCTGACTCTAATACAGTAGGCGTTTTGAAACCGCCGTCTGATAATGATTTAATCGCAGCATTTGTTAAATATAATGCTGTGTAGTTTAACATGATCGAAGCAATTACTTCGTGTACTTGAAGTCTTGCTTTCAGGAAACCGACGATAAATGCCCAGAATGCACCAGCTGCCGCTGCCGCAAGTAATGCTAATGGCAAGTGGATAATACGTGGTAATCCTTCAATTGCATAACCGACATATGCCGCTGCAAGCCAACCCATTAACAGCTGACCTTCAACACCGATGTTGAATAATCCAGTACGGAAGGCAAATGCTACCGCAAGACCTGCTAAAATATACGGTGTAATTTGACGGATAGTATTACCGATAGAATAAGAATCTCCGAAAATACCATTCCATAGTGCTGTATACCCATCGATCGCATCATAGCCGCTGACAACCATGATGATACCGCCAACGAGTAATCCTAAAACTACCGAGATGAGTGGAACGAGCAGATTCACAACTCGATTTGACATTATTCGTTCCCCTCCTTAACTGCCTTTGCTTTACGTTTTTCACCGGCCATCAATAAGCCCAGCTCTTGTTCAGATGTTTCCTTCGGATAAACCGTATCAACGATTGTCCCATCATAAATAACGGCAATTCGGTCGGAAACGTTCATAACTTCATCTAATTCAAACGAAATCAATAATACGGCTTTTCCTTTATCACGTTGCTCGATTAGACGAGAGTGAATAAATTCAATTGCCCCTACGTCCAATCCACGAGTAGGAAGGGCTGCGATAAGCAGATCCGGATCACGGTCGACTTCACGTCCGATAATCGCTTTCTGCTGGTTACCGCCTGAAAGCGCACGTGCAGGCGTCATTTCGCCTTGACCTGTACGAACATCATACTCTTCAATGATTTTGCGTGCTTTTTCATTGATTTTTTTATAGTCCATAATAATGCCTTTTGAAATTGGCGATTTATAGTAAGTTTGTAGTGCGATATTGTGCCCAATAGGGAAATCCAGGACAAGCCCGTGTTTGTGACGGTCCTGAGGAATATGTCCTACACCTGTTTCCGTAATTTCACGCGGTTTTAAGCCTGTAATATCTTTGCCGCCTAAAGTCACTTTACCGCTTTTAATTTTGCGCAATCCTGTAATTGCTTCGATTAATTCTGATTGACCATTTCCGTCAATCCCTGCAATACCAACGATTTCACCACGGCGAATCGATAAATTCAGACCTTTTACTTTTTCGATGTCTCGGTAATCCGTTACAACAAGGTTTTCGACTTTAAAGATTTCTTCAGTAGGGTTTGCTTCCCCTTTTTCTGTTTTGAACTCTACTTGTCGGCCTACCATTAATTCCGCAAGCTGATCCGGGTTTGTTTCGTTCGTTACGACAGTTCCAACCCCTTCACCTTTACGGATAATCGTTACACGGTCAGATACTTCCATAATTTCTTTCAGCTTATGCGTAATGATGATAATCGATTTGCCTTCTTTAATCAGAAGTTTTAAAATCGCCATTAATTCCGTTATCTCTTGTGGTGTTAATGATGCAGTCGGCTCGTCAAAAATTAGGATTTCCGCACCACGGTATAATGTTTTTAAAATTTCTACACGCTGTTGCATTCCGACAGAAATATCTTCAATTTTCGCATATGGATCCACATCCAAGTTGTATTTCTTCGATAATGCAGCGATATCATTTGCGGCATCTTTTATGTTGATAGCTCCCAATTTCGTAGGTTCGCTACCTAAAATGATGTTTTCCGTAACCGTAAAGTTTTCTACAAGCATAAAGTGCTGGTGTACCATTCCGATTCCTAAATCATTTGCTTTGTTTGGATCTGTAATTTTTACTGATTCTCCGCGTACTTTAATTTCTCCGGCTTCTGGTTGATATAGACCGAAAAGTACATTCATTAAAGTCGATTTACCTGCACCGTTTTCTCCTAGTAGTGCATGAATTTCGCCTTTTTTTAACTGGAGGGTGATATTGTTGTTTGCTACGAAATTACCGAACTCTTTGCGGATCCCGAGCATTTCAATCACGTATTCCACTAGACTCACTCCCTTAGGCTATTTATCTTTAAAATTATTTTTATAAAATTAACACATGAAAGATTTTTGGTAAAATCTTTCATCTATTAATTTTTTTAGACGAAATCTACACTAAATAAGTATCTCATCTTGCAATTCTATGAAAATATAACGCTTACATTTCTCTCAATACTAAATTTACTGAATATTTAAAACGAACCTGTAAATTAGAAAATCATCATAGGGAATAATTCCCCTATGATGATTACTCCATTAAGAATTATTATTTATCTTTAGGTTTTTCTTCTGAAACTTTAATTTCGCCAGAAGCAATCTTCTCTTTATATTCTTCTACTTTATCCATTACTTCTTGAGGAATCGCACCACGAGAATCTGCTAAGCCAACACCGTCTTCAGCTAAACCGTAAACAGTTGTTTCACCGCCTGGGAACTCACCGTTTTTCGCTTTTGTAGCGATATCCACTACTGCGTTGTTAACACCTTTTAACATAGAAGTTAAAGTGATGTTTGTAGAGTCATCAACTTGACCTTCTGCGTATTGGTCAGCGTCAACACCGATTACCCATACGTTAGCATCTGGATCTTTTGCTTTACGCTCTTTAGCTTCTGAGAATACACCGTTACCAGTACCACCAGCAGCGTGGAAAATAATATCTACGCCAGAAGAGTACATTGAGTTCGCAGCGATTTTACCTTTAGATGCATCATCGAAAACACCTGTGTAGTTTACTTGGATTTCGATATCCGGGTTAACAGCTTTTGCACCCTCGATGAAACCAGCGTGGAAGCGGTTAATTACTGGGATATCAACGCCACCTACGAAACCGATTTTGCCTGATTCAGACATTGAAGCTGCAACAACACCAGCTAAGAAAGCACCTTCTTGCTCTTTGAACAAAATGTTTGCTACGTTTTCAGCTTCAACTGCAGCATCGATTAATGCTAACTGTGCATCTGGATTGTCATTAGCGATTTCTTCAATTGCATCACCCATCATGAAACCAACACCGAATACTAAATCGAAGTCACGACGTAATAAGTTGTTTAAGTTTGTGTTGTAGTCAGCATCTGATTGAGATTGTAAGTAGTCGAAACCACCGTCACCTTTAGAAAGGCCGTTGTCAGCACCGAATTGTTGAACACCTTCCCAAGCTGATTGGTTGAATGATTTGTCATCTACGCCGCCAACGTCTGTAACCATTGCGATTGAGAAATCGCCAGAACCTGTGTCAGTGCTTGTCTCAGAACCAGAATTAGAATCATTTTTAGAAGTGTCTTTTGAATCAGTTGACTCTTCGTCAGTTCCGCATGCCGCCAAAATTGCACCAGTTGCTACTACAGAAGAAATTAATAAACCAAATTTACGCTTTTTCATTAATGAGTCCCCCTCAAAGGTAATTGATATTAGCAGGAATTAAATAATAGAAATTATTGTTCTACACCCGTTTACGTACTACATGGAAGCTGAATTTGTCAGCTCTGAAATAATTTTTTGAATAAAGAACAACACGATCATTTTCATCATAGTGAAGTTGCTTTAATACAAGTAATGCTGTTTCCGGCCCACATTTCAATATCGGTGATACTTCATCGTGGAAGCCTACAGGATCAATATATGTCACTGCATATGCAACACGGATAGATCCAGTTTGCTCTAAAGCTGAGAAAATAGAAACTTTTTGATTACTTATAAATTCTTTTGGCAATAAATTTGCCGGTACTTTGTCTACACAGTAGACGACCGGTTCATTGTCAGCCGTTCTTACACGTTCAATCGTGATAACATTGTCATCAATGTCAGCTTGGAAACGTTCCACATCATCTTCCGTGGCTTTTTCTTCCTTTGCACTGATGAAGATTGTGCCTGGATTCATACCAGCGTTTTCAATCATAGATGATACACTCGATAAATGTTCAATGCCTGATGTAAAGACCGGCTTTGGATTGACGAATGTACCGACACCATGACGTCGGACAATAATGTTTTCTTCTTCCAAAAGTCGCAGTGCTTCACGAAGCGTTGCACGACTCACACCTAATGTTTTTGAAAGTTCGAATTCAGAGGGTAATTTTTCGTTCTCACGATAGGTCCCTTTATCTATATCTGACTTCAAACGATCAATAACTTGTAAGTATAAATGACGATGATCTGCTTTAATTGTCAATTAGTATCACCACCATAACATAGAGATCAGACATCTGATGTACAACATTCCTACTAATTCGTGAATAATATAACACTTTAAACGAAAAAAGAAAACATATTTCTTTAAATGTGTCATGTTATTGTGAAAAATTAGCGAATTTATTTAAAAACTTATAGAAAAGAATATATTCCGAAAAGTCCGATAATGTCAAGGTTTTCTAGTATCTATTTCCTAGCACTTGACGCGGTTTACTTCCTTCTGGTGGTCCGACAACTCCGCGCTGCTCCATCTGATCGACAATTCGTGCTGCACGTGAATACCCGATTCTGAATCGACGCTGCAATAAAGATACAGAAGCGGTTTGCATTTCCATTACGAGTTGTACGGCTTCGTCATACAGGTCGTCCGTTTCGTCCATTACGTCAACAATCGGTTCATCGGTCGGAATCATCGCCTCCTCATATTGAGCTTTTTGCTGCTCAATGACACTGTTAATAATTCTTTCCACTTCATGATCACTTACAAATGCACCTTGCACACGGACAGGTTTCGATGCCCCTGCCGGTAAATAAAGCATATCGCCGCGACCAAGTAATCTCTCGGCGCCGCCCATATCCAAAATTGTGCGGGAATCGACAGACGATGACACAGCAAATGCAATACGGGAAGGGATATTCGCTTTGATGATGCCGGTAATAACATCCACAGATGGTCTTTGTGTTGCGATAATGAGATGAATTCCGGCTGCACGCGCCATTTGGGCAAGTCGTGTAATCGCATCTTCCACTTCACTGGACGCAACCATCATTAAGTCCGCCAACTCGTCGACAATTACGACAATATACGGAAGCTTAGGCTGTTTCTCCATTGCACCTTCATTACCTATATCGATATATTCGTTATATCCTTCAATATTCCTTGTACCGGAATGTGAAAACAGATCATAGCGTCGCTCCATTTCCGATACAACTTTCTGCAATGCCTGTGCCGCTTTACGTGGATCTGTTACAACCGGTGCCAATAAATGCGGAATGCCATTATACACACTTAGCTCCACCATTTTCGGATCGATCATCATCATTTTCACTTCACTTGGTTTTGCGCGCATCAATAGTGACACAATAATGCCATTGATACATACACTTTTACCGCTACCAGTAGAACCGGCGACCAATAAGTGTGGCATTTTGTTTAATTCTGCCGCTATCGCCTGGCCTGTTACATCTCGTCCCAAACTCACTAGCAATTTCGCTCCGACTTTCACCTGCTCATTTGCTTCAAGCACTTCACGCAACGTCACGACCGCCACTTCACTGTTCGGTACTTCAATACCGACAGCCGACTTACCTGGGATCGGTGCTTCAATACGAATATCTTTTGCTGCAAGAGCAAGTGCCAAGTCATCTTGAAGGCTGACAATTTTACTTACTTTTACACCTGTGTCCGGCATTACTTCATATTTCGTAACTGCAGGACCTAAATGTACTTGTGTCACTTTCGCTTTTACACCAAAGCTTAAAAATGTTTGTTCCAATTTCTTTGCATTTGTTTGGATGACCGAATATTCACCGCTTTGGTCATGTTCCGGCGGTGGGTTCAGCTGCTGCATTGACGGTAAAATGTATGTTTGGTCCGGTTCGGAAGTTACAGCCATGATCGGCTCACTTATTTTTTCTTCTACCTCAATTTCGCTACCCTTTTGCTTTTCCTGTTTTACTTGCTCCACAAAATTTGAAATGATCGGCTCATGATGCGCTGTTGGTGTGGGCGTTGCTGTTGTAATAATCAGGTCTTCCAAATCGGCTGCTTCCTCATCCATAATTGGTTCGGTTTTAGAACGACGCTGCTTCTCTTTCGTTTCAGGTTTTGGTTTACTTCTTGTGCTGCGTTTCGTTCTTCTGAACTTTCCCTTAAGTGTAGGGGCTTTCTCCACTAATATTGGCACGAGCGCTTTTCCGGTAATTAAAATAATCCCGATTGCCAATAATACAAATGCGGCAATTTTTGCTCCGGATGCGTCGAATAATACATGAAACAGGCTGAATAATAATCCGCCGATCATACCGCCGCCAAGCGCATTGCTTCGATTTGCGATTCCATCTGTGCTGATGAGTATTCTCCATGTTTCCTTTAATACTGAATTTGACAACAGAGTGTTTGTTGCATGCATTTGTTCGAATAACAAACTGTGACTGAAAATCGTCAAGCTGGCCCCGACAAACAGCACCCCGTATACAACACGGGTATTAAATGCGACACCCCGGCGTTTGACCATTAGCATCCCTGCGACTAAAAAGCATAGTAATGGGATGATAAAATGTAAATTGCCGAATAAAAACATGGCAATTGAATGGAGCATTCTCCCAACAAGTCCGAACTCCAGAAATTCGATAATGGCTAGCGCAATGAGCAGCAATCCGATAATCTCATATGCGAGCGGGTGGAGCTCCTCTTTCGTTTTTGGCTTTAGCGTCGGCTTTGCTTTTGCTTTTGTTTTACTACTTTTCTTTTTATCCAATCCTTGTTCACCTACTTAAAAATTGTTCCCTATTGTTAGACGCCAAAGTTGCTGTATAGGCTTCCGGGTTATGATGATGCTTAATATTTAATCAATTGATTTAGTTTGTGCTGAATTAAGAATACTTTTACTGCTATGTACCGAAAAATCAGTTTTTTTCAAATAAACATTATTCTTTACCGCAATTATCCAGCATTCTCTAATAGTAGCAACAAGGAACATCTTCACTCCGGAAATTTAGTTAGAAAAAGGGCTTTCTCACGCTTAATGTAAGAAAACCCTTTTTGATTATTAGATATAGGAGCAACGATAATTGTCCCTTTAAATTAATACTCCATAATGATCGGAATGATCATTGGACGACGTTTTGTTTTTTGGAATAAATACTGATTTAATGTGTCGCGAATTTCTTGCTTAATGTTTGTCCATTCGAACGTTTCTTTGCCGACGTACTTCTCGATCACTTCGCGTGCGATTTCAGAAGCTTCTTCCATTAACTGCTCTGATTCGCGTACGTATACGAATCCGCGCGATAAAATTTCGGGACCTGAAGCAATTTTCTTCTGTGCACGGTTCAATGTCACAACGACAATGAAAATACCATCTTGTGAAAGCAGTTTACGGTCACGCAGTACGATATTACCTACATCGCCTACACCGATTCCATCGATCAGTACATTCCCTGCCTGTACGCGTCCTGTCATGCGCACTTTGCCGTTTTTGTATTCGACAATATCGCCTTTATCTGCAATGAAGATTTGTGATTTTTGCAATCCCACTTGTTGTGCAAGTTTTGAGTGCGCAATCAGCATGCGGTACTCCCCTTGAACCGGGATAAAGTATTTCGGCTTCATAAAGTTCAGCATCAACTTTAAATCTTCCGCGCTGCCGTGGCCGGAAACATGGACTTTTTTGTTCGAAGTCATGACATGTGCTCCAGCTTTTGCCAATTGGTTCATCGTGTTATACATTTGCACTTCCATGCTTGGTGATGGAGTGAATGTAATTAAAACTGTATCTGTATTTCTGATTTTAATATCACGGTGGTGTTTACGTACAATTTTATCTAGTGCATCAAGTGGTTCACCTTTGTTGCCCGTTGCCATAATAATAATTTCGTCATCATGATATTTATGAATTTCGTTTACTGGCACAAGTGTTGACTCATCGATTTCCAAATGGCCCAGGTTCACACCGATATCGACCATTTTCTCTAATGATTTCCCGACTACCGCGACTTTACGGTGCGATGCGGCAGCTTGTCTAAACACTTGCTGAATACGTATAAAGTTTGATGCATATAATGCTACAATAATTCGACCTGGTGCCGAATGGAACGTTTTTTGCAATTCTTCCGCAATAACTGCTTCACTTGTTGTATAGCCTGGACGTTCTGCTTCCATTGATTCTGATAAAAGCATGAATACGCCTTCTTCACCGAGCATCGCCATTTTTGCCAGATCCGGCTTGAACTTGCCTGTTGCTGACTGGTCAAATTTGAATTCGCCTGTGTGAACGATAGCGCCTTCTGAAGTATGGAACACGATACCTAATGAATCTGGAATACTATGTGTTGTATGGAAGAATGTCACATAAGTAGAATTGAAGTTCATGCGACTATTGCTCGATACTTCAAAGAATTTCACTTGGTAAGGTGCAGGCAATTCTTTTAAGTGCTCCTTCGCCAATGCGATCGTTAATTTTGAACCGTATACCGGTGCTTTAATTTTCTTCAATACATACGCAATCGATCCAATTGCATCTTCATGTCCATGAGTAAGGAAAATACCTTTTACGCGCTCTTTATTTTCCTCCAAATACGTGATATCTGGAATGACGATATCAATTCCGAGCATTTCGTCTTCTGGGAACATGAGCCCACTGTCTACTACGAAAAGCTCTTCATCGATTTCTATTACATACATTGATTTTCCGATTTCGCCAACTCCACCTAATGGAATGACACGGATTAGTTCATTTTTTGATTTTGTCACTTTATTTCCTCCTAAATTGTTCCGAACAGCAACCACTTAAAGTTCATTATACGGTGAGAATGTCGTTAGTACAAATAAAAAAGTGATTTTCTTTTTTTACGGAATACCGGGCAAATTAAAATCACAACCGTTTTACAGAATACCGATATTTAAATCCCCGGTTTTATTTGGATAATCCTCAGTTGGTGGCCGATAATCCTCAAGCGAGATCTCATAATCCTCAATTACTGACCGTTAATCCTCACTTCATCCGCTATATTCCTCAAACTGACTAAAAACAAAAAAACAGTCACCCGCTTCTCATCGGAAGGAGTGACTGTGATTGTGTTAGTTCACTTGTAATGCGCGGAAACTTTTTGCTTTTTCCTGATACGTATCCCATATTTCATCAAATGCTGCCTTTTCTTCCGGTAGCATTTCCATCATCGGCATCCGTACATCAAGTGTATCAAAGCCTAATTTTGTCATCGCGTATTTAATTGGTGATGGATTCGGTTGTGCAAATAATGCGCGCACGAGCGGCAGTAATGCACGGTGAATTTGTGCAGCCTCCTGGTGACGGCCTTCTTCAAATGCGCGAACCATTTGCTGCATATCTTTCCCTACTACATGTGAAGCGACAGAAATAATGCCGCGACCGCCAATTGCAAGCAGTGGCAATGTTAACCCGTCATCCCCTGAATATACATAGAAATCCGAATCGACATTTTCAATGATGTCACCCATTTGATCCAGGTTACCGCTTGCTTCTTTAATGCATGTAATATTCGGTACGTCTTTGCTGATCGCAATCGTTGTTTCTGCTGAAATATTGGCACCTGTACGACCAGGGACATTATAGAGCATGACAGGCAGTTTCGTTTCTTTTGCGATCGTTTTAAAGTGGGCATACATGCCGCGCTGGTTTGGCTTATTATAATATGGAGTTACGAGCATGATTCCGTTTGCCCCATTTTCCTCTGCTTTATGAGTCATCATAATCGAGTAGGCTGTTTCGTTATCCCCTGTACCGGCAATAACAGGTATGCGTCCTGCCACTTTTTCGACTGTAAAGCGCACGACCTCGATTTTTTCCTCAGTTGACATTGTCGGGTTTTCCGAAGTTGTTCCGCAAGCAATAATTGAATCTGTACCATTTTCAATTAAATGATCAATAATTCGTTCTAACTCAGGATAATTAATCGTACCGTCCTTTTTAAACGGCGTAATCATCGCTGTACCAATACGTCCGAAATCCATAACTAATAATCCTCCCCTTATAGTAAGTGATCCTCTAGCATAGCTTCTGCAATTTGAATAGAGTTGAGTGCAGCCCCTTTTAATAAATTATCTGACACAATCCATAAGTGGAATCCTTTTTTGTTGTCTAAATCTTGGCGAATGCGTCCAACATATGTCGGTTCTTCATTTTCCGCAAAAATCGGCATCGGGTAAAGCTGTTCGCGAATGTCATCTTGCAGAACAATGCCCGGCGCACCAGTTAATGCGTCAAAAATTTGCTGTACTGTTGCTTCTTGCTCCAGTTCGATATAAACCGATTCTGAGTGGCCTGAAACAACCGGAACACGTACACATGTTGCAGCGACTTTCAGCTCAGGTGCTTCCATAATTTTTTTCGTTTCGTTGATCATTTTCATTTCTTCATATGTAAAGCCATTGTCCGTAAATTTATCAATTTGCGGAATGACGTTACGTGCGATAGGATAATGTTTTTTATCTGATTTGACCGGTAAAACTTTCGCTTCAACATTTTTCCCTGCATCCCACTGTGCACTTTGCTCACGCAGCTCTTCAATTGCCGCCACACCAGAACCGGATACCGCTTGATACGTTGATACAACAACTTTTGTTAAACCGAACTTTTCACGGATTGGCTGTAATGCTGCAACCATTTGAATTGTCGAACAGTTAGGATTTGCGATAATCCCTTTTGGTATCGTTTTTAATGCATGGCGATTTACTTCCGGTACAACAAGCGGTACCTCTGGATCCATACGGAAATGACTTGTGTTATCAATAACAATCGCTCCACGTTTTGCTGCTTCAGGTGCCAGTGTTTCTGATACAGAGCCGCCTGCTGAAAATAGTGCTAGATCGATCCCTTCAAAGCTTTCCGGTTTCGCTTCTTCTATCGTATAGTTTTCACCATTGAATTCAATTTGTTTTCCTGCTGAACGAGCAGAAGCTAAAAACTTGATCGATGCGATTGGAAATTTGCGCTCAATCAGCTTCTCCATCATTTTTGAACCTACAGCTCCTGTTGCCCCAACTACGGCAACATTCAATTTCTTTGTCATGTCTCATCTCTCCTAAAAATATCGGTATGTATATAATGTTGGATATTGTATCATATATTACAAGAATTGTGCGAGATAATTTGATTATTTAAAATATTGTATAAATATTGGCTGGATCTGTTTTTTATGAGCGAGCGTATATGCTACAGTATCGAGCATTTTTGTGAAATCCGCTATGAGCGACGTCGGTTTTTTAATTGGATCATCCTGACCGAATGGAATGAAGTAAATGTTTTTTGCATTCATTAATTTCATTAAATTCATTCCGTTTAACCCAAGCGCATCATTCGTTGAAATACCAAGTACTACAGGCGAACCATTACGGAGTGTCGCCTTTGCTGCCATCAGTACGGCACTGTCTGTTGCGGCATTCGCAAATTTACTGATGGAGTTCCCTGTCATCGGTGCGATTACCATGCAGTCTAGCGGATTACTCGGTCCAAACGGCTCCGCTTCCGCAATGGAACTGACAACCTTTTCCCCCGAGAATTCCTCGATTTTCGCAATCCATTCTTCACCCGTTCCAAATCGTGTAGCAGCGTGTAATACAGAAGGCGTTATAATCGGTACAACGGTTGCACCGGCTTCACGAAATTGGGTGATTTTCGGTATGACATCTTCATACGTACAATGTGATGCGGTAATTCCTAAACCAATGCGTTTTCCCTCAAGCATTTGCTTCCTCCTTTCGTAAATCTAGTATCGTTTCGTATAACAAGTTTGCCGCAGCTTGCGGAAAGTATTTCCCAGGTAATGCAGGTAGCAGCTCATATTGTGATAATCTGATATCGTTCAAACATCCCGGACTTGATGCGACATCATAAATCGGATGGACCATCCATGATTCAAAATCCTTCGTCAGCCATTTTGTCGGGATCGTATTAATCATAAAATCCGATTCCATACTATTTTTCTCATTTAATTCAATTCCTTGATAGCCATATGCAAGGGCCTCGGCTTTTTGCGTTTCCGAACGTACGGCGATGATGACCTTTGCATTGAGACGTGTTAAAAACAGGGCAAGCATCTTCGCTACACGTCCAAACCCTGTAATCATAATTGTTTTATACTGCACATTTACCTTATCTTTATACAAATGCGCTAAAAAGCCTTCTGCAGTAAGTGCGGCATTTTTCCAGATGAATGTTTCATCTTCCAAATAGTAATGCACTTGCTTGTTTCCAAGAATTTGTTTCCATTGATCTGTCAATTTCCCCGCAAAAAATTGTGCCCGACGAATACCTAAAAGCTCCTCCACTTGAATCGATAAAGGGTGGATCGGCAACACAATTTCTGTCGGGTGCAGCTCCAATGCCACTTTGTTCAGTGCTTCATCCCAAACAGTCGTGTTTTTGTAATACACCGTGCGATCACTTGTAGATAATTGCTTCGCCAAAAACTTCATCCGCTCATCTGTACCGATCACAAGCCAGCGTTCAGTCATCATTGGCATGCTTTAATGTCGATGTTGTTTTTTGAAATAATACCCGGTCTTCCCCAATTAAAATAATTTCACTCCAAGGAATATATTTTACCATCCCTGCCTTTTTCTTTTGGAACGGCATTTTCACCATTTGCGCCGGCATTTCAAATCCGGCAATTTTTCCTGTTTTGGCATCAAAAATACATTCCGTCTCAGCTAAAAATCCATATCGAACACCGTTTTCCATTTCGATCAGTTCTTTTTCAGCGAGCTCTGATAAAAGCATTGCATCCCTCCTCTTGTAAGAGCCTACATTACTATATGCATCAACTTTGGCAGAAGTGAAATGGTTCAACATTTAAGTTTGAAGGACCTATTCGTGTGTAACGAGTCACACGGCACTCGTTCGGAAAAATAATGGTAGTAAATAATGTAATTTAAAAATGCAAATGCGTAAAAATTTTGTTTCTTGAATTTTTGGTAGACAAAATATTCCATATCTGTATATACTGTATATACACAGTTTGAACATGTGAGGTGAAACGATTGATTATCAAATTAAGCAATAACAGCGAAAAACCTATTTATGAGCAAATTACCGACCAGTTAAAACAGGCCATTTTGACAGGCACTCTTTTAACTGGTGATTCCCTACCTTCTATAAGGGCATTAGCGAAAGAACTGAAGATCAGTGTTATGACAACAAAGCGGGCGTATGCAGATTTGGAAAGGGATGGCTTTATCGTCACGATTGCCGGTAAAGGAAGCTATGTATCGGAACGTAATCAGGATTTCTTGAGAGAAGAGCTGATCCGCCAAATTGAAGTGCATTTCACGAAAGCGGTTTCCATCGCGAAAACTGCCAATGTGCCGAAAGAGGAACTGCATGACTTACTCGATTTACTATTGGAGGAATGATGATGAACGCAATTGAAGTGAAAAATGTTTCGAAGCAATTTAAAAAATTCCGTTTAAATAATATTTCGTTCACGGTTGAGAGCGGAACCATTGCAGGCTTTATCGGACAAAACGGGGCCGGGAAATCAACGACGATCAAACTGATTTTAAATTTGCTGAAAAAAATTGATGGAGAAATCCTTTTATTCGGAAAAGATCATATTGAACATGAAGTGGAGTCAAAGGCGCTGATCGGAGTTGTATTTGATGAACTGCATGTACCGGAAAGCTTTACACCAAAGGAGCTCGATGTCCTTTACGGAAATGTTTATCCTACTTGGGACCGTCCTTATTTTTATCAATTGCTGGAGGAGCTGGATGTGCCGAAATATGACAAAATCAAATCGATGTCTAAAGGAGCAAAAATGAAACTCGCTCTTTCACTTGCATTGGGTCACAGGCCAAAACTTTTGCTGCTTGATGAACCAACGAGCGGTCTTGATCCGATTGTGCGTGATGAAGTACTCGGCATGCTTCAAAACTTTATGGAGCAAGAAGATCATGCCATTCTATTTTCTTCGCATATTACAACGGATTTAGAGAAAATCGCAGATACGATAACATTTATTCATGATGGCGAAATTTTGTTCAGTAAAAATAAAGATGATCTGCTGTACGGTTACGGAATTTGGAAAGGAACGCATGAAGAAGCGAAAATTATACCGAGCCATTCGATTGTAGGCAAACGGGATTATGTATTTGGAATTGAGTACTTGGTTATGCGTGAATTCGTGAATCCTGTTATTGAACTGCAAAAACCGACGATTGATGATCTGATGCTGTTTTTCGTAAAGGGGCGGAAAAAATGAAACAGATGCTTTTTCGTTTTTACGGACAGCAATTGTCTGCATGGATTTTGTTTACACCACTTGTGGCATCAATTTTCGGTCTTCCTTTATTATTTGAAGGTGCCGAATTCGCGGCGTACTTTATACTGTCAATCAGTATTACAGCGCTATGTGCCATTTATTTGGATCAACGTGAGAGCCAGCTCGTCATGGCAAGTTTGTTTCCGATTTCCAGAAAGACTTTTTTCATAGTGGATCTCTCTTTTTTAGGACGTTACACACTGTACTATATCCTTTATACAATTGTAGCAACGACCGCTATTCAAACATTGCTGGAAAAGCAGCTTGTTTTGCCTTCCGTCAGACAGCTATTAGTAAGCTTTGGCATCAGCTTTTTTATTATCGCTTTTTTCCTGCTTTTTCGCCGAAGCCAGTTTGGGCGATTTACGAACTTCTTTATAATTCTTATTCCATTAGGGTTATCACAACTATTCGTATTTCTTGGAAGATTATCTACTTTTCAAAGTTTCATTTTATTTGTGAGTTTATTGATTCTGCTCATCATCGCAGCAAGCATCACTTACTTTCGTGAAAACAGGAGGGATGTCGTTTGATAGCACTACTTAAAATTCATTTTTATCTATCTAGAAAACTATTTATCACTGTTTTTTTATTTATTATAGGAATGATCGCAATTCAGTGGGTAATTAGCAAAGAAATTAATTTAGGTTTTCTGACTTTCTATTTATTTATGCTCTCACCCTCATTAGGTACGAGCTACTTACTCGAGAACCATTTTATGAAACGATTACGAGTAATGCCGATTGATCCAAAGGACTTAGTAAAAAGCTTATTTATCTTCAGTTTGCTGCTCTTGCTTATCATTGCAGTTCCTATCGGAATCTATCAAACTTATTTATATTTAAATAATCAAATCGGGGGCTTTGAATTTTCCTTTCTTTCAATTGCTTTTGCTGCCGGAATCGCTTCCATCGGATCAATGCTGAAAAACTATTTAAGCAATCCGACAAAAGGTACGAAAAGCATCTCAATTGGAACATTGCTAGGCTACTTTTTTCTCTTTACGTTTGTTCATTTAGTGATCGTGCTTATATTTAGTATTATGGATATTGTACTAATGGGTGCACCGATTGTTCCGATTATTGGTTTTATTATCTATTATCAATATTTCAAGTCGGCTTCAACGAAATTCCCAGCGGCCGAATTTTAAAAGGACAGCGTATGCTAACTGCTAGCACGCGCTGTCCTTTTTGTTTAATCGTTTTCCGGTCCGATAATCGCAATTGCCGGCTCGGATAATAAAATTTGTGTAATTAGCTCATCGATTGTTTCCATCGATATTGTATCGATTTTTGCTAGTACTTCATCGACTGAACGATGATTTTGATGGATCAGTTCATTGACCCCGTTACGGTTCATAAAGTCTTCCGTACCTTCAAGGCCTAAAACGAAGCCGCCTTTTAGCTGCTCCTTCGCATTTTCAAGCTCGGTTTCCGTTACCCCTCCTGCCACAAGGTCAAATAACGTCTGGTCGATCTGCTGCTTTAATGCATCCAAGTTTTGTTTCGATGCCGATGCATAAATCGTAAACGTCCCCACATCTTCATAGCTCGACTGATAGCTGAAAACAGAATACGCCAAGCCACGCTCTTCACGCACTTCCTGGAACAGACGTGAGCTCATATTGCCGCCGATAATATTATTCAACGCAATAAAACTATACATTTTCGAATCTTTTACTGCAATCGCCGGGAATGAAATTGCAATATGCGCCTGTTCGGTATCGCGCAGTTTTTCAACTTCCCCTGGTGTAAATGTCGGGTAAGACGGTTTGGAAACTATCGATTCTTCACTTGATTCATAGTTTCCAAATAATGCTTCCACTTTTTCCAGCAGACTATCTTCAATATTCCCAGCAATTGAAATGACAACATTTTGGGGGCCGTAATGTTTCGCCATATACGAGCGAATCATCTCTTCATCAAATGTCGATAACGTTTCCGGTGTTCCTAAAATCGGACGCCCTAGCGCATCATCCGGGAACATGACACCCCATAATTTTTCATGGACATCATCTGCCGGGTCGTCTTCGCTCATGTAGATTTCTTCCAGCACAACTTGGCGTTCGCGTTCGATATCTTCCTTTGAAAACAGTGAGTTAAAGAACATATCGGCCAGAATGTCGATTGCAAGCTCCCCATGATGGTCCAGCACTTTTGCGTAATAGCATGTATGTTCCTTCGATGTAAAAGCATTAATCTCTCCACCGATGCGGTCGAACTCTTCCGCAATTTGACGGGCTGTACGGTTTTTCGTTCCTTTGAAAAGCATATGTTCGATAAAATGAGTAATCCCATTTTCTTCTTTTGTTTCGTAGCGTGAGCCTGCATTGACCCAAATGCCGACCGATAATGACCGGACATGCGACATTTGTTCTGTGACAATGCGCACGCCATTTTTTGCTGTAATTACTTGTACCATAAATTTCTCCTTTATTTCGGCTAATAAACTATAAGTATGACTTAAAAATCCGTAGTATTCCAATTTGGGGCTTATTTATAAAGTATGGGATGCTCCATTCCGGAGGCCTACAGGATGTTGGTCACGAATACGTTGTCACACGATGTGACGCTCTTAGCATTCGTTCCATTACTTCCGGGGGCGTTGCTCCAAAGCTTTGAATAAAGCTTTGGAGCAACTGCAGGAGCAACCAGATTTTCCGCGGCTTAATCAACTTGACATTATTTAAAAAAGAGGCTGTACAATAGTGTACAACCTCCCTTTTTATCTTGTTTGAAACGCTTGTTTCAATTATTTCCCTTGTTCTGCGCGCTCTTTTTCTTCTTTGATAACTACTTTACGTGATAAGTTTACGCGACCTTGTTTATCGATCTCGATACATTTCACTAGTAATTCATCACCTAGTTTTAATACGTCTTCTACTTCTTTCGTACGTTCTTCCTGAATTTCAGAAATATGCAGTAATCCGTCTTTACCTGGGAATATTTCACAGAATGCACCGAATTTTTCAATGCGTTTTACTGTTGACAAGTAGTACTCGCCTACTTTAGCTTCGCGTACGATTGATTCGATCATTTCTTTAGCACGGTTAATCATTGCTTCATCAGCTGAAGCGATGTAAATTGTACCATCTTGTTCTGTATCAATTTTAACGCCTGTTTCATCAATAATTTTATTGATTACTTTACCACCCGGTCCGATTACATCGCGGATTTTGTCAGGATTAATTTTGATTGAAACAATTTTTGGTGCGTATTGTGATAATGAAGTGCGAGACTCTGAAATCGTTGACATCATATGCTCTAAAATGTGCATACGGCCGATTTTCGCCTGTGTTAATGCTTCTTCTAAAATATCACGAGACAGACCATCGATTTTAATGTCCATTTGAAGTGCTGTTACACCTTTAGCTGTACCTGCCACTTTAAAGTCCATGTCGCCAAGGTGGTCTTCCATACCTTGGATATCTGATAATACTGTATAGTGCTCGCCTTTTTTAACAAGACCCATTGCAATACCTGCAACTGGTGCTTTAATTGGCACACCTGCAGCCATAAGTGCCATTGTTGATGCGCAAATTGATGCTTGAGAAGTAGAACCGTTTGATTCCAACACTTCCGATACACAACGGATTGCATACGGGAATTCCTCTTCTGTTGGCATTACCGCTAAAATTGCACGCTCACCTAATGCACCGTGACCGATTTCACGACGGCCTGGGCTACCATAACGACCTGTTTCCCCAACTGAGAATTGCGGGAAGTTGTAGTGGTGCATCCAACGTTTTGACTCTTCGATACCTAAGCCGTCAATAATTTGAACGTCACCTAAAGCACCTAAAGTACAAATTGATAATGCTTGCGTTTGTCCACGTGTGAATAATGCTGAACCGTGTGCGCGTGGTAATAAATCTACTTCTGAAGAAAGTGCACGGATTTCATCTTGCTTACGACCATCCGGACGAACTTTATCTTCTGTAATTAGACGACGCACTTCGTCTTTTACCATTTTATCTAAAATAGCATTCACTTGTTTCATCGTATCTTCGTCAGCTTCCTGCGCTTCATAAGATTCAATAACACGTGTTTTTACTGCTGTAATATTTTCTTGGCGTAATTGCTTGTCCACTGTTTGGATCGCTGTATTCATATCAGCTTCACATTCAGCTTTGATCGCTGCTGTTAAGTCTGCATCTAATTCATATAATGTTACTTCTAGTTTTTCTTTACCAACTTCAGCAACAATTTGCTCTTGGAAAGCAATTAACTTTTTAATTTCTTCATGACCGAACATTATCGCTTCAAGCATGATTTCTTCAGTTACTTCTAAAGCACCTGCTTCTACCATGTTAATCGCGTCTTTGTTACCTGCTACTGTTAAGTGAACAGTCGATTTTGCAGATTGTTCTACAGTCGGATTCACAACAAATTCACCGTCGATATATCCTACATGTACACCTGCAATCGGTCCGTCGAATGGGATATCAGAAATTGCTAATGATAATGAAGAACCAAACATTGCTGCTACATCAGCAGGGCAGTCTGAATCATTTGACATAACCATTAAAATTGATTGTACTTCATTACGGAAACCATCCGGGAACATTGGACGGATCGGACGGTCGATTAAGCGGGAAGTTAATACAGCCGCTTCTGATGGACGTCCTTCACGTTTAATGAAACCACCTGGGATTTTACCTGCTGCATAAAGACGTTCTTCAAAGTTAACTGTTAACGGGAAGAAATCTAATGCTTTTGGCTGTTTTGACATTGTCGCCGTAGCTAAAACTGCTGTTTCGCCATAGCGGATCATTGCAGCACCATTTGCTTGTTTTGCTAGCTGTCCTACTTCTACTACAAGTGGACGGCCTGCCCATTCATACGAAAAGACCTTTTTTTCGTTCATTAAATGAACCCCTTTCTTATTGAAACACTCTACGTATCATATTATGTACCATAGTTAGTGTATCAAAAAAGCGTTTTCTATGCTAAATTTTTTGATTGAAAATATCGATAAATTTCGTAAAATATTTTTGGCTTTCCAGCAATGGTTTAACTTCTTTCAACAGGCGTATTGACACCTGCTCAAAGAAGTTAAACATCGCACCATTGATTCGGAAAGCAAAATCTTTTCAAACATAATAAAAAGCGGGAAAAATCCCGCTTTTATTATCGGATTATCGACGTATTAGCGACGTAATCCAAGTTTAGTAATTAATTCACGGTAACGAGCTACGTCGTTTTCACGTAAATATTTTAATAAATGACGACGTTTACCTACCATTTTAAGAAGACCACGTTGAGAGTGGAAATCTTTCTTGTGAGTAGCTAAGTGAGCGTTTAATGCGTTGATTTCTGCAGTTAATACAGCTACTTGTACTTCTGGAGAACCAGTGTCTGTTTCGTGTACGCGGTACTCAGCGATAATTTCGTTTTTACGTTCTTGTGTAATTGCCATTTTAAATGACCTCCTGATAAATAAGATATCCCCAATAGCACAGCAGTCGCTGGAGTTGCGAAAAGCCGAGCTAAGGTTCATACGAGAATTTCGTACTAGTGAATAGTACCATAATTGTTTATAGATGCGCAACTATTTAGCGTAGTTGTTCAAAATAGGTGATTGCCTGCTGCTTATCTAATTCGATTTGCTCAATTAACGCTTCGATGCCATTAAATTTCCGTTCGCTGCGAATGCGTTTATACCAGCCGACAACGACCTCTTCACCGTAAATGTTTTTATTGAAATTTAAAATATGCACTTCAATCGACAGCTGCTTTTCATCCGGGTTGTTGAATGTCGGTTTATAGCCTACATTACAAACCCCGTCATACCATTTATTTTGCACTAAAATTTTCACTGCATACACACCTGTTGCCGGTATATAGCAGCCTTCCATCGCCTGGACGTTTGCTGTCGGAAAGCCCATTGTCCGCCCGCGTTTATCTCCGTGCACGACGATTCCCGGCACTTCAAATGCGCGGCCTAATAGATTACGAGCCTGCTCCATTTCTCCGTCCTGCAATGCTTTGCGAATGCGTGTGGAACTGATTTTTTCAACTACATCCTGCTGCTTTTCGATTGCTGTTACACCATACTGGCCGTTAGACAGTTGCTCCATCAGCTCCATATTGCCTTTGCCGTATGAGCCAAATGAGAAATCAAAACCGGCAGTTACATGCCGAACATTTAAATCTACAATAAAATACTTAATGAATTCTTCAGGTGTAAGCTTTGCAAAATCAGATGTAAAGTTTACAACAAATACTGTATCGATATTTAATTTTTTTAAAGTATCTAATTTTTGCGATAGAGGAGTAATATAAAATACTTTTTCATTACGTCTACCTAATACAATCGATGGATGTGGATCAAAAGTCATCACGGCACTTTTAATATTAAGCTGCTCGGCTTTTTGCTTTGCCGCTTCAATGACCGCCTGATGTCCTTTATGTACCCCATCAAAAAATCCGATTGCTAATGAGTATGCCTCTTTTTCTATTTCCTGTGCTAATTGATGGGGGTATTTCAAATGAATAACGTTCATCTCGTGCCTCCTAATTAATTTCGGGAAACATCTTGTCCGGCTTCATTTGCCCGCTCTTTGTCGGATGGGCGATGTAAACCGCAAATGCTCGTCCCTCTACACCATATACAATTTTATCATGTTCCGTTAATAAAGTATGCATCGGGAGAACTTGCCCATTGAAAATTTGCTTTTCAATGTCTTCCGTAACTTCAATGTATGGATAGTCGGATAATGCATATTCAACCGGCAACAGAAACTTCTCCTGCTCCCCAGCTGCCATCATTTCCGCGATTTCGGCCAATGTTAAGCAATTATCTTTCGTGAATGTGCCCGATGCTGTTCTTACAAGTTCATGCATATGCGCCGGGTAGCCTAATGCTTCACCAATTTGTACGGCTAATGTACGAATATAGGTCCCTTTAGAACATTTGATGCGAATCGAGAATTTCACTTCTTCCCCTTCGAACGTTTGTGCATCATCCAATAATTCCAGCTCGTAAATCTTGATTTTACGTGTTGGGCGCTCAACTGTCTGACCAGCTCTTGCGTACTCGTAAAGCTTTTTCCCGTTCACTTTTACAGCGGAAAACATCGGAGGCGTTTGTTCGATTTCACCAGTCAGCGTTTGAAGTGCGTTTAAAATTTCTTCACGTGTAAATGATTTGAGATCTGTATTTTGTTCTACCGTTTCGCCTTCCGCATCTTCTGTTGTTGTCGTGCGTCCAATCGATACGACTGCTTCATACGTTTTGCCGGCATCTGTTAAATATTCGGCGATGCGTGTTGCCTGACCGATACAGATTGGCAGGACGCCTTCTACACCAGGATCAAGTGTCCCGGTATGTCCAACTTTTTTCGTCTTTAATATTTTTCGTAATTTAAACACACAGTCATGACTTGTCATGCCGCGCTCTTTCCATAATGGCAAAATACCGTTCATTGTTTTGCTCCTTTGTTTGAAATAGGGTTTCGATATTTAATAGATTCTTTGATATAAGCTTCAGCTATAGTTGGTACTTTTCATACGATCCGTTCTGCTTCGCTACGGGAGGCCAACAGGACGTTGGTCACGAATGCGTTGTTACACGACGTAACGGTTTTAGCATTCGTTCAAATATTCCTGGGGGCGTGGCTCCAACTAACTTTATCGCTACCTCTTACGGCGGCAGCGATAAAGTGGATTTTCCGCGCACGCTGATCCCCTAGGAGTCGCCCCCCTTCGCTTCGCGTCACTCTTACCTTAGCATTATTCAACAATTTAGTTAAAGAACCTTCAAATGCAAAAAAGCCTGCCCGCATAGTTATGCAGTGCAGACTTCTTGGTTTTATTTATCTTCGTGTAGGCCACGTAGTAATGCATCGATTTTGTTTCCGTATTCGATTGCTGTATCGAATTCGAATGCCAGTTCAGGCGTACGGCGTAAGCGGATACGTGAACCGACTTCCGAACGGATGAAACCGGATGCTTTTTCCAGCGCTTGCAATGTTTCCGCACGTTCGCGGTCATTGCCTAACGATGTAATATAAACAGTTGCTTGCTGTAAATCTCCTGTTACTGCTACATCTGTAACCGTAACGAAACCTACACGCGGATCTTTGATTTTGCGCGCAATGATTTCAGTAATTTCTTTTTTCATTTGCTCAGCAACTCGATTAGAACGTAGAGACATAAATGTCACCTCATTTAAATTGCGTAATTAATAGTACAGTTTGCCACGAAAAGTGGACTTTATAAATATTCACGATAGAAATCCAGCTGTTCCCATTGCGGATTTGACTGCAGATAATGGATAGCCCGCATTAGCTCGCGTTCAGCCGCTTCTTTGGAAGAAGCAACTGCGACAAGCGCAAGCTTTGTACGCTGCCATACATCCTGATGATCGATTTCTGCAACGGAAACGTTGAATTTTTGTTTCGTGCGCGTCACCATCCGCTGAAGGACGGCGCGCTTTTCTTTTAATGAGTGGGCAGTCTGAATCATGAATTCAACTTCTGCGTATACAATCATTATTTACGAACGATTTCTTCCATTACGAAGGCTTCGATAATGTCGCCTTCTTTAATGTCGTTGTAGTTTTTAATCGTAATACCACACTCATATCCTTTGGCAACTTCTTTTGCATCATCTTTGAAGCGTTTTAGTGAATCAAGTTCACCTTCGAACACAACAACGTTTTCGCGGATAACACGTACACCGGCATCGCGAACGATTTTACCTTCGATAACGTATGAACCTGCGATTGTACCCACTTTAGATACTTTAATTGTTTGACGAACTTCCGCTTGACCAACGATTTTCTCTTCGAACTCTGGATCAAGCATCCCTTTCATCGCGTGTTCGATTTCTTCGATTACTTTATAGATGATACGGTGTAGACGAATATCTACGCCTTCTTCATCAGCAGCACGTTTTGCATTTGTATCAGGACGAACATTGAATCCGATAACGATTGCATTTGATGCAGCAGCAAGTGAGATATCCGATTCTGTAATCGCACCCGCACCAGTGTGGATGATTTTAACGTTAACGCCTTCAACATCAATTTTCATTAATGAAGAAGCCATTGCTTCCACTGTACCTTGTACGTCTGCTTTTACGATTAAGTTTAGCTCTTTCATTTCGCCTTGGCTCATTTGTTCGAATAAGTTATCAAGTGTAACACGTTGTTTTTCTGAACGTGACGCTTGGATAGCTGTCATTGAACGAGACTCACCAACTTGACGAGCTGTTTTTTCGTCTGCGAATACTACGAAACGGTCGCCCGCTTGTGGTACTTCGTTTAAGCCTGTAATTTCAATCGGCATAGAAGGGCCAGCTGTTTTAATACGACGGCCAAGATCGTTTACCATTGCACGTACACGACCATATGCATGACCGACTACGATTGGATCACCAACGCGTAATGTACCATCTTGAACTAAAAGTGTTGCAACTGCACCACGGCCTTTATCAAGCTGTGCTTCAATTACTGTACCGATTGCTGAACGAGTCGGATTCGCTTTTAATTCTCCTACTTCAGAAACTAATAAAATCATTTCCAGTAGCTGGTCAATACCTTCACCTTTTAGTGCTGAAATTGGTACGAAGATTGTATCTCCACCCCATGCTTCAGGAACTAATCCGTGTTCAGTTAATTCTTGTTGTACACGGTCAGGATTGGCAGATGGTTTATCCATTTTGTTGATTGCTACGATAATTGGTACTTCTGCAGCTTTTGCGTGGTTGATTGCTTCAACTGTTTGAGGCATTACACCGTCATCTGCTGCTACTACGATAATTGCGATATCTGTAATTGATGCACCGCGCGCACGCATTGTTGTGAATGCCGCGTGTCCAGGAGTATCAAGGAATGAAATTTTCTTCCCGTTAACTTCTACTTGGTATGCACCGATATGCTGAGTAATACCGCCTGCTTCACCCGCTGTAACTTTCGTTTTACGGATTGAGTCAAGCAATGATGTTTTACCGTGGTCAACGTGTCCCATAATTGTTACAACTGGTGGGCGCTCTTCTAATGCATTCTCGTCAACTTCCACGATTGAATCATCGAAGTACGTATCTAAATCTGTTTTGTCGATACGGATTTCTTCTTCTACTTCTACCCCGTAGTCTGCACAGATTAGCTCAATTGCATCCTTATCAAGCTCTTGGTTAATTGTTGCCATTACGCCAAGCATGAATAATTTTTTAATAATTTCCGATGGCTCACGGTGTAATTTTTTTGCAAGTTCTGCAACTGATAAACTTTCATAGAAAGTAATTTTTTCCGGTAATTCCTTTTGCACCATTGGTTGTGGTGCAGGGCGATGCGTACGACGTTTACCACCATTGATACCTGGTTTTCTACGTTGTTGATAGCCGCCTTTGTTTTGAGTGTTGCCACCCTTGTTTGGCGTATTTCCGCCTCTGTTTGGCGTGTTACCGCCTTTATTATTACTAGTGTTTTGTGTTGTGCCGCTTTTGCGGTTATTATTGTTATTTTGTGTCATATTTCGATTTTGGTTACCTTTTTCATTTCTTATATTTTCGCCTTGTTGCGATTTTGGTTGCCCTTGGGCGTTTGAAGCTTTGTTCGGTTGCTGGTTATTTGAAGCAGATTGTGGACGATCCTGCTTTTGACCTTGCTGCACTTTGTTCTGCCCTTGTTCACCGCGTTTTGGTGTTACATTTACAGCTTTGGCAGGTGTCTTTGCAGGAGAATCTTTCGTTGGTTCCACTGCTTGCTTAAAGACAGAATTTAGTTTTGAGACCGCCTGCTCATCGATAACCGCCATATGATTTTTCACCGGCAGATTATGTTTTGCAAGCACCTCAATAACTTCCTTACTTGTTTTATTTACCTTTTTCGCATATTCATGAACTCTTACTTTGCTCATCTGCTCACCCCCGATTAATTTTCGTTGAGTAGACTAGACATTTTTTTAGCAAATCCGCTATCTGTAATAGCAATCGCTACACGGGCTTCCTTCCCGGTAGCATGTCCAAGATCATATCGATCTCCGAAAACATAATACTCAACATTATAAAACGTACATTTATCCTGAATCTTTTTGCTCGTATTTGCCGAAGCATCCGAAGCTAAAAAGACAAGTTTTGCATTGCCGTTGCGAATTTCTTTTACGACAAGCTCTTCCCCGGATATTGTTTTTCGTGCACGTGCTGCTAAACCTAATAACTGTAGCAATGCAGGGTTTGTCATAAAATCGACTCCCGGCGTATTAGCGTTAGCAACTCCTCATACACCTCATCCGGCACTTTTGCATCAAGCTGGCGATCTAAAATATTCTTTTTACGCGCCATTTCAACAGCATCTTCCGTTTTAGAAACATATGCTCCACGACCGGATTTTTTTCCTGTAATATCAACAGTCACTTCGCCCTCTTTTGAACGAACGACGCGAATCATTGATTTTTTCGGAAGCATCTCGCCTGTTGCAACACATTTGCGTAAAGGAATTTTTTTATTAACGACCATATTGCTTACCCTCCTTGCAAAATCATTCCAAATGATGGCTTATTCTTCGTCATCACCATATAGATCAAATTGTACTTCTTCTGCATCTTCACGTGGAACGAATGTGCTCGTTTCAGAAGGATAAATTCCCAATTCGCGTGCATCTGTCTCACTCTTGATGTCGATTTTCCAGCCCGTTAATTTTGCTGCTAAACGAGCATTTTGTCCGCGCTTACCAATCGCTAGTGATAATTGGTAGTCCGGTACGACAACTGTTGTTGATTTTTCTTCTTCATTCACTTGAACGTCCAGAACTTTTGAAGGGCTTAGTGCATTTGCAACGAATACAACCGGATCTTCTGACCATTCTACGATATCGATTTTCTCACCGTTTAATTCGTTTACAATTGTCTGCACACGTGCACCTTTAGCTCCAACACATGAACCTACAGGATCTACTTCTTCATTATGTGCATATACAGAGATTTTTGAACGGTCTCCCGCTTCACGCGCGATTGATTTGATTTCAACAGTACCATCATAAATTTCAGGAACTTCCATTTCAAACAGACGGCGCAATAATCCAGGATGTGTACGAGATACGATTACTTGTGGACCACGTGTTGTACGCTCAACTTTTGTAATGTAAACACGGATGCGTGATGTTGGCTTATAAACTTCACCTTGAATTTGTTCATTAACAGGTAATGCCGCTTCCACTTTACCGATTGACACATAAATATTACGTGCATCTTGACGCTCGATTACACCCGTTACGATGTCATCTTCACGGTCTACATACTCTTCATAAATTAAGCCGCGCTCTGCCTCGCGAACACGTTGAGTCACAACTTGCTTAGCCGTCTGTGCCGCGATACGTCCGAAGTTACGTGGTGTTACTTCTTCTTCAACGACGTCACCAATTTCATAAGCTGCATTAATGAACTTCGCGTCTTCCAACGCGATTTCCAGACGATCGTCTTCTACTTCTTCTACTACGTCTTTACGAGAATAAACAACCATTGAACCCGTTTGCAGGTTAAGATCCACACGAACGTTCTGCGCTTGGTTGAAGTTACGTTTGTACGCCGTTACTAAAGCCGCCTCGATCGCCTCAATTAATACATCTCTTGAAATACCTTTCTGCTCTTCAAGGGCAGTTAGGGCATCTAGTAATTCACTACTCATTTTTGTTTTCACTCCTAAATTTGCTTATCTGAAAAATCGATAGCAAGACGCGCTTGCGCAATTTTTTCTTTTTCAATTTGTACTGTAACTTTACGTGTTTTAATACGGAATTCGATTTCTAGAAATTCATCTGTATATGCGCGTAAATAACCATAGAATTCTTTTAAATCCTTAACTGGTTCATAAGTTTTCACATAAATATATTTGCCGATTGCTTTTTCAAAGTCCTGTTGTTTCTTTAACGGACGTTCCGCTCCTGGTGAAGAAACCTCTAAGTAATAGTTTTGCTCGATTGGATCATTTTCATCCAACTTCTCGCTTAAACGTTCACTCACTTGTGCACATTGTAAAATATCAATGCCGCCTTCTGGTGTGTCAACATAAATACGAAGGAACCAGTCGCGTCCTTCTTTCACGAACTCGATATCAACTAATTCCAAATCAAGCTCTTCCACGATCGGTGTCACTAGCTCTTCAATGATCGACGTAACTTTGCTCATCGTATCCTCCCTAACGTCTTTGTTTGTTTTAAATCTTCATAGTATTGGTTAAACAAAAGACGAGTTTTCATTGAAAAAAATGGAGACATTTACATCTGCATGCAATTGCGTCCAAATTTCTTTTGAGGCCCACAGGACGTGGGTCAGCCAGTCAATTGCCGTTAGAAACGACGTTTTAGACGGACTTCATTTTTTTCATTTTAAAATTTGCGATATTCGCCACAGTTCAATACCATTGAACAAATGATCAGAACACTTGCTCATCGGAATTAAATAGTTGTGTAAACAACAGAAAAGAGCGGGAAACCCCACTCTTTTGCTGGTGAACTATCAACAAATTATTACATTTAGCATAGCACAAAGGCTATCCTAATGCAAATTTTGCCTATTAACAGATAGAATTAACAACAATTAAGAGAATATGCATCCATAAACACATAATCCTCTCTCTTAGCCAATCTGAATTTTAGAATAATGACAGCTGGTTGGCATCCGGCATTCCTTCCAGACATCCAAGCTCGTCCATATACTCGATTAATGTCTTCGATACACGGCCGCGCTGCTGCAAATCTTCCTTCGATAAGAACTCACCGTTTTTACGTGCTTCAACAATTTGTTTCGCTACGTTTGTACCTAGACCTGGAATGGCATCAAATGGCGGAATCAATGAGTTTCCTTCGATGATGAACTCACTCGCCTGTGAACGGTATAAATCAACCTTTTTGAAGCTCATCCCGCGTTCACACATTTCAAGTGCCAGTTCCATAACTGTCAGTAAACTTTTCTCTTTTGGCGCTGCATCGAGCCCCTTCATGTTAATCTCATCGATTTTTTTACGGATCATGACAGAACCTTGTGTCATCGCAATTAAATCAAAGTCCGACGCACGTACAGTGAAGTACGCTGCATAGTAAAGAATCGGATGATGGACCTTGAACCATGCGATACGTACAGCCATTAATACATAGGCTGCGGCGTGGGCTTTCGGGAACATGTACTTAATCTTTTTACAAGAATCGATATACCATTCCGGCACTTTCTTCGCACGCATTTCCGCTTCCATATCATCTGTTAAGCCTTTACCTTTACGAACGGATTCCATAATTTTAAAGGCAAACGACGGTTCCAAATCCTGATAAATTAAATAAACCATAATATCGTCACGACAGCCGATTACTTCTTTTAATACACAAGTGCCGTCTTTAATCAGTTCCTGAGCATTTCCAAGCCATACGTCTGTACCATGTGATAGTCCTGAAATCTGAACAAGTTCACTGAATGTCGACGGTTTTGTTTCTTCAAGCATTTGGCGTACGAATTTTGTCCCGAACTCCGGTATACCGAGCGTACCTGTTTTCGTGCCAATTTGCTTTTCCGTTACACCGAGCGATTCCGTCGAACTGAAAATCTTCATAACAATCGGATCGTCTGTCGGGATTGTTTTCGGATCGATTCCCGATAAATCCTGAAGCATACGGATTACAGTCGGATCATCGTGCCCAAGTATATCGAGCTTTAAAATATTATCGTGAATCGAGTGGAAGTCAAAATGGGTTGTTTTCCATTCCGAATCCTGGGCATCCGCCGGGAACTGTACTGGCGAGAAGTCGTAAATATCCATATAATCCGGTACTACGATAATTCCCCCCGGGTGTTGTCCGGTTGTACGTTTTACTCCTGTACATCCTTGCACAAGACGGTCAACTTCCGCATTTCGGTAATTGATGCCATTGTCGCTTCCGTACCCTTTCACATAACCATATGCCGTCTTTTCAGCAACCGTACCAATTGTTCCGGCGCGGAATACATAATCCTCACCGAACAGCACTTTCGTGTAGTTATGTGCCTGTGGCTGATATTCACCGGAGAAGTTCAAGTCAATATCAGGTACCTTGTCACCTTTGAATCCCAGGAATGTTTCGAACGGAATATCCTGGCCGTCTTTTTTGAACGGGGCACCACATTCCGGACATTGTTTGTTCGGCAAGTCATAGCCAGATGCAACCGAACCATCCGCGATAAACTCAGAATGCTTGCACTTCGGACAAACATAATGCGGCGGCAGCGGGTTTACTTCTGTAATTTCCATAAATGTCGCGACGAGGGATGATCCTACAGAACCACGCGAACCTACTAAGTAACCGTCAGCGAGCGATTTTTTAACGAGCTTTGCGGAAATCAGGTAAATTACTCCGAACCCGTGCCCTAAAATGGACTTTAGTTCCTTATCAATACGCGCCTGAACAATTTCCGGCAAATTTTCGCCGTAAATGCTATGTGCCATTTCATATGTCAGATTCGTTACCTCATCATCCGAGCCTTCAATCTTCGGCGTATATAAATCGTCCTTGATCGGTTTTACATCGCCGATCATATCGGCGACAAGCTGCGTATTTGTCACAACGATTTCCTTTGCCAAATCCGGTCCTAAAAAATCGAATTCCTTCAGCATTTCATCCGTTGTACGGAAATGGACTTTCGGTAAAGGATTCCGGTTTAACGGGTTTGCCCCACCCATTGATCCAACGAGGATTTGACGGAACTTCGCATCGGTTTCATGCAGATAATGAACATTTCCCGTTGCTACAACCGGTAAGTTCAGCTTTTTGCCAAGCTTGACGATACGGCGGATAATGTCTTCCAATGCCCATTCATCATGGACTGTACCGCCATCCACTAATGGAGAATAGACGGGTTTCGGCATTACTTCCAAATAATCATAGAATTTTGCGATACGCTCGGCTTCTTCCTGCGTTTTATTCATCATTGTTTCAAATAGCTCACCATTCGAGCAGCCTGAGCCAACGATTAAACCTTGTCGCAGTTTTTGCAAATCAGATCGACGAATACGTGGTACACGGTAAAATGTTTCCGTATGCGAAATTGAAATTAACTTAAACAGATTTTTCAGTCCGGCATCATCTACCGCCAAAATTGTACAGTGACTTGGTCGTGACTGTTTATATCCTTCTGCACCGCCGACATGGTCATTCATTTCAATCAGGTTTTTAATGCCTAAATCGGCAGCCTGTTTCAATAAATGCAGGAATAGCTCGCCTGTTGCCTCGGTATCATAAATTGCCCGGTGATGCTGGGTTAGTTCGATATTGTATTTTTTCGTTAATGTTTTTAAGTTATGCGATTTTTGCCCTGGATTTACAAGACGGGAAAGCTCGACCGTATCGATTCCCGGGTGGCGAACTTCTATGCCTGCATTTTTGTATGCAACATATAAGAAACCTAAGTCGAACGCTGCATTATGCGCGACAACAACCCCATCGCCGATAAAGTCATGGAATTCACGAATGACATCACTCAGCTCTGGTGCATTGACGAGCATATCATCGGTAATATGTGTCAGCTCGATAATTTTTGCCGTCAGTTTACGGTGCGGGTTTGAGAATCGTTCAAATGTATCAATAACCTGACCATTCTTTATTTTGACGGCCGCCAGCTCGATAATCGTGTCATACACGTTCGAAAAGCCGGTCGTCTCTACGTCAAATACGACGTAAGTAGCATCTTCAAGATCGACATCTATCGGATCGTAAACAATTGGTTTTCCATCATCAACTAAGTTTGCTTCTACGCCGTAAATGACTTTAATGCCGTTTTTCTTACCGGCAGCATAAGCCTCTGGGAATGCCTGAACAACAGCATGGTCGGTTACCGCAATAGCAGGATGTCCCCATTTGGCTGCTTGTGCGACTAGTTTATCGACAGATGTCATCGCATCCATTTGACTCATCGGTGTATGCAGGTGAAGCTCAACACGCTTTTCGCCTTCCGGAGCATGGTCTTTTTTAGGTTCACGCTTGATTTCATTGATGTCTTTTACCATCATGACTAAATCGCGGGCAAATGTATCAAGCTGAATAGATCCGCGTACACGCACCCACATCCCTTTGCTCATCTGCTTCATCTTTACGACATCCTCTTCACCGTTTGAGAACATTTTGACCATTAGTGAGTCGGTGTAGTCGGAAATTTTAAATTCAAGCAAAGAACGACCGCTTCGAAGTTCTTTAATATCACATGCAAAAATAAACCCTTCCAGTACAATCGAGCGTTCCTCTTCCAGTACTGTACGAATTTCGACCGGATCCGGATTTTTAATGAGTGCACCAATCTGGAACGGTGTATCTCCATTGGAAACAGCACCAGGATTGGCTGCCTTCTCTTTTTCACGCGTTGCAAAATCGGTCATCGCCTGTTTGGACAGACGCTCCTCCTCTTCCCTGCGCTGTTCGTAAAACGCTTCTTGCTGTGCGATAAATTCATCATTTTCCTCTACAAGCTGAAACTCAAGCGGGATATGAGGGAATCCGAATGTTTTATAAGACTCGGCAATTTTATCCGTATACTTCGCTTTTAATGATAAGTACTCTACTTCGAGCATCGATGTCACGACAAGTTTATGACCTGTCCATTTTGGTGTTTGCTTCGATAAATTGGCGCGCAATAGTGGCGACATCTCATCTAATTGTTCAATTACTACTTGCCAATAATCCAAAATATGCTGTTCATTAACTACCGGATTATGGGATTCGATTGTCAATAACACGTTGGCTATGGGAGCAAACTTCTCGACCATCCGCATTCTCAGTAATTGATACACTTGGTAAGGCAATATATTTTCAATTTTTATTTTAAAGTCCCAAATACGTTTCTTTTTATGAACCGTTACACGTTCGAGTGTTCCATTTTCAAAAAAGGACATATAGACATCATCAGTCAATTCAAGCTGCTGTAACAATAGTAGGAATTTTTGTCTTCCTTCCTGTTTTGACAATTGTTTCACCCTTTCATCATTCTGTTTTCATTGTGAGACGAAGGAGTTCGTCGGGCACGGAAAAATGCTCCACTTTCTTTAAGATAAGTGGAATTAATACCGTTATTCATCCAGATCAACACAACCTATAAAAAAGGCCCTTCACTTCCAATGAAAAAGAAAAGAAAGTACACAAAAAATTGTACTTTCCCGTTCTCTCTATCTTAATCGTTACTAGTTTTGGCGGAAATATTCGTTTAAGCGATCGACTACTTCTTCCTTCGCCCATTCTGCAGATTCGCCTGTTGAACGGAATTTCACTTCCACAAGACCTTCTGAAGCTTTTTTACCTACTGTAATACGAACAGGTAATCCGATTAAATCTGCATCCGCAAATTTTACGCCCGCACGTTCTGGACGGTCATCATATAACACTTCATAGCGGTATGATTTCAGTACACCATAAAGCTCGTCCGCCAATTGTACTTGTGCTTCGTCTTTTGCATTGACCGGTACTAGCTGCAAGTCATATGGCGCCAATTGTGCTGGCCATACAAATCCGTTTTCATCTTGGAAATGTTCTGCCACAGCAGCAAGTATACGAGAAACCCCGATACCATAGCATCCCATAATATATGGTTGTGCTTTACCTTGCTCATCAAGGAATGTTGCATTTAGTTTTTCTGAATAAGTTGTACCTAATTTGAAAATATGTCCAACTTCAATACCTTCAGCAAACTTAATGATACCTTGACCGTCCGGAGATGGGTCACCTTGTTGGATGAAACGGATGTCTTCATAAGAGCTGATCGCGAAGTCGCGCTCCGGATTAACATTTAATAAGTGGAATCCATCTTCGTTTGCACCTGCAACACCGTTACGGATTGATTTGATTGCGTTATCCGCAATAACTTTTACATTCACCGGCAATTTCACAGGACCGATTGAACCTGGTGTACAGCCAAGTAATTCTTTAATAGCTGCGTCTTCTGCCAATTCAACAGATGTAGCACCTAATGCATTTTTTAATTTAATATCGTTAATTTCGTGGTCACCGCGCGCTAAAACAACAACCAACTCGCCATCAATATCAAAAACTAGTGATTTGATCACATTTGAAGGTTCCACATTTAAAAATGCCGATACTTCTTCAATTGTTTTTTGATCTGGTGTTTCAATCTTTTCGATGTCTTTCATCGGTGTTGTCGGTGCTGTATATTCTACAACAACCTCTGCCATTTCGATGTTTGCCGCATAATCCGATGTATCCGAATAAGCGATTGTATCTTCCCCGATTTCAGAAAGTACCATGAATTCGTGTGTACCTTTACCGCCAATTGTACCTGCATCCGCAATTACTGCACGGAAGTTCAGGCCAAGACGCGTGAAGATATTTGAATATGCTTGGTACATATCATCGTATGTTGCATCAAGTGACTCACGTGATGAGTGGAAAGAATAAGCATCTTTCATAATGAATTCGCGGCCGCGCAGTAAGCCGAAGCGTGGACGTTTTTCATCACGGAATTTACTTTGGATTTGATAAAGTGTTAACGGTAACTTTTTGTATGATTTAATTTCATCACGCACTAAAGTTGTAATCACTTCTTCATGAGTAGCACCCAGAGCGAAGTCACGGTCATGACGGTCTTTCAAACGCATAAGCTCTGGACCGTATGCTTCCCAGCGACCTGATTCCTGCCACAGCTCTGCTGGTTGCAATGCAGGCATTAATAGCTCGATCGAATTGATTGCTTCCATTTCCTCACGGATGATCTGTTCGATTTTTGATAATACTTTGCGCGCTAATGGTAAGTATGAATATACTCCTGCTGCATTTTGACGGATAAATCCGGCACGCATAAGCATACGATGCGATTTCACATCTGCATCGGATGGATTTTCCCTTAAAGTAGGGATAAACGTTTTGGTCTGTTTCATAAATAGTGCCACCTTTTTTATTTAAATTGCTACTTCTATAATACTAATCAAATTTAGCTTTGAACGCTAGTATTATTCATACAAAACGCTCAAAGCTGCCATTTTAAAACGTATTTTGTTTTAGAAGAAGAATCGCTGGATATCGTTCCATGTTACGACGACCATTAGGATCATCAGGAGGAGTATTCCGACGAAGTGAACCATACCTTCTTTTTGACGGTCGATCGGTTTTCCTCTTACTGCTTCCACAGCGAAGAACAGTAAACGGCCACCATCAAGTGCTGGTAATGGTAACAAGTTCATAATCCCTAAGTTGACGCTCAGCATTGCCGCAAAGTATAGAATATTATAAAAACCGAAAGTTACAACCGTTTCAGTTGTTTTATAAATTCCTACCGGTCCTGATAGTGCATCAATCGAGAATTGGCCGGTAATCAGCTTGCCGACAAGTGTTCCGATCGTAATGATCATGTTATACGTTTCTTCCACACCATACACTACGGCTTGCAGCGGATTTTTTTCAATGGAACGCATAACACCAATCTGTCCATAAGGTGGACCACCTTCCTGCTCCACAGCATTTGGTGTCAGCTCAATCACTTCATTTCCCGTTGTACGTTCCACTTCGAATGTTACGGCTTTGTTCGGATTGTCGACAATTTGTTCTGATAATTCTGTCCAAGTAGAAATTGGCTGCCCGTTCACCTTGACTACTTTATCGCCATCGACCAAACCGGCACTGCTCGCAACAGAATTGTCCACAACTTCGGCAATAATCGGTTCATCGGAAGGGATCCCTTGAATAAGCCCGATAATCAGGAAGATGAAAAAAGCTAAAATAAAGTTGAATAATGGACCTGCGAAAATCGCCATTGCACGAGCACCAACAGATTTTGAATTAAACTGGCGATCAAGCGGTGCAATCATCTGCTCTGTACCATTTTCAACGATGCTTGCTGTTCGTGATACATTGTAGCGAATGAACTGATCATCCTCATCATAACCTTCAATCCAAAGTTCGCGTTCTAAATCCGCACGCTCTACTTCTAAAAAGATGACGTTCTGGTAATGTGTTTTTTGGTTGAGAATGATTTTTTCTACAATATTTTCTTCGTTCGTTATTAAAGCTACGCGGTAACCAGGCTGCAGTTCTACCGTATCGGTATCTTCGCCGGCCATTCTTACATAACCGCCAATCGGTAATAATCGTAGCGTATAGACTGTTTCACCTTTCGTCATCCCAAAAATCTTCGGTCCCATACCAATCGCAAATTCACGCACCATAATGCCTGCTTTCTTTGCAAATAAGAAGTGACCTAGCTCATGGAAAAAAACGAGTGAGCCAAAAATTAAAATAAAGGCTATAACTGTTTGCATAATCTCCCACCTTCATTGGAACTGAGCCGAATATTATTTCGCTCAATCTTTTCTAGCAATAAAGCTTTTGAAAAAAGGCACCGCTTGTACAAAAAGGGATGTCCACCTTTTCGTTCTTCACATCCGTTTTTCACACTTCACTATTTTACCATGCTTGCGACTGTTTTTCTCGTTTCACTGTCTACATGTAAAATAGTTGCTAAATCTGGCAAAGCGATATTGTTATGACTATTCATAATACGCTCAATACATTCTTCAATTTCTAAAAAAGTAATTTTTTCTTGTAAAAACAATGCAACAGCTGCTTCGTTTGCCGCATTCATTGCCGTTAAGATTGTCCCACCCATACGTCCTGCATCATAAGCAAGCTTTAATGCGCGGAAACGGTCAAAATCCACTTCCTTAAAATGAAGTTGTCCAATTTGGGCCAAATTTAAACGTTGGCCATTTGCAAGTGGTAAACGGTCCGGGTAGCTAAGCGCATATTGGATCGGTACACGCATATCCGGTGTTCCAAGCTGTGCGATGACACTTGTATCCTCATATTCAACCATCGAGTGAATGATGCTTTCACGATGCAGCAATACGTCTATGTTGTCATAAGGCATATCAAACAGTACATGTGCCTCAATAACTTCAAGTCCTTTATTCATCATTGTTGCTGAGTCGATTGTAATTTTGGCTCCCATAGACCAGTTCGGATGATTCAGAGCATCTTTTACTGTTACTCCTACTAGCTCATCCCTTGTTCTATCACGGAATGAACCACCAGATGCCGTTAAAATGATGCGCTCGATACGCTTTTTGTTTTCACCGTTCATCGATTGGAATACAGCTGAATGCTCACTGTCTACCGGTAAGATTGGGGCATTGTATTTTTTTGCCTCAGCCATTACAAGATGGCCTGCTGTTACAAGTGTTTCTTTGTTAGCAATGGCAATCGTTTTTCCCATACGAATCGCAGCAAGTGTCGATTCCAGTCCAACGCTGCCTAATACTGCATTGACAAGCACTGTCGAATCCGGATGTGTCGCTACTTCGACCAATCCTTTTTCGCCATATGTAAAGGAAACATGTGGGAACTCTTTTTGTAAAGTGCCTGCAGCTTCCTCAGTTTGCATTGAAACTAATTCTGGTTGAAGTTTTTTTATAATTTCACGGGACTTTTCAATATTTTGTCCGGCTGAAAATGCAACAAGCTTAAATTCATTCGGATTCTCAAGTAAAATATCAAAGGTTTGCCATCCGATGGAACCTGTTGCACCTAATAAACTAATTTTTTTCACAATGATACGTCCCTTCTATGTCCTAGGAAAAGAAATGTAAAAAATGCAATAATGGTACGACAAATAATAAACTGTCAAAACGGTCCAATATGCCGCCGTGTCCTGGCAGAATATTGCCTGAATCTTTTACACCATAATGACGTTTAATAGCCGATTCGACTAAATCACCCATTTGTCCAATAATCGATGCAATTATTGTCACAACGATTAATTGCAGCCAGCTTGAAGCAAAGGGATAGATGAGCTGCATGGCAATTGCGAAAATAACTGCAATAACAATCCCGCCAATAAACCCTTCCACTGTTTTCTTCGGTGAAATTTCCGGCCATAATTTATTTTTCCCTAATTTACGTCCAACAAAATAGGCACCGGAATCTGTTGTCCATACGACTAACAATACAAAAACGACATATTCCAATCCGATAAAACGTGTTTCGATAAAATAGTGGAATCCAAGTCCCACATAAAATGCTCCTAGCAATATAAAACCAATTTCATCAAACGTCATTTTATTTTTCACAAGTACAATATAAATCAACAACAATGTCGCGATTCCGTACACAATCATCAATATTGAATCATAATGGAAAAACTCAACGATATTCAGTGACCAATCATTTGGTACAACTAATACTACTAATGCAAGTGTACCAATAACACCTGGAACAGATGCAATTGAAATTCCTTTCATTTTCAGCAATTCATAGAAACCAATGACTGCGATGATACTCATTAGAATCGCAAATGGTGTTCCTCCATAAATTACGAATGGAATAAATAATGCTGCAGCAATTACTCCGGTAATGATGCGTTGTTTCAATTTGTTCCTTCTCCTTTCAGCCCTCCATAACGGCGGTTACGGTTTTGATACACAGAGATTGCCTCTTTTAAACAGGCTTCATCAAAATCAGGCCAATGCGTATCAGTGAACCAGAATTCCGTATAGGCAAGCTGCCATAGCATAAAGTTACTTATGCGCACTTCCCCACTCGTGCGAATTAATAAATCGGGTTCAGGTAAATGAGCCGTCATTACATACTGGGAAATATGTTGTTCATTTAATTCATCAATTGTAAGTTTTCCTGCTTCTACTTCTTTCAGAAGCTGTTGCATCGCCATTACAATTTCAGCACGCCCACCGTAATTCATCGCAAAGTTTAGGACTAATCCCGTATTCCCTGCAGTCGCTTCCATCGCCTTTTTTAAAGCAGATTGTGTATAGTCTGGCAATGAATCGATCACACCAATCATTTCTACTTTAATATTTCGCTCCATCAGCTCCGGTAAAAAGGAATTTAAAAATTGCTCTGGTAAACGCATTAAAAATTCTACTTCTGATTTAGGACGCTTCCAGTTTTCCGTTGAAAACGCATAGAGCGTCAATACTTCTACTCCCAAATCACAAGCGCAACGTGTAATTTTCCGAACATTTTTCATTCCTTCATGATGCCCTGCAACTCGTGGCATTGAACGCTTTTTCGCCCAACGTCCATTTCCGTCCATAATAATTGCAATATGGGTAGGGATATCCTCTCCCTTAACTAAGTCCACATTTTCACTACCGAATGACTGTTCTTTATTTGTATTTTTCCCAAAAAGTTTTTTAAACATAGTTAATACCCCCAACTGCACAGATCGGACTGCTTCCCTTTTTATCATATCAAAAAAGGGATAACCTGTCCTTTTTATATAATGAACTTCTTTAGTATCTTAAAGAATAATTGTGCTTCTTTTAATCTTTCATATGTAATTTTTCCACAATTTATACTTTCAATTAGGGGGAACGGGTTCATGTGCATGTTTTTTTTGCTACAGCTATATTTCCCTAACAAATTTAAAATTTATCTATTATTGTAAAAAAAACGTCCTTATTAGCAGGACGTTTTAATCCATGTAAAGTTCATACATCGTCAGAAAAAGATTTCGCGCCAATGTGATCCACCAGCGCGAAGCAAACTAAAATTAAACTGTTAAAATTTCTTTTTCTTTTTCTTTCACTAACTCCTCGATTTTAACGATTGAGCTGTCTGTTAGTTTTTGGATGTCATCGTTGAAGCCGCGTAGTTCGTCCTCTGTGATTTCACCGTTCTTTTCTAATTTTTTCAGGTCATCGTTAGCATCGCGGCGCACGTTACGTACAGCAACTTTTGCGTCTTCTGATTCTTTTTTCACCTGTTTTACTAATTCTTTACGACGCTCTTCAGTTAAAGCCGGTACAGCTAAACGAATTACATTTCCGTCATTTGTTGGTGTGATTCCAATATCTGAACGCATAATTGCTTTTTCGATTTCGCCTAAGATTGATTTATCATAAGGCTGGATAACTAAAAGGCGTGCTTCCGGTACAGAAATACCTGCCATTTGGTTGATCGGTGTTGGAGAACCGTAGTAGTCCACCGTAATACGATCTAATAGTGAAGCATTTGCTACACCTGCACGAATTGAAGCTAATTCACGTGAGAAAGCATTAATTGATTTTGTCATTTTTTCTTGTGCTTGATTTAATACTTGTTGTGTCATTACGCATCTCTCCTAACAACTGTTCCAATTTTTTCGCCTAATGCGGCACGTTTAATATTACCTGGTTCTGATAAGTTGAAAACGACAAGCTTAATGTCATTATCCATACATAATGTCGAAGCTGTAGAATCCATTACTTGTAAACCTTGTTGAATAACGTCTAAATACGTAAGTGTGTCATACTTAACTGCTTCAGAATCTAATTTTGGATCTGCAGAATAAACGCCATCCACATTATTTTTCGCCATTAAAATTGCATCCGCATTAATTTCTGCGGCACGTAAAGCTGCTGTCGTATCTGTCGAGAAGTATGGGTTACCTGTTCCCGCAGCAAAGATTACGACACGTGCTTTCTCCAAATGACGAACTGCTTTACGTCGAATATATGGCTCTGCCACTTGTGTCATTACGATCGATGATTGAACACGTGTAGGAACACCCAAATTTTCCAGCGAGTCTTGTAATGCAAGAGCATTCATCACTGTTCCTAACATACCCATATAATCTGCATTGGCACGTTCCATTCCCATTTCAGCGCCGATTTTCCCGCGCCAAATGTTGCCTCCGCCGACAACTAATGCGACCTCTACACCTAAGTCGATAACTTCTTTAATTTCTGCAGCGATCGATTTAATAACATCCGGTGAGAAACCGAAGCCTAATTCTCCAGCTAATGCTTCCCCGCTAAGTTTAATAACTACTCGTTTGTACTCTGACACACCCATAGTAGACCTCCGTTACTCATTTATTTAAAAGGAAATACGACGTGTTTTTTATGTATCGTACTTCGCTTCATTCAAAAATAGATTTCTTTAAAAATAGGGAACACGCAAATGGTGCTCCCTACTGTTTGCTTAAATTAATGTTAATTTAAGTTGTAATTTAATTAGTTACCTTTAACTTGGCTCATTACTTCTTCAGCAAAGTTATCTTCACGCTTTTCGATACCTTCACCAACAGCATAACGAGTGAAGCTTGTTACAGTAGCATTTAATGAGTTTACGAAGTCGCGTACTTTTTGATCTGAGTTTTTAACGAAAGCTTGGTCTAATAAGCATACGTCTTCGAAATATTTACCAAGACGGCCTTCTACCATTTTCGCTACGATGTTTTCTGGTTTACCTTCGTTTAACGCTTGCTCAGTTAATACTTTGCGCTCACGTTCAACTTCGTCAGCAGAAACTTCGTCACGAGAAATGTAAGTTGGGTTGATTGCAGCGATATGCATAGCGATATCTTTTGCAGCAGCAGCGTCAGTAGAACCTTCAAGAACTACTAATACACCAATACGTCCGCCCATGTGTAAGTAAGAACCGAATGCATCTGCATCAGTTTTTGTTTTGATTTCGAAACGACGTAATGAGATTTTTTCACCGATTGTAGCAGTAGCTGTAGAAATTTGGTCAGCAATTTTCACGCCGTCTTTTTCTAATTCTAAAGCAGCTTCTACTGATTCTGGTTTAGCAGATAATAATTGCTCTGCTAAAGAAGAAACTAAAACTTGGAACTTGTCGTTTTTCGCAACGAAGTCTGTTTCAGCGTTTACTTCTAAAAGAATCGCTTCATTACCGTTTTCTAAAATGTAAGTTGTACCTTCAGCAGCGATACGGTCAGCTTTTTTGCCAGCAGCAGCTAAACCTTTTTCACGTAGGAAATCGATTGCAGCATCGATGTCACCTTCTGTTGATACTAATGCTTTTTTACAGTCCATCATACCTGCGCCTGTTTTTTCGCGTAATTCTTTTACTAATTGTGCAGTAATGTTTGCCATGTTGAGTTTCCTCCTAAATATAATGAAAAATTTATTTACACTATTTCATACTTTAAGCGATAAATCGCTATTTTTCAACGATTCATACATCTTCAAATTCATTTCTCAAAAAAAGGTGATAAGGGGTTCATCCACTTATCACCTTTTCTAACAGTGAATTAATTACTCAGCTGTAGCTTCTTCTACTGCAGGAGCTTCTTCTTCACCTTGTTTAGCTTCTAATAAAGCGTCAGCCATTTTAGCAGTTAATAATTTAACCGCGCGGATAGCATCGTCGTTTGCAGGGATTACGTAATCAATTTCATCTGGATCACAGTTAGTGTCTACGATACCAACTAGAGGGATGTTTAATTTGATTGCTTCTGCAACTGCGATACGCTCTTTACGAGGATCTACAACGAACATTACGTCCGGAATAGCTTTCATATCACGGATACCGCCTAAGAATTTAACTAAGCGCTCGTGCTCTTTTTTAAGTTGGATTACTTCTTTTTTAGGAAGTACAGCAAAAGTACCGTCTTCTTCCATTTTCTCGATATCTTTCATACGTTTAACACGTTTTTGAATAGTACCGAAGTTTGTTAATGTACCACCTAACCAACGTTGGTTGATGTAGTAGTTACCAGAACGTTCAGCTTCTTCTTTGATCGCTTCTTGTGCTTGTTTTTTCGTACCTACGAATAAAACTTTACCACCGTCTTGACCAACTTGACGCATGAAATCGTATGCTTCTTCTAATTTTTTAACCGTTTTTTGTAAATCGATAATGTAAATACCGTTACGCTCTACGAAGATATATTTCTTCATTTTTGGGTTCCAACGGCGAGTTTGGTGACCGAAATGTACACCAGCTTCTAGTAATTGTTTCATTGAAATTACTGACATGAGTGTTTCCTCCTAATATGTTTGGTTTTTTTCCTCCGTATTTTTCATCTGCAACAAGCTACCCGTAGACTTACGAGCACCACTTACTACATCAAAATACGTGTGTATTGTTAACACCGTTTGTAAATATATCATAATAGACTTTCAAGTGCAACTACTTTACGCATGAAACTTTACGAGGAGTTCAATTTCTGTTTTCCCGCGTTCCGTCATTTTTGCAATTTCTTCAATTGTTTTTCCATTGCGATAATGATGGATTACTTGCTGCTCAAATGTAAGGTTTTGTCCTTGGATTTCATTGTCTTCAGAAAGTGGTTCATTTTCAACTAATGCTGCATCGTCTTTGCTCTCAACTTGCTGCTGTGCCTTTTGCTTTTGATAGGCGCTTGCTGCTTGCTTGACCGGAACGAATTTGCGCGGTTCCATTTCCTGTTCTTTTACCGGCTGCTCTTTTAAAGTCAGCGAAGTCTCTTCTTTACGGGATGTTACCGTCTTTTGAGCAATATTCGGTTTTTTCAATTCACTGATTAACCGGTCATTTTCTTCTTTCATCTCCATTAAATATACACTAATCGCATTGTCCATTTCATTAATCAGTTCATTTTGGCGCTTTTCTAAATTCTGAAACTTAGAAAGCTTACTATTTAAAAGAACAATTACAAAAATCGTAATCATCTGGATAAGAAATAAGGTAATTATAACTGCGATCATGATGACTGCTCCTAGCCACTAAAATCAAAAAGATTCCCTTTAAACGGGTGCTGCACTTTTTGATCAAGCTGTTCCTTATTTTTCTTGTTTTCCTTCATTGGGTCTTGTCCGTTTTGCGATTTTTCCTGTTCCTCATCATTGACTGCGTTCAGATGCTCTGTTTCATTGACAGATAATTGTTTGCGTTCCAGTTCTCTGTTCAATGCTTCGTTTGCATGCATTTGCTGCAGGATTGTATTTTGTTGACGCTGATCCGCCATTTTCCCTGCCTCGAATGTTTTAGGAATCGCAATCTGCATTTCCAGGCCCTTTAAGCTCATAACGCCGCCTCCTTACGTATTGATCATTTCCGAAGACAGTAATTTACGTAATTTAAACAATGCTTTTGAGTGGATTTGCGAAATTCTTGATGTCGACAGTTCCAGTATTTCACCGATTTCGGTTAATGTTAATTCTTCCGAGTAGAATAAGCTAATGACAAGCTGTTCTTTTTCATTCAGCTTTTTAATATTTTCAGCCAAATCGCCTAATAGCTCTACAAGAACGGTTTGCTGCTCGGGTGTTTTCGTATTGTCATCACGGATAACAAAGGACTTGCCTTCCGATTCTTCCTGGTCCAGCTGCTCATTGATCGAAAGCACATTCGAGAAAAAATGTTCCTGGAATGTTTGGTATACTTCTTCGACAGGCAAATTCATATGTGCTGCAACTTCTTCCGGTGTCGCATGGCGCATCAGCTTTTGCTCAAGTGATTCGATTTGCGATTCAAGCTTTTTTGCTTTTTCACGCGCTGATCTCGGGAGCCAGTCCTCTTTACGTAAACCATCGAGAATAGCGCCACGTACACGGAATGAGGCATACGTATCAAACTTTAAATCTCGGTTTATATCAAATTTATTTAACGCATCAAACAGCCCCATCATCCCAAGACTCATTAAGTCATCTCTGGAAATGTTTTTCGGAAGCCCGACAGCAATACGCTGCACATGATACGATACGAGTGGTTTAAACTTTTTTATTAATAAATCGCCTGCTTCGGGATCACGGTTCTTTGTCCAACGAACCCATAATGATTGTTCGTCTCTATGCCTTTGTTCTGTCAAACATACCCACCCCTTTATTTGAAAAATAACATTATTTATGTTTATTATACCAAAAAGCCTTTTAATATACATTTAATCCAGTAATTCGACACAGTATTTCCTTATATTCTGCTAAATAAAAAAGAGCCGGATATACGACTCTTTTACCGTGTTAGGGATTCATCGCTTTGAAGCATCGAACGAACGACTTTTGCAATTTCTTCCGTATTCTCATCTTCTTCAACTTCCATTGTTGTATGATCGTTTTGCGGAACAGTTTGTGTTTTATCCGTCTCTTTGGCAACTACAGGCAGTTCCTCTTCGGTTTGTGACAAAACAGGTGCTTCCGGTGTATAAAACACATATCCAAGGAAGTAACGGATAATAAACATTACACTAAATGCAATGACAGCAACGACAAAAGCTGTGCCAATCGTCGGCAGCGGCATCGCATACGGATTTTGAATTGCAGCGATAAAATATACAGCGAATGAAAGTAGTGCTGCCCAAAAATTATAAAATATTGAACCAAACATTAAATTTCACTCACTCCTTTATTGACGGTACGTACTTGAAGCATGCATGTTTCAGGGTTAAACTCGATAGTCCGACCGCTGTTGCCGCCCGTATCTTCGGCGATAAGCGGTATACCCAGTTCTTTTAACTGTGCTTTTACAGCTTCCACATTTCTGGGCCCAATTCTCATTGAATCTTTATCTGCTGTAAATTGGAACATTTGTGCACCGCCTGCAATTTTCGCCTTCAACTTAAAGCGTTGCGCTCCTTCTTGTTTTAAAAGATCCACTAAAGCGGCAACTCCCGTATCTGCAAATTTTGCGACATTCATTGTTGCCGTACGATTTAAACTGGAATCCGGCAGCATGACATGGACCATACCGGCAACTTTTTTGGAATCATCGTAAATGACGGCACCGACACAAGAACCTAACCCCGACGTACGAATCGTTTTAGGAATTTTCACGATATCCATTTGTGCAATACCTACTTTAATCACTTCGTTTGAATGGGTAACTATCATGTCGTAGGCACTCCTAATGCTTTAAAAATCGCTTCAAATGAATCAGGTTCAGGTAACAGGAAGAACTGTCCTTTTACCGCTTCATCATCAGACATGACTTCTTCATATATAGATGTGTTAATGACGATTACCGTATCACTTACTTGTGATAGTTCAATAAGTCCGATACTAATAATTGCGCCAAACATGTCTACACTTAATCCGGGTACCGTCGGATAGATTTTAAGACCTGTAAAATCGGATAAGGCGGATAAATAAGAGCCGGATAAAATATTGCCCATTTCCTGCATTGCCGATAAGCCAATTTCCGAATATGGCGGTGTGTGAAAATCAAAAGATTCGTCATGAATGAGACTTCGAATAAATCGGTTTGCCTGCTCAATCGGCAAAATGAAAAACATGCTTCCTTGTGCATCCCCTTCAATACGAAGATAAATGCCGACGACAGCATTTTCCGAGCCGCCAGCGAGCTCCATCATTTCATTAAAAGAGGCCATTTTCACGTCGGGTACACGCATATCGATCTTTTTTCCCAATAAATTCGATAATGCCGTAGCCGCATGTGCAGCACCAATGTTTCCGATTTCCTTCAAAACGTCTAAATGCAGCAACGTGATTTTTTCACTAAAGTTCATTTTCAATCCCTACTTTAATAGATTCCAGGCAAGCGAGGCTCACCCGGAAAATTATTCATTGAAATTAATCGATCGGATTTAATACTTTATCTAAGTGAAGTAAAATTAATAAGCGGTTTTCCAATTTTGCGACACCTGCGATAAAATCTTCTTCTAATGAGCCAACCACTTCAGGCTGCTGTTCAATGGAAGATGCATCAATGTCCAAAACATCATTTGCCGAATCTACAATAAAACCGACTTCCATCGTTTCCAGTGTAATAATAATAATTCGGGTTGTTTCTTCGTTACCCGAAACCGGCAAGTCGAAACGTTCACGTAAATCGATGACAGGTGTTACAACACCCCGAAGATTAATGACTCCTTTTACATAACGTTCTGTTTTCGGTACACGCGTAATATGCATTAATTTTTCGATTCCCTTTACGTGCGAAACAGGAATGGCATATTCTTTATCTGCTAATTGAAACACAATTACTTTCAAGTTTTTTTGCTCTGTTGCATTCGTCATTCTTCACACCTCTTATCCTTTTACTTCATCAGTGCGTTACAGTCTACAATTAACGCCACTTTTCCGTTTCCTAATATCGTCGCACCTGAAATCGCAAAAATATTCGTTAAGTAGTTACCTAATGATTTCAGTACAATTTCCTGTTGACCTATAAATGAATCGACCATTAAACCAGCTAATTTATCGCCTTTGCGGACGATTACGACTGAATGGAAGCCATCATCTTTTTGTTCAGCTCGTGGTACTTCAAAAATTTCTTCCAAGAATACAAGCGGTACAACTTTACCACGGAAATCGATTACTTTTTGATTATGTGCGTTTAATATGTCTGAATGACGGATAATCGATGTTTCAATAATAGATGATAACGGAATTGCATAAATTTCATTTTCAATTTCTACGAGCATGACTGAAATAATCGACAGTGTCAGCGGTAATTGAATCGAGAAGACCGAGCCGACATTTTGAGTCGATTCAATCGAAATGTTGCCGCCTAATGATTCAATCGTTGTTTTAACAACATCTAATCCGACACCACGGCCCGACACATCTGAAATGACGTCGGCTGTTGAGAAACCCGAAGCCATAATTAACTCGTTAATCTGCTTGTCTGTCATCGTTAATGATTGTTCATGTGAAACAATTCCTTTAGACAAAGCTTTTGCCAATACTTTATCGCGGTTGATTCCTGCTCCGTCATCTTCAATCTCGATGAACACATAGTTCCCGCTATGATAAGCACGAAGTTCCACCGTTCCTTCTTCCGGTTTGCCTTTTGCACGGCGTACTTCCGGACTTTCGATTCCATGATCAACAGAGTTGCGGATCAGGTGAACTAACGGATCTCCAATTTCATCAATTACTGTACGATCAAGCTCTGTTTCTGCTCCGACGATATTTAGTTCGATTTTTTTGTTTAAATCACGCGACAATTGTCGTACCATTTTCGGGAAACGGTTAAATACTGTATCTACAGGAACCATGCGCATCGTTAAAACGATATTTTGCAGATCTCCCATTGTACGGCTCATACGTTCTACTGTCTCGTTTAGTTCTCCGTGATTCACATCACCGGCGATCGATAAAAGGCGGCCGCGATCAATTGCAAGCTCTTCAAACAAGTTCATCAATATATCAAGGCGTTCAATATTAACGCGAATCGTCTTACTTGATGCATGCCCAGATTTACCAGTATTGTTTTTAGCTGCTGCTGATTTTGGCTGTTCCTCAGATACGGCAGTTACAGTTTCCTGTACTGCAGGCTGTTGGTATGCTTCTTCTGCAGGTACTTCGATTGCTGTAGTTTTTGTAACAAACACATCACGGTTGATTTTATTGACCACTACACGATCAACCTCTGATACTTTCATCAGCATCTTTTGCAAATCTTCCGCTGATTCTGTCGAAATAAAGGCAACGTGGAATTCACTATCAAACTGCTCTTCTTCCAATTTATCTACAGTCGGCGAAGATTTGATGACATCTCCGTTTTTCTCCAGTATTTCAAATACCATGAACACGCGAGCTGCTTTTAATAAGCAGTCTTCACGCAAAGCTACTGTAATTTCATATGCATTGTAATCTTGTTCTGATGATTGTAGAATGACCGTTTTTTCAAAATCATCATAGGATAATTTCAATTCGAGCGCTTCAGCTGGCTGTTCTACCTCATTGGCTACCAATGCAGCAGCAATTTCCTGGCCATGTATTGGTTCTTCTAAAGCGGCAGTTGCCGGTTCGCCTGCTTCAATGCGCTTTAGCTTTTCCACTGTCGCTTGCACATTGCGTTTACCATCACCGCCATCTGCAATGTCGAATACCATTTCTTCTAAATGGTCGACTGATTCAAAAACGACATCCAAAATTTCAGCGTTCACTTTAATTTTACTGTTGCGGATCGCATCTAAAATATTTTCCATTTTATGTGTTAAGTCGGCTAAATCTTCATAGCCCATTGTTGCTGCCATACCTTTTAAAGTATGTGCCGAACGGAAAATCTCTCCGACAATTGTTAAATCTTCCGGATTCTTTTCCAATTCCAATAAGTGTTCACTGCATGCTTGTAAATGCTCTTTACTTTCTTCAATGAACATTTCCAAATACTGATTTAATTCCATTTAGAAGGCACCCCTTTTTAAGGCATATATTTCATAATTGTTTGGGCAATATCATCAACATCCGCCACTTCATCTACAAGCTGCGTTTCCACGGCAGCTTTCGGCATTCCATATACGATACATGTTTCTGCTGACTCGGCAATAGCCGTGACATTCCCCGTTTTTTTGAGTGAGACTAATCCTTTTGAACCGTCATACCCCATTCCCGTCATAATAACGGCAATTTTATCGAACTCCGAATACTGGCTGACATCTTCAAACATGACGTCTACAGACGGGCGATGTCCTGCTCTTGGCGGTTCCTGATCGTCGAGTACGACAGCAAATGATGATCCGACTTTTCTTAATTTAAGATGATAGCCACCCGGAGCAATATAGGCAGTTCCCTTTTGCAACAGGTCGCCTTGTTCTGCTTCTTTCACATGAATTTCACTCAATTGGTCAAGTCTTGCTGCCAACGATTTTGTAAAACCGGCAGGCATATGCTGCACGATTAAAATTGGTGCACCCACATTTGCGGGAATTTTCGTAATGACTTCCTGTAAAGCTCTAGGACCACCTGTGGAAGTCCCGATTAAAATGATTTTCTTTGAAGTTTTGCTCCACTCCGTCTTTTTTATCGACGCATTGATGTTGACGGTTGGCTTTGCCAAACTTCTTAGTTTAGATTCTTCATTGCTGAAAGAATGACGGATCGCTTGATTTGCGACAGTCGATTTATGGAAAGGTTTTTTCAATTTTGAAACCGTTACTTTAGATGCCTCTTCCACTTTCCGTACAAGTTCATCCTTAATTTTATGTAAATCCAATGAAATGGAACCGCTTGGCTTAGCAACAAAATCAACTGCTCCGTACTCCATTGCCATTAATGTATTTTCTGCTCCGCGCTTTGTTGTACTTGAAAGCATGATTACAGGTAATGGATACTTTTGCATAATTTCTTTTAACGCTTCCATCCCATTCATTTCCGGCATTTCCACATCCATTGTCACGACATCGGGTTTTAGCTGCTCGATCTTTTTAATGGCGTCTTTCCCATTGCGTGCAGTCCCGATAACTTCAATATGTAGATGATCCGAAAAAAAATCGCTTATTAGCTTCCGCATAAAGGCGGAATCATCAACAACTAGCAGTTTGGTTTTCTGTAAGTTGCTCATTTAATCACGCCCTCTCGAAAAAATGCTTTTTAATTTTGATATAAATTTCAATGAATCGTTTGTTGCATGCACTTCTTTCATTACTGACTGCGTCGATAAAAATTGCTCAACAATTTCCCCCATCGTTTTTGTGATTGGGGCATCAGGATACAGCACTGTAAATAAGGCTTGCTGACGTACCGCTTGACGCACAACTGGGTCTTCCGGCAGCGAGCCTAAAATCGATACTTCCTTCTCTAAAAAACGCTGCATCACTGTTTTTAGACGCTGTGTCGTATCTTGCCCTTCCTCAACTGTAAATGCACGATTGCCTAACAGATAAAATTTCTTAATCGGGTCTTTTAGATGGATAAATTTCATCATAGAATAAGCATCCATAATGGACGTCGGTTCAGCTGTAGAAATAACGATAATTTCTTCAATGGATGTTAATAGATCGAGCGACCAATCAACAACTCCCGCTCCCATATCAAATAAGACAAAATCATAATTTTTCTGCAATGTTTCAAATGCCGTGATTAAACGGGTAAAAACATCAGGAGACCACTCCATTAACGACGACATGCCTGAACCGCCGGAAATGTAGCTTACCCCTTCGTTCGTTTCGCACAAAACATCTTCGAGCGGTACTTGACCATCGAGGTAATCTTTTAAACTGTATTTTACGGAGCTTCCTATGAGAATGTGGACATTGCCCATGCCAATATCCATATCTAAAATGACTACTTTCTTCCCTTTTTTTGATAAAAGGGTAGCGAAGTTTGTCGTAAAATTACTTTTACCTACCCCGCCTTTTCCACTAACAACTGCAATTGATCGCCCTGGCTTATGTTCACTTCCAAGCATTTTCTGGCGCAGTTTTTCAGCTTGATCTTTCATCCGAATTCTCCTTGAAGAAAAGTTCTAGTAAATTATCACTATTTGGTTGTTCGATATCTTCTGGTACTTCTTGACCATTTGTATAATAAGCTAGTCCTTTATTATATTTAATCATTAAATTAAACATAGTGCCAATAGAATTTGTTTCATCAAGCTTCGTAAAGATAAATTTTTCAATGTGCAAGTTCGTAAATTGTTCAATAATTGCTTCTAAGTCTTTTTGCTTAGACGTCAAAGATAGAACTAAGTAGGATTCTACTTGTTCGCTAAATTGTATTAATGACTTTAAATCATCTACATATTTCGCTTCTTTATAGTTTCTCCCGGCCGTATCAATAAAAATTAAATCCAAATGGTCAAACTTTTTAATCGCGTCAGCATAATCTGCTGCATTATAAACAATTTCAACAGGTGCCTGCAGCAAAGCAGCATATGTTTTCAATTGTTCGATTGCTGCAATACGATACGTGTCAGTTGTAATAAAACCGATTTTCTTTTTCTTTTCAAGGACTGCACGTGCTGCCATTTTCGCAATCGTTGTCGTTTTTCCAACACCTGTTGGACCTAACACATTAATGTATTTTTTCTCATATGAAATTCCGCTAATCGGCAAGTCATACAATTCTTTTCTTAAATAGTCCTTGGCTGCTTCCTGCATATCGTTCCATGTGATTTGCTTGCCATGCTCGTTATAATATATAAAAAGCTCATCACTGATTCCTGTGATAAGCTCCTCTCCAAGTTCCTGCTCACGTAGAAAGTCGATAAATGGTAAGAGTTCATCAGGATATTGAGATTGTGCCGACATACGCTGCATCGATTGCATCATCGATTTTAAATCGGCAATTTCTTTGATCAGGTTTTCAGGCAAGCCGGCAGAATCGCCTTGCGGAACTTTTTTATGCTGTTCCACAGACGAGGCTGCTTCGCGGATTCCTTCCTCTTTCAATTGCGGCGCAAATGTCGGAATGTCTTCTAAAGACGGCAATGAAGGTTTCTTTTCCATCTGGTCATATCCTGCCACGACTTCATAGCTTTTATTTTTTACTAATCCGAAAAACTTTTTCGTCACGACGACTTTTGAATTCAGAATAACCGCATCTTCCCCTAAATCGGCCCGAATTTGTTTCATAGCCTCAGCAATGGAAGGTGCATTGTATTTTTTCATCTTCATTCAACATTCACCACCCCTACACTTTGAATTTCAACGGCTGCATCCAATTCGTTATAAGAAAGAATCGGTACTTGCGGGAAATAACGTTCTGTTAATTGTCTTACATACAGTCGTACAGCTGGCGAACATAAAATAATTGGCGACTGTTCCGTATAGGAAACACGCTCCACTTCTTTTGCAATAGCTTCCAATACGAGTTGCGACTGTTGCGGATCCATTGCTAAATAGTTTCCATGGTCCGTTTGTTGAATGCTGTCAGCCACAAGTTTTTCCACTTTTGCAGATACTGTGATAACTTTCAATGCTTGTTGGCCGTTAATGAATTGAGATGTAATTTGTCTAGCCAATGCCTGTCTCACATATTCTGTTAAAATATCGGGATCACTAGTAAGCTTTGCATAATCTGCTAATGTTTCGAAAATGATCGGCAAATTACGTATTGAAACATTTTCACGCAATAGTTTTGCCAATACTTTTTGTACTTCCCCTATTGATAATGGTGTGGGAATTAAATCGTCCACTAAAATCGCATGGGTTTCGCGTAAATGATCGATCAATTGCTTCGTCTCTTGACGGCCAAGCAGATCGTGGGCATTTGCACGGATAATTTCAGTTAAATGTGTCGATACAACACTTGGTGGGTCGACAACTGTATAGCCGAACATTTCGGCATCCTCTTTTACTGCTTCTGTAATCCATTTTGCAGGCAATCCAAATGATGGCTCGATAGTATCAATACCATCGATTGAATTATCATCCCCAGGACTCATTGCTAAATAATGATCCAGCAATAATTCACCTCGTGCCATTTCATTTCCCTTTATTTTAATCCGGTACTCATTTGGCTGCAGCTGGATATTGTCACGAATACGGACAATCGGAATGACAATCCCAAGCTCCAATGCAAGCTGACGGCGGATCATAACCACGCGGTCCAGTAAATCCCCGCCCTGAGCCGCATCCACTAACGGAATTAATCCGTAGCCAAATTCGAACTCAATCGGATCGACATTTAATAAATTAATAACATTTTCGGGACTTTTCATCGTATCAGAAGCAACTTCCTCTTCAAACTCCATAATCTCTTCCGGCGTTTCTTCCTTTTTACGATCCATTAAGAATGCACCGGCAGCTAATGCTACTGCAATCGGAATTGTGATCCAGTCCGGAATCGGTGTGAATAACCCAAGCAGGAGGATTGTACCTGCTGCTACATAAAGGAGCTTAGATTGTGCAAATAACTGTGCTGTAATATCCGAACCAAGATTTCCTTTTGAAGCGGCACGTGTTACAACAATACCTGTTGCAGTCGAAATTAATAATGCCGGAATTTGCGATACAAGTCCGTCACCGACTGTCAGCATCGAATATTTCGATGCAGCTTCACTAAAGCTCAGCTCCATCTGAAGCATTCCGATGATCATACCGAACAGTAAGTTAATACCAACCATAATGATTGAGGCGATCGCATCCCCTTTAACGAATTTCGTCGCACCATCCATCGCTCCGTAAAAGTCTGCTTCTCCCGATACTTTTTCACGGCGTTCTCGAGCTTCCTTTTCCGAAATCATTCCGGCGTTTAAATCTGCATCAATACTCATTTGTTTACCAGGCATCGCATCCAAAGTAAAACGCGCAGCAACTTCCGCAACACGTTCCGAACCTTTAGTAATAACGATAAACTGGATAATAACTAATAATAAGAAAATAACTAAACCTACTAAAATATTACCGCCTGTTACGAAATTACCAAATGTCTCTACTACTTTACCTGCGTCACCTTCCGCTAAAATAGCACGTGTCGTAGATACAGACAATGCCAGACGGAACAGCGTTAATAATAGAATTACAGTTGGGAAAATCGAGAAGTCGAGCGCTTCCTTCATATTCATCGAAGTTAATAACACGAGAAGTGCAAATGTAATATTAATAATAATTAAAAAACTGAGTAGCCAATGTGGAAGAGGGATAATGAGCATCGCTACAACCATAATCACTGCAGCTAAAACCCCTAAGTCGCGTATTTGCATTGTTGTCCCTCCTGAAATCTATGTCAAATTTTGCGTTTGATCCGGTATACGTATGCAAGAACTTCGGCAACTGCTTTGAAAAACTCTTCCGGTACAGCCTGGCCGATTTCAACCTGGTCATACATCGCACGGGCAAGCGGACGATTTTCTACCATAATGACATCATGTTCTTTTGCAATAAGTTTAATTTTCTGTGCGACAAAATCGGTTCCTTTTGCTACAACTTTCGGCGCATCCATCATATCTTCATCATATTTTAATGCAATGGCAAAATGGGTCGGGTTTGTAATGACAACATCTGCAGCAGGTACATCCTGCATCATTCTGCGCATTGCCATCTCCCGTTGACGCTGTTTAATTTTCGATTTGATCAGCGGGTCGCCTTCTGCATTTTTATGCTCATCTTTAACATCCTGTTTCGACATCTTCAATTGCTTTTCGTATTCATAACGTTCATAAATATAGTCAAACAATGCAATGAATACGAGCATGATCGAAGCGGCAATTCCCATGATTGCCGACATGTATGCTACTGTGGCCAAAATTTCTGCCGGACTATGTAAAGCAAGCGATAATACATCTTCCAAATATATAATAATAACAACGGTTGTTACGGTCCCGATTAACGTTACTTTCAATAATGATTTAATTAAATTGACGATCGCTCTTACAGAAATAATCTTTTTGATTCCTTTAATCGGATCCATTTTTTTCAAATCTATTTTTAATGTCTCTGTTGTAAAAAGTAAGCCAAACTGAAAAAAGTTAGCTCCAATACCTGCAATAATGGCAATGACCATGATCGGCAGAACGATAATTGCCATTTCTTTAATGGATTCAACATACATATCCATTACGGTTTCAGCGTTCAGCGTTTCAATTAACATATTGCGGTTAAGTGCTTGTAGTAAAAAATCTTTCATTCCTTCGTACATGAATGGTGCAAAGAAAAGTAAAAAGAAAAATGACAATAGCAGTAATACGGCGGCTGTGACATCCTGACTTTTTAATACTTGTCCTTTTTTTCGTGAATCCTGCCGCTTTTTCGGTGTTGCTTTTTCCGTTTTTTCGCCTGCAAAAAACTGAAGGTCAACGTTGATCAATAGCTTTTTGTCCATGTTAGCCACCACCTAAAATAACCATTAAGTCACGTAAAGAAATAATCATAAATTCAATTAGCTCCTTCATAACCCCTACTAATACACCCATTGTCACCATCAATACTAGAAACCCTACTGCAATTTTAATCGGGAATCCGATTACAAATATATTCATTTGCGGTACCGTTTTCCCTGTTATTCCTAACGCTAACGTTACTAAAAATAATGTTGCAACTATTGGAGCTGACATTTGAAATGCTATGGCAAAAACAGAAACAAATATTTTTATAATAAACAGTGCGGTCCCTTCTTCACCGAAATTCGGAAAAAACTGATCCATCGGCATAAACTGATAACTATAAAAAATCCCATCTAAAATAAGATGATGACCATTTATTGAAAGCAATACTAAAAGCATTAAAAAATTTAAAAACTGACCCATTAACGGAGACTGGGCACCTGTTTGCGGATCGATAATATTCGCCATCGCAAAACCCATCTGAAAATCGATAAATCCGCCCGCTATCTGGACAGCAGAAACGATAATCATCGCGGCCAATCCTAGCATCAGCCCGATAATTGCCTCTTTTAAAACGAGCAGCAAGTAGAAAGCATTAATTTCAAACGGTTCAATATTAAACGTATAATACATCATCCACGCTAAAGCGACAGCTAGTATAATGCGCATTTGCGGTGGTATTGTACGATATGAAAATAAAGGGACGGAGACGAAAAATGCAGAAACACGTACTAAAATTAATAGCAATATTGATAAATTCGGTAGTAATTCCGTCATTTTCTCACCCAATATACCGAACTAGGTTATTTAAAATGTCGTGAAAGTAGTCCGTCATTCTACTGATCATAAACGGACCAAAAAAAATAATCGCCACTAATACCGCTACGATTTTAGGTACGAACGCCAATGTTTGTTCTTGAATGGAAGTTGTTGCCTGAAATATACTGACTATTAAACCGCTGACAAGTGCGATTAATAGTAAAGGTCCCGAAACTATCAATATCGTGAATACTGCATTTTCTGCAATTGCAATGACCATTTCCTGTGTCACTTTATATCATCCCCTAAAAACTTTGAAGTAAAGATTTCATCACTAAATACCAACCATCGACGAGTACAAATAATAAGATTTTGAATGGCAGTGAAATCATTACTGGAGGCAGCATCATCATCCCCATTGACATCAGTGTACTTGCGACCACCATATCAATAACTAGAAACGGAATGAAGATCATAAAGCCCATTTGAAAAGCTGTTTTAATTTCACTTAACGCAAATGCGGGTACTAGCAGCGTCATAGGAATTTCCTCGATGGAATCCGGATACTCTGCCTGATTATATTCGATAAAAAGTTCTAAATCCTTTTGCCTTGTGTGTTGAGCCATAAATTGTTTGAACGGAATCGTCGCCCGTTCATATGCTTCTTCCAAATTAATTTCCTCATCAAAGAGCGGCTGTAATGCCTGCTCGTTTACTTGCTGGAATGTCGGCGCCATAATAAAGAATGTTAAAAACAACGCCAACCCGATAATTACCTGGTTAGGCGGCATTTGGTTCGTGGCAAGGGCTGTCCTAGTAAACGACAGAACGATGACGATTCGCGCAAATGAAGTCATTAATATTAACAGACTCGGCGCTAAAGATAGAACAGTTAACAGAAATAACAGCGTAACCGATGTGGATACATTTCCCGGATCGCTTTCAGAAAACACGGAAAGAAGGTCGTTCATCGATCATCACGCTCCTGTTCTTTCCAACGCTCTAGTTCGTCACTACGTTGCTGTTTGATTTTCCCGATTTTTTCATTGAACAAATCATTGAATTTAGGGCTTTCCGAAATATCCTGCGGGCGCTTTTTTTGTGAAAATTTATTAATTAATTGAGCTATATATGGTGAAGTATTCACCATGCTCTGCTTAGTTTCAATTTGATTTAGTAAATGGTCGATTTCTTCATCGGATTCAATTTCCTTCAGAAGTTGAATATTATCGCCGACACCAACTACATAAACTCGTTTACCAATTAGTAATAATTGTACAGACTTTTGCTGTCCTACTGACAAACCACCGATATTTTTTATAACGGCATTTTGTTGATAGTTGAAGTTACGCTTGTTTAAATACTTTAAAATGAACAATAATAGCCCTATGACGAAGACAAGTGCTATTAAAACTTTAAGATAATCCCAAAAACCAATACTAACGGATGCCGAGTCAGTTTGTTCTGCGTCGGCATCCGGAGTATTCTCATCTGAAATTTTTTCTTCTGAACATACTTCAGGGTTTTCATTACAGTTTTCGTATACGTTACTTACCATCGCAAAAGTTCCATTTGAGATTGGTGTAAATAATGCCGTCATCAATACAATTCCAACAGCGATCCAAAATCGAAATGATTTTTTTGCTTTCATCAGATCAACCTAAAGCTTTTTGAATCGCTTCGATTACGCGATCTGCTTGGAAAGGCTTTACGATAAAGTCTTTCGCACCTGCTTGGATCGCATCGATAACCATTGCTTGTTGGCCCATTGCTGAACACATAATCACTACCGCGCTTGGATCTGTGCCTTTAATTTCTTTTAATGCTGCAATACCGTCCATTTCAGGCATTGTAATATCCATTGTTACTAAATCAGGGCGCAATTCATTGTATTTTTCAACCGCTTGAATTCCGTCAGCTGCTTCCCCTACTACTTCAAAACCGTTTTTCGTTAAAATATCTTTGATCATCATGCGCATGAAAGCTGCATCGTCCACAATTAAAATCCTTTTAGACATAATCCAATTCCTCCAATTAAAACTATCTAATATTGTTCAAGCGATCTGCCTGACTTAAAATATCTGTGATGCGAACACCGAAGTTCTCATCAATTACTACAACTTCACCTTTTGCAATTAACCGACTGTTTACTAAAATATCTACCGGTTCGCCTGCAAGCTTATCTAATTCAATAATCGATCCGCTCGATAGTTCGAGTATTTCTTTTACTGAACGTTTAGTACGTCCAAGCTCGACTGTTACTTGCAATGGAATATCAAGCAGCATATTTAAATTGCGCGCTTCTGCCTGTGTAATATTCGGCGATTCGAAACTTGCAAATTGAGCTTGCTGTACATTTGCCGGTGGTGCTGTATAAGCAGGCTGCTGGTAAACTGGCTGTTCATATACAGGCTGCTGTTGATGATACGCTTGCTGCTGCACCGGTTGCTGATAGACGGGCTGTTGTGCTGGCTGCTCATATACTGGCTGCTGAACAGGTTGTTCAAACACCGGTTGCTGTGCAGTCGGTTGTTGTGCCTGCTGCATTGGCTGCTGTTGTGTAGGCTGAACTGGTGCAGGCTCCACTGTTGTTGTTGCAGTAAGAGGCTCATCAGTTTCTCCCATTAATGACTTTACTATCTTTTTACTAAACTTTAAAGGTAGTAATTGCATTAAATTAGAATCGATCAATTCACCGATACGCAATCTGAATGAAATTTTCACTAATAATTCATCTGTAGGAATCGTGTCAGTACCTTCATTTTGTGAAATGTTCAGTAAATCAATTGTCGGCGGTGAAATATCAACCTTTTGGTTAAATACTGTCGACATGGATGTGGCTGCTGAACCCATCATTTGATTCATCGCTTCTTGAACTGCACTCAACTGAATTTCACTTAATTCAGGTCTTGGATTAATACCATCGCCACCCAGCATTAGATCGGCAATAATTGCAGCATCCGATTGTTTGATTACGAGAAGATTCATTCCTGAAAGACCTGTTGTATACTCTACTTGTACAGCAACGTATGGATGCGGGAATTCTTGTTCTAAACGATTACGATTAATCATTGCAATACTAGGTGTTGTAATATCTACTTTTTGACCTAGTAATGAAGATAATGCAGTTGCAGAACTGCCGAATGAGATATTACCTACCTCACCTAATGCATCAATTTCTATTGGAGTTAAGTGATCCTCAACTTTAATTTCTTCTTCCGGATTTGCTGTATTTGCAGAAAAATCCTCCAGCGTTTCGCCCCTTAATAGAGCCTCAATTTCTTCTTGGGAGAGCATTTCATCACTCATCTTCGTCTCCTCCTTTCAAAGGGTCGATAATTTGAACAGCCATTTTATTATTCAATTTGCCTGGCTGAACGGTAAATTTCGGTAAACTGCCGACTTTCAGTGTTAACGGATTTTCAATTTTTTGACTTAACGGAATGACATCACCGACAGCCATTGTCAGGAAGTCTTCAATTGTAATGTCTGCCGTTCCTAACTCTGCAATGACCGGTAATTTTGCTTGTTTCACACGAGTTTCAAGCATTTTTGTTTGTTCCGGTGAAATTTCTTTCGTATTTGTCTGCATCCAGTAGCGAACAGATAAATTCGGAACGATCGGTTCTAGTACAACATGCGGAATACAAATATTAATCATCCCTGTCGTTTCCCCGATAATTGTATTAAACGAAATGACAACAACGGTTTCATTTGGCGAAATCATTTGTAAAAACTGCGGGTTTACTTCCAATTCCACAAGCATCGGATCGATTTCAGCAACGTTCTCCCATGCTTCACGTAAATTATCAAAAGAACGTTCAAATAAATTTGTCATGATTTTCGTTTCGATTTCAGTTAAATTGTCAACATTGCTATGACTTCCCCCTGCTCCGCCCATCAATCGATCGAGCATCGAATAGGCAATGTTCGGGTTGATTTCCATTAAAATATTGCCATCCAAAGGCGGGACTTCAAATACATTGATCAATGTCATGTTTGGGATTGAACGAACAAATTCTTCAAATGGAATTTGGTCCACAGATGCAACTGTTATTTGGACATAGCTTCTTAACTGTGCAGAAAAGAATGTTGTTAACAGTCGCGCAAAGTTTTCATGTATACGGGTCAAACTTCGGATTTGGTCTTTTGAGAAGCGCAGAGCCCGCTTAAAGTCATATACTTTAACTTTTCGTGTCTCATCTTCTTTTTTTATGTCTTCTGCAGACATCTCTCCGGTCGATATCGCCGATAAAAGCGCATCAATTTCGGATTGCGACATTATATCTCCTGCCATTTGCCCACCTCCATTTCAAAAATTAAAATTGTTTAGTACTGATGATTACTGAAGTACGTATGAAGTAATATACACTTGCGTAACTTCCCCTTCTTGCATTAACTCATTTAGTTGAGATTTAATTGCATCCTGGAATGTAATTTTCCCTTGCTTGCCTTCTAAAGCTTTCTCTTCCATTTCAGAAAGTTCTTGAATTACGATATTCTTCACTTGAAAATCTCGCTTAAACAACTCTTCTCCAGCCTTTTTATCTGATGCCTGAATTTTTAATGTAATTCGGACAAAGCTTCCATCTGCCAAGTTCGTCGTAATCTCAGGAATGTCTACAGATGACTCGATAATTTCATCAATCGACGGACCATCCGGCTTCTCTTTGTCGAACTGTGTCAATAACACAACTACAATAACACCGAATAATGTAATCGTCACCAATATAATTAGCATAATTGTTAATAGTTTATTATTCTTCATCTTCTTCACCTCTAAGGTGCGGGTTAGATAAAACTTGGACATTCTGATAAAATGTCCTCACTTTTTGCCGCACCTGTTCTTCAGTCTCTAACACAATGAATTTACGTCCAGTCGTAAGCGTAATTTGGGTGTCCGGAAATGCTTCAACTGTTTCTATGTATAAAGCATTTAAAATAAATGCTTTGCCATTAAGGCGAGTCACCTCAATCATTGAAATAGGGCCGGACCTGAACTTGAGAACCGACCCGGCCCCCCTTCTATAGTAAATTTAAACTATCGTTTTAAGTTAACAAGCTCTTGTAAAATTTCATCCGAAGTTGTAATAATACGAGAGTTAGCCTGGAACCCGCGCTGTGCAACAATCATCTCTGTGAATTCTTCCGATAGGTCTACATTGGACATTTCCATGAAGCCTGAGTTAACTGAGCCGATACCAGCTTGTGTACCTACTTGTACTAATGGGTCTCCAGAGTTAGCCGTTACTTGGAAATAGTTGGAACCTGTTTTTTCTAGACCCGATGCGTTAGGAAACTTTGCTAATAATGTCTGACCCGCAAACTGTAATTTACCATTTACATCCACATAATAGATCGAACCATCCTGTGAAATAGACATAGATTGCGCATTTGTTGGAATCTTAATTGGCGCAATTTCATCTGCAATAGTAATTGCTCCTTCTTCATACAGGTTATCCGTACCAATTGTACCCGCAGCTGTTTCTTTATCTGCATCGGCATTGCTTATTGCTGCTTCATCAACTTCATCATAAATCTCTGCATTTGGTAAACCCACTAAATATTTACCGTCGCCATTTACGACATAGCCATTGCGATCCATATAAAAGTTCCCGGCGCGGGTATAAAGTGTATTAGTAAAACCACTTTCAGTAATTAACCCCTCTTCATCTGGACCAACAACTGAATCTCCTACCATAAAGAATCCATCACCTGATATTGCCATGTCTAGCGTACGACCCGTAGTTTGCATTGACCCGGGATTGTGGATCGTATCAATCGCAGCTAATTGAGAGCCTAAACCCACTTGTACAGCATTTACACCACCGCGAGTAGCAGATGGACCAGATGCCCCTGTCTGTGTTTGCGAAATTAGATCTTTAAAAATAGTACGTTCTTTCTTGTAGCCGTACGTATTAACATTCGCGATATTATTCCCAATCACGTCTAATTTTGTCTGAAAGTTTTTTAAGCCTGAAATACCTGAATACATTGAACGTAACATGAAATGTCGTTCTCCCTTCGTTTTTCAAATCTGTTTTTTTGTTCAGTCGTATCGATCATTCAACGACTGTAGGCTTCCTTACTTCTGAAGGTCCGGCCTATAAAAGGATTGTTCCATCAATATTGGTGAATAGTTGCTGTTTCGCTTCATTACGATCCAATGCCGTAATAACCGTCGCATTTTTTGCACTTACAATTAAGGCAGCCTGATCTAACAGGACTAACGGCTGCTTCACACCTTTATTTTTTGCCTCAAATACTTTTTCGGAGATTTGCTGCCATTCACGATCTGTTATAGAAATATTTCGTTCATTCAACCGTTCTGATGCATGCTTGCTTATTTTCAGTTCATCACCGGTCGCCTTTTTTAAATGGTCCATAAAGGACTGCTTTGAAACTTGCTCCGTATTTTGCTTTGCTATCGGCTTTATCGGTGGATGGTAAGGGATATGTTGAATATTGACTCTGTTCATCAGCCCCACCTCTTATTCTGCTGCATTTTCATTTTGGGTTGTTTGAGAACTCACTGTAAATTGGTCTTTTGTTAAACGAGAACCATCATTTAAAATGTATTCGATATTCACATTATTTGTTTTAATCGCTTCAATAATTGCCTCAACGACCTGGTCACCATTTGTATATTGTACCTTCTGTCCGATCAGCTGGCTCGCTTCTGCTAATGGATTTCCGGCTGGAACTGTCGGCTCTGTCGTACTCGTACCACCAAGAATCGATGAAATATTGCCTGGTTTAATTTCCTTGCCGTCAGCCAGTACAAACACGGCCTCCCCATTAACAAATTTCAGTTCTTGAATGGCGCCTGTTCCTTCGTTGTAAATTGGCTTGTTATCTGCATCCACTTTATCTGTAATTTCATGCCATTTCACTTCTTTGCCTACAAATGTTGTATAACTCATCAATTGTGACTGTTGCTGTGATTCCAGTAAATTTTCCATCGCTTTTGTCATATTCTGCATTTGCTCTAATGAAGAAAATTGTGCCATCTGTGCAATGAATTCCTTATCATCCATCGGGCTTGTTGGATCCTGGTTTTGCAGCTGTGTAATTAATATTTTTAGAAACGCATCTTTACCGAGCGCCCCGTTATCTTGTTTATCTGTTACTTTGAAATTTGCATTATTCGCCGGTAAATAATAATCATTTGAAATTGAATTTGCCACTTATTCTACCTCCTCGCTTAATAGATCTTTAAACGAAACATTTTCTTCTTCTAGCGTATCTTCATTATTATCCTGCTCTTTTTCCCCATCTTTTTGACGGAAGAAGTTATTAAAGAAGTTTTGATCACGCGCATTTCGATCGGCATCCTGTAAAGACTGTGCAACATCGATTCTTTCCATTTGAATATTTTGAGAAACGAAACCGGCTTTTAATTGGTTAATGTTATTTTCCAGCAACTCTTTCCCCATTGCTGTCGTTGCCAATAATCGGGCAGTCATGACCCCGTCTTTTTGAACTAGTTCAATTCGTATTTGACCGAGATTCTCTGGAAACAGTTTCAGGAATAATTTCATATTACCTGGCTGACCTGAAAGTTGGCTTCGATTGATCAAGTTTTGAATTTCTTTTATTAATGCATCCGACTGTGCCGGCTTTTCAGCAGGTAATGTAACGGTCACTGTTTTTGAATGTGTCACTTGCTGCTGTAAATGCCCTGCTGTTTGCGTATCCGCTTCAACTTTAACGGTCGTCTGTTGGTTTTGGGCAGTCTGTTGACCTTGCTGTACTACTTGTTGGAAAGTCGTAGTTTTCGTAGTGCTCTGCTCTGTTCCTGCTAATTTCTGAGCTTCATTCGCCAATACCAGCAATACATCTTTTAAACTGGCTAATTGGATTTCCTGTTGATAGACCGTATCGACTTTACTTCCGGCTAGTTGAGCTAGCTTTAAAATTTGCACAACTTGCTGCAATTCTTTCGCTTGAACCTTATTTTGCTCAGGCTTTTCAATAGCTGCTAATACTTCACTTAGAATTTGTGGAGCTTGCTCGATCAGGGACCAAATATCCGTTATTTCTTGTTTTGTATCACCTAATAACTTTTGAACAATTTCGTCCAACTCCGTTTTTGTCATTCCTAAAAGCTCCGTTAAGTTATCTAACGTCATTAGTTCGTCTATCGCAATCGGTGTACTTTCTTCACCTACTAATGCGAATAGCCCCGACTCATCCATCTTCACACCTAATTGTTCAAGTAGACCCTCCAGTGAGTCCTCTTCTAAAATCCCGGAAATACTTTCAGCCAGCGGCGGTTCTGATACTTCAGCTTGCTTAGCGGTTGGAGCAGACGACTTTGAAATCATCGAATTAAACACACTCCCAAATGCTTTTGAATCCGGCTTTACTGTTTTTACTGTGTTTGGCTGGATATCTTGCTTTGGCATTTTTACTGTTTGTAACATTGCTATATTCATTTACTACACCTCCTTCCACTCAAAGACTATTGCTGTGATAAAAGCTCTGTAAAGCGGGCAGCATCTGCCGGTGCCATTTTTGCGAAAATAGCTGATAATGTATCGGGTTTCATCTCTGACATTATACGTACGCTTTCCGTGTCACTCATTTCAACTAATATAGGTGCTGCTTTTCTTGCAGACATTTTCTCAAAAGTAGACAGAATTTCTTTGAACTCTTTTTTCGACTCTTCCTGATCGCGCTGCAGTTTTTCAATTTCAAACAGCAAACGTTCCTGTTCAATTAAAAGCTCTTCCTTTTCAGTCGCTGATGCGTCAATTTGTGATTGTAGCTGGGAAATTTGCACTTCCTTTTCTTGTATTTCCGCTTGCAGCTCTACTACCTTCTGTTCATTTAATGAGCTGTTTTCTACTACTCCCTCTTGTTCATCCGAGCTGATAAACGGGATTTTTTCAATTGCCTTATCCGCCATTTTAAACACGTTATATTCCGTCATAGATGTAATAATCAATAAAATTGCGATGAGAAACATGAACGGGATTAAAAATAGGTAGAAAAACTTTTTGAAAAAACCTGGAGATTGGCTTTCCAATTCTATTTCTTCCACTTGCTCCATCGTATTTTTAATTTTTTTTGCCACGGAATCACCTGATTTCCTTCTTGTAATACGCAATTGTTGAAAGCTCATCTAACTGGATTGCTTCTAAATGAAGTTGATCTTCTATGAATCTTTCATGATCTCTTTCACGCATTTTTTCATATTTACGTACTTCCAAACTTTTTTCCAATAATTTTTGTTCATGCCAATTCATTTTTGCCCGTGCCTGCATTACTTTTTGCTGTGCGTCTTCAATAGTTTTTTCCATACTATCGATAAATTTCGAGTAATGATTGATTTCATCGATGGAAGATCCTATTTTTAACCGTTCCTGCTGATACTCGATCAAATCTTCTTTTTTCTTTAACAGGTCATACAGCTTTGTAGCAATTTCCTCAAATACTTGCACCGATTGTTTAAAAGCAAGTTCCGATTCCGTTTTTTCCTGATCTTTAACGACAAGAATTTTTTCAAAACGATAATTGTATCTCATAATTAACGGGCACCACCATTCGATAAAGCGATAATTTCATTGACTGTTTGTTCGATCGAAATTTTATCTTTATACCCTTGCTTTAAAAATTCTGTAATGAGCGGCTCATACATAATCGCCTCATCAATTTCCTTCGATGTCCCGCGCTTATATGCCCCGATATTAATCAGATCCTCTGATTTTGAATAGCTGTAGTATAATTCCCGCAAACGGCTCGCTGCACGAACATGCTCAGGCTGTGCAATATGGTTCATCAAACGGCTTACACTTTTTAACACATTAATCGCCGGATACTGTCCTTTGTTGGCAAGATTCCGGTCCAGTACAATATGACCGTCCAAAATCCCCCGTACAGCATCTGCAATTGGTTCATTCATATCATCACCGTCTACAAGCACTGTATAAAATGCGGTAATTGTCCCATTTATATTTGTCCCTGACCGTTCCAACAAAGTTGGTAAAATTGCAAAAACGGAAGGTGTGTAACCTCTTGTTGCAGGCGGTTCACCGATTGCTAGTCCAATTTCACGCTGCGCCATCGCCACACGGGTAACGGAATCCATCATTAACATGACGTTCTTGCCGCGGTCCCTGAAATATTCTGCAATAGCTGTTGCGGTAAATGCCGCTTTAATTCGCATTAATGCAGGCTGATCACTAGTAGCCGCTACGACAACCGACCGTTGTAAACCTTCCGGACCTAAATCCCGTTCGATAAACTCACGTACTTCACGTCCACGTTCTCCTACTAGAGCAATTACATTTATATCCGCTTCCGTGTTTCGGGCAATCATCCCAAGCAATGTACTTTTTCCGACGCCCGATCCTGCAAATATACCTACACGCTGCCCGCTGCCAACTGTAAGCATTCCGTCAATCGCCTTTACTCCGACCTCTAACTGTTCGTTAATCGGAGGACGGTTTAAAGGATTTGGCGGCTCTTTTTCCGTTGGGACTGTCGTTAATCCTTTTGGCAATGGTTGGCCGTCAAACGGGTTGCCCATTGCATCAAGTACTTTCCCGATCAGCTCAGGGCCTACCTTCACTTCCAGTGGTGAGCCTGTCCCCTCTACAAGACAGCCGATCGAAATTTCTTTCAGCGAAGAGTATGGCATTAAAATCACGATTTCATCTTTAAACCCCACAACTTCTGCCAGCATTACTTGCGGGCCGTTTTTCGATGTTTGGATATGAATTTTACAAACGTCCCCGATGGAACTTTCAGGACCTTGGGACTCAATCATCAAGCCGACAACTCTCGTCACTCTACCATACTTTTTAAATGTATTAAGATTAGGAATTTGTTCAACTAATTGAGCCATTTTCATCCTTATCATTCCTTACTTTCGATTAGTTCGTATAACTGTCTGCGGAGCTCCTGCAATTGTTCGTCAATTGATACAACGATGCGTCCATGATTTGTTTCGATATAACTTTCCGAATCTAGCAGATCTTCATTGACAAATACCATAAAGGGAACATTTACCGGAAACATTTCCGCTAACTCCTTTTGCTGTTCTGTCACAATCGGATGGTATTTCGGCGAAACATATAATTTAATTTCTTTCATTTCCCGTGCTTCTTTTAACCCACGTCGTACAATTGAAACGAATATTTCATCGTCACGGTCCAGTGCTGTATGAATAATGCGTTCTGCAGCTGTTAATGCAAGATCCAAAAGGATTGATTCCTGTGATTCAATATAAGATGCTGCATTTTTTTGCGCATTTGCCATCGTCTCATTTGCCGCTTGTAATGCCTGTTGCATCGCTGCATTTGCCTTTTGTACGCCATCTTCATATCCTTGTGCAAAACCGTCGTCATAAGCTTCCTGCTGAAGTATGACTTTTTCTTCTTCCCATGATTGCTTTAACGTTTCAATTGCCGCAAGCTGCTCTGTTCGATATTGCTCGAATTGGGCTTTTTGCTGTTCGATTTCATAATTTGCCTGCTCCAGCATTTGCTGACGTTCAGTTTCAATGTCAATTGATTTTTGTTGTGACAATTCCTCTATACGTTCATCTTCCGTTTTCCCATAATGAATCGGCTCGAAGAAATTTTGAAGTTTAATTTCTACAATTGATGACTCTTCGGATTGCTGTGCATTTGTTGAACGGATGATTTTAGACAATTACATCATCTCCTCCGCCACGTGCAATAATAATTTCCCCTGCATCTTCTAAACGTCGGATTACTGCTACGATTCGAGACTGCGCTTCTTCTACATCACGTAAGCGCACAGGGCCCATAATATCCATTTCTTCACGGAATGTATCCGCCATACGTTGAGACATATTGCGGAATATAATTTCTTTTACCTCTTCTGAAGAAACTTTCATCGATAATAATAAATCTTCGTTTTCACAGTCACGAATAACACGCTGGATTGAACGATTATCGAGTGTAACGATATCTTCAAACACAAACATGCGCTTTTTAATTTCTTCGGCAAGTTCAGGATCTTGAATTTCAAGCGCGTCCAGAATCGTTTTCTCTGTTTGACGGTCCACACCATTCAATACTTCCACGACTGCATCTACGCCACCTGTTTCTGTGTAGTCCTGTGTCACAGTAGATGATAGTTTTCGCTCTAATACGGATTCAATTTCACTAATAACTTCCGGAGACGTCGATTCCATAATCGCAATACGCTTCGCAATATCCGCCTGTACTTCCTGTGGTAACGAAGATAGAATAACCCCTGCTTGCCCTGGTTCTAAGTAAGATAGAATAAGGGCAATTGTTTGAGGATGTTCATTTTGGATGAAATTGAAAATTTGTGCCGGATCTGCTTTTCTAGCAAAATCAAATGGTCTTACTTGTAATGAAGAAGTTAAACGATTTAATATCGCCTGTGCCTGTTCAGTACCTAATGCTTTTTCCAGTACCGTCTTCGCATATCCTATACCGCCTTGCGTAATATAGTCCTGCGCGAGTGCAATCTGATGAAATTCTTCTATAATTTCTTCTTTGACTGTCGATTCCACCCTTTTCACACTCGAAATTTCCAGTGTTAGACGTTCAATTTCCTCTTCACTTAAATGCTTATATACAGAAGCCGAAACTTCCGGTCCTAGAGAAATTAACAGTAAAGCAGCCTTTTGCTTTCCTGATAGGTCTTTATCTTTCTTGGACACAGCGGAACCTCCTATTAGTCTTCAGCAATCCAGCTACGCAATAATTTCGCAAAATCTTCCGGCTTATCTTTGGCCATTTTCTCTAATTGCTTACGGCGTACAGTCGCTTCAGTTTCTTTTTCTTCGGAAATATCTTCTATTTCAATTAATTGCTGTTGTTGTTCTATAATCTCCAGCTCTTCTTCATCTTGCTTACGTCGGCGTGCACGAAGTACGTTAATGACAAGTAATATAATCGCAACGACTAATATACCGCCAATTACCCATACCCACCAAGGAATAACCGATTGCGGTTGGTCTTCCGCTGTATCATTTCCTTGGAATTGCTGTACAGACACGACAATACGATTTGCAATATCTTCGTCTGTCAGGTTACCGGCAGCTTCTTGATCAATCGATGTACGGACAATTGTTGATAAAATTTGTTCAATATCGGTACGAACACCTTGATCGAACCCTTCTTCTGCATTTGGAGGATCTACCATTACTTGAATACCTAAATTACGAATCTTGTATGGACTTTCCTGAATTTCTCGACGAATACGGTTAACATCATTGTTAATCGTCTCTTCCACTCGTTCATAATCGCCGTCACCGTTTGTTCCTTCAACATAATCTACAAAATTATCTGTTACACTTCCGGCTTCAGTAGTACCTTCTGCCGCTCCTGCAGCACCGCCTGAGTAAGTTTCCGTAATACGTTGGGCACTTATTTCTATACCCTCCATATTTTCTTCATCAACAGGTCGGATTAAATTTTCTTCGCGATTTTCTTTTTTAAAGTCAATATCCGCCGATACATTTACTACGACTTTATCCTGACCGATTAATGTACCGAGCATCTGCTGCACTTGGCGCTGAAGATCACGCTCGATCGTTTTCTTCACTTCCATTTGTCCAGTAACTGAGTCAATCCCACCGCCACCGCTCTCTGCAGATGCCAGATCATAATATTCAGAATACTGATTCATGATAGTGATATTTTCTTTAGGTAAATTCGGTATACTCATCGATACCAAATTAAATAATCCTTTAATCTGATCGTCCGAGAATTTATGTCCAGGTGCTGTATCTAACACAATTGCAGCCTGTGCTTCACCTTTGGCATCTTTAAGAAAGACACCTTCTTCAGGTAAAGAAATCATGACACTTGCATCTTTCACTCCTTCGAACTTACGAACTAAATTCGCCAGATCCGTTTCGATCGTCGCTTGCTTAATTACGTTAAATTCATTGTCGGTCATCCCAAACCCTGCGTTAGATGTAAAAAAAGACGTGTCAATTTCCCCAGAATCAGGATAACCCTGGGCTGCTAATGACACTTGTAAGTCCTGTACTTGATTTTCCGGCACTAATATTACTGTCCCGCCGTTTGTCACTTCGTACGTTACACCTTGTGAAGTAAGTACTTCCGTAATTCTCCCTACTTCAGCCTGTGACATCTCCGGAAATAACGGAGCCATTGTCGTACGCGTTGAGAAATACGTAATTACCGCTGCAATTGCAATGACAGCAGCAAACGCACCGATTAATGCCCCTTTTTGGTTTTTAGTGCGACTTTTCCAGAAACCGGTTGAATCGCTTTTAATTTTTGTAAGTCGTTCATTCATTATGAATCCTCCGCTTAAAGTGAATGCCCAACAATTCGTCAGTCGTTTTTCAAATCATTACACACTCATACGCATAATTTCTTGATAAGCTTCCACAGCTTTATTACGAACTTCAATTGTTGTGTTTAAAGTAACACTTGCTTTTTGTGCAGCAATCATCACTTCAAATAAATCGACATCTCCACCGTTAATTAATTTTTGTGTCATTGTATCTGAAGTTTTTTGATGTTCATTGACACTTGCAATCGCTTCTTTTAATGTGTCCGCAAATTGCTGCTGGGCATTTGCAGGAGTCAGTTGATTCTGAACATTTACTTCATTAACTGATTGCGCAGGAGACATGAATGTTATTGGATTAATCGCCATTTATATATCATCCTTTCCCGATTTCTAATGCTTTTGTTAACATGTTCTTGTTTGCATTGAAAGCAGTAATATTCGCTTCATAAGAGCGGCTCGCCGAAATGAGATCAACCATTTCTTTTAATACATCAACATTCGACATTTGAACATACCCTTCTGCATTCGCATCGGGATTTGATGGATCATAAACTAATTTAAAAGGGGTTTCCGTATCTTCTTTAATAGAACTTACCTTAACACCGTTCCCAACACCGCTTTTTTCCGTTCTTCCGATTGCCATATTCAAAAAGCTAGAAAATTGTCCTTCCTGCTCTTTTAAAGTGACAGATTTTTTTCGGTACGGCTCCCATTCTCCATTTACCTGTTTTGCTCTTGTTGTATCGACATTGGCAATATTGGAGGAAATTACATCCATTCGTAATCGCTGTGACGTTAATGCAGAAGCTGTCGTATTCATGCTATGAAAAATCGACATCACTATCTTCCTCCTTTAACAACATTATTCAATGTTGAAAATTTACTGCTGACGCGATCTATAAGCGCATTATAGTAGATTGTATTTTCAGCCAGCTTTGCTTGTTCTGCATCCATATTTACAGCATTTCCATTTGCTCTGCTTCGGAAGTTTTCGTTTGAATACACACCGCTGCCCCCAATATTAATTTTAAAATCATAATGTCTTTCGTCTGTGCGATATGCAGGAATCGTTGCTTGCTTGGCATCATTCAATACATCTTTGAAGCTTACCTCTTTAGTTTTATAATTCGGTGTGTCAACATTCGCTATGTTTTGAGTAATTGCTTTATTTTTCAATGTTGCATAGGAAAGTCCCTTTTCCAGGCTACTTATCGTTCCGCCAAATAAATCCAAATTTCTCACCTCGTTCATATTTCGCTAAAATTTGCGTGCAGAAACTTAATAATACAATTGTAATTAGATTAAACCTTAGTGTCTATCGACTTTTGACCCTTTCGAATAGTCAAAAGGAACTATTTTTACTTGTAAAAATTAACAGTTATCAATATATTAGTCCAAATATTTTTCGACATTAAATTTCATAAGACTATTAAGACCTACATATATACTTTATCTAACAGAAATTTAATATATAAATCTTATCCTTAAAATTTTTAGTTTACTGAAATACTATTTATTTCCTTAAACATCATACATTAAATCCCTTTGTATTAGTATTTATATAATTACATTTCATAAATTTGTAACAAATCGTTTGTCATATGGATTTTATCATCATTTAGGTATAAAAGATATTTATTTATTTTAGGTAACAACTACGATATACCTAATTATACAATTAAATCAAAAAATTATCTTGTTTAAAGTATTTTTATTCGACAATATTCTTCATTTCTTAATAAGAAATAAAAAAACAGCAAGGAGAAAAACCTCCTTGCTGTGCCTGAATATGTCTTATTTCATTTTAATTTCTGCTAATGCGTTCAGGAACTTACCGTTTAATACTTTAATGTATGTTCCTTTCATACCTAATGAACGTGATTCAATAACACCGGCAGATTCTAGTTTACGTAATGCGTTTACAATTACTGAACGTGTAATACCTACGCGGTCAGCGATTTTGGAAGCAACTAGTAAACCTTCATTACCGTCTAATTCTTCAAAAATATGCTCGATTGCTTCAAGCTCAGAATAAGATAATGAATTGATCGCCATTTGTACAACTGCTTTAGAACGTGCTTCCTCTTCAATCTCTTCAGATTTTTCACGTAAAATTTCCATACCTACTACTGTTGCGCCGTATTCAGCTAAAATAAGATCATCATCTTCAAACTGATCACTAATGCGCGCTAACATTAACGTGCCTAAACGCTCACCGCCACCGATAATCGGTACAATTGTAGTTAAACCAGATGCAAATAGATCTTTGTTTTCCACTGGGAAAGCAGTGTGCTCATTGTTAATATCTAAATTTGAAGAAGTTTCTGTAATATTGAATAAGTTTTGTGTATATTCTTCAGGGAATTGGCGCTCTTCAAACATTTTTTTAATACGCTCATTCTCGATTTGTTGGTGAATTGAAATGCCAAGCAACTTTCCTTTACGGCTTACGATAAATACGTTACTTTCGATAATATCACCTAAAGTATTGGCCATCTCTTTAAAGTTAACTGGTTTACCAGCAGATGCTTGTAACATTGCATTGATTTTTCGTGTTTTTGTTAATAAATTCATTTCTGTTTCCTCCTACGGAACGTTTTAATTCACTTAATATTCTAAAGGTTTTTACAATTTAAAGATACTATTTCAACTTGTACTTAGAGAATAAATTGCGATAAATCTTTGTTTTTTACTATATTCGCCAATTTTTGATCGACATAGTTCGGTGTAATGTCGATATGTGCCGGTGCAATTTCCGATGCTTCATAGGAAAGTTCCTCAAGCAAGCGTTCTAAAATTGTGTGCAGACGGCGTGCGCCGATGTTATCCGTCTCCTGATTTACTTCTGTAGCAATTTCCGCAATGCGTTCAATCGCTTCGTCCGTAAAGTTCAGCGTAACACCTTCTGTTTCAAGCAATGCTTTATATTGCAATATTAACGATTGATCTGGTTCTTTCAAAATACGAACAAAATCATCCTTCGTTAATTTTTCAAGTTCAACACGAATCGGGAATCGTCCTTGCAATTCAGGAATAAGATCGCTTGGTTTTGATATATGGAAAGCACCTGCTGCAATAAAGAGCATATAGTCAGTTTTTACAGTGCCGTATTTTGTCGTAACTGTGGATCCTTCCACAATCGGTAATATGTCACGTTGAACGCCTTCGCGGGATACTTCCGCCGATGAAGAACCTTTGCTTGCAATTTTATCGATTTCATCAATAAAAATAATGCCTGCCTGTTCTGCACGTTGAATCGCTTCACTGGACAACGCATCCGTATCGATCAGCTTATTTGCTTCTTCCTGCGTTAACAAACGACGTGCATCCTTTACTTGGACTTTGCGTTTTTTTGTCTTTTTCGGCATTAAATTAGATAGCATATCTTGCATACCGTTTGCATTATCCATATTCATACCAGGCATTGCATCAAAAAGAGATGGGGCATTTTCCGTTACTTCTATTGTTACCCATTGCTCTTCTAATTTTCCGTCTTTTAAATCTTGGGCAATTTGCGCACGTCTTGTACGGATTTCCGGTTCATCCTGGTTTGCTGTATCTTCTTGTGACGACTCTTTTTGTCCGAACAGCATTTCAAAAGGATTTTGCGTAAGCTTTTCTTTTACTTTTGAAGGTACAAGTAATTTAACAAGTACATCATTCGCATTGCGCTCTGCCTGATCTTTTACTCTTTCGAACATTTCGTCCTTCACAAGGCGACGAGAAGCCTCTACCAAATCGCGTACCATTGATTCGACATCACGCCCAACATAACCAACTTCCGTGAACTTTGTCGCTTCGACTTTAATAAACGGAGCATTCGTCAGTTTTGCGATTCTGCGCGCAATTTCTGTTTTACCTACTCCGGTAGGTCCAATCATTAAAATATTTTTCGGAATTACTTCTGTTTTTAATTCTTCGCTTAATAAAGAGCGGCGGTACCGGTTACGCAGCGCAACTGCAACTGCACGTTTTGCTGTTTCCTGGCCAACAATATGACGGTTTAATTGTTCCGTAATCTGTCTTGGTGTTAAATTGATCGCAGTCATTATAATACCTCCAAGATAATATTATGGTTTGTAAACACACAAATATCCGCAGCGGTCGTCAGCGCAGCCTCTGCGATTTCTTTTGCCGATAAATGATCGCCCGCATGTTTTTTTAATGCTCTGCCAGCTGATAATGCATAGTTTCCACCTGAACCAATAGCTAAAATGCCATCATCGGGCTCAATTACTTCACCAGTCCCTGAAACAAGAAGCAATGTTGATTTATCCATTACAAGCAGCATCGCTTCCAATTGACGGAGCATTTTATCTCCGCGCCATTGCTTCGCTACTTCTACGGCAGCTCTTTGCAGGTTACCATTATATTCATTCAGTTTTGCCTCAAACATTTCGAATAATGTAAAAGCGTCCGCAACAGAACCTGCGAAACCTGCCAATACTTTCCCATTAAACAGACGTCTGACCTTACGTGCCGTGTGCTTCATTACAACTGCATTTCCCAATGTCACCTGACCATCCCCGGCCATTGCACATTCACCGTTATGATGAATAGCGAAAATCGTTGTCGCATGAATTTGACCCATTCTTTATTTCCTCCTTAACTATGCTCGCGGATGACTATTCATATATGTCTTTCTTAAAGCTTCCTTCGTTACATGAGTATAAATTTGAGTTGAAGATAAATTGGCGTGCCCAAGCAACTCCTGGACTGTACGCATATCTGCCCCATTATTCAATAAATGCGTAGCAAATGTGTGTCGTAACATATGTGGATAAATTTTCGTATGCATACTGGCATTGTCAATCATCTCACTTAATATATAACGCACACCACGGGTAGTAAGTTCGCCACCGCGCATATTGACAAAAACTTTCTGATGATTTTCCTTCTTCATTAATGTCGGACGTACTTGTTCTATATAACGTATAAGTGCATCATGCGCATATTGACCGAACGGAATAATTCGCTCTTTTCGGCCTTTTCCCATTACACGGACGATATTGTAATGAAAATCGATATCTGTCAGATCAAGACTGACACACTCGCTTACACGCATTCCGGTCGCATAAAGAAGTTCCAATAGCGCCATATTACGAATTTGAATTGGCTCATCGCCTTCATTTTTCTCGAATAGTTCCTTCAATTCTTCCTCATAAAAAAAGCTCGGTAATCGCTCTTCCTTTTTCGGGTGATAAAGTGAACGAAACGGAGCATCATCAATATTCTGTTCTCGATTTAAAAAACGGAAAAAAGAACGGATCGATGAGATTTTCCTGGAAATTGAAGTTCTTGCTTTTTGTTCATCATAAAGCTTTGTAACATATAGACGTGCATGGATATACTCAACTTCTGTAATTTTTTGTATACCTTCAGCATGCAAAAATGCAAAAAACTCTTCTAAATCAGAAGTATATTCGCGAACAGTATGTAGGGAAAAGTTTTTTTCTAGTTGCACGTAGCGAATAAATTGGTCTAACTGGCTTTGCAAATTTTCATCCATCGTGTATACCCCCTGTTATTACAAAAGAGAAATGATGTTGTATGAATAAATATGTTTATTTTCCTACTAAAAAAACACACATATTGACACTATACCTATTGTGAATACTTTTCAAGTAAAATTTGCTGGAGTTATTCAACTTCTTTGTATTATTCGACAAATTTCGCAACATCATGTCAAGCAATACTTCATTTTATAGTCATTTACAAAATAATCACCGCAAAATTAAAAGCCCTTAAAGTATAACAATCTTTAAGGGCTTTTCGCAATTAAATTGCCTGATTATTAATAAAATTCTGAATTGCCTCTAATGCGCGGTTAGCATGGCGTTCAGCACGCTCTGGCTTTGACTTGATGCGCTCGCCAAGTTCCGGGAAAATCCCGAAATTCACGTTCATCGGCTGGAAGTTTTTCGCATCTGTATGTGTAATGTATCGAGCCATTGCACCTAATGCTGTTTCATGCGGGAAGTAAAGCAACTCTTGGCCTAAAGCCATACGTGCTGCATTAATCCCGGCGATCAGACCACTGCCGGCAGATTCTACATAACCTTCAACACCTGTCATTTGACCTGCGAAGAAAAGGTTTGGACGTGCTTTCAGCTGATATGTCTGTGTCAGCACTTTCGGTGAATTGATGAACGTATTACGGTGCATTACGCCGTAGCGTACAATTTCCAAGTTCTCTAAACCAGGAATCATCGAGAAGACACGCTTTTGTTCAGGCCATTTTAAATGTGTTTGGAAGCCTACTAAATTATAAAGTGTCCCGGCTGCATCATCTTGTCGTAACTGAACAACAGCATATGGACGTTTATCGGTTTTCGGATCTTCCAGACCAACCGGTTTCATCGGTCCGAATGTCATAGTCTTCTCGCCGCGTGCCGCCATTACTTCAATTGGCATACACCCTTCGAAATACTTTTCTTTTTCGAATTCTTTTAAAGGTGCACATTCCGCTGTAATAAGCGCTTCACGGAAAGCATCGAATTCTTCTTTTGTCATCGGACAGTTCAAGTATGCCGCTTCACCTTTGTCATAGCGTGATTTCAAGTATACTTTATCCATATTGATTGAATCTTTTTCGATGATCGGTGCTGCCGCATCATAGAAGTACAAATAGTCTTCCCCTGTAAGTCCCTGAATTTGTTTTGCCAATGCTTCAGAAGTTAATGGACCAGTTGCGATTACTGTAATGCCTTCCGGAATTTCAGTCACCTCTTCATTAATTACCTCGATTAGCGGGTGGTTTTTCACTTTTTCTGTTACGATACCAGCAAATTCATGACGGTCTACTGCTAAAGCACCGCCGGCAGGTACAGAGCTATTGTCTGCTGCTGCAATAATAACAGAATCCAATTTACGCATTTCCTCTTTAATTACACCAACAGCATTTGTCAGTCCGTTTGCACGTAAAGAGTTTGAGCATACAAGCTCAGCGAATTTATCTGTATGATGTGCTGGTGTTTGTTTTACTGGGCGCATTTCATATAAACGTACGTTCACACCGCGCTTCGCAATTTGCCAAGCTGCTTCTGAACCGGCTAAACCTGCACCAATTACATTTACTACTTGTTGTGTCATTTTTGTTACCTCTTCATTTTATTGTGACGGTGTTTCTTCATAATCACATTCACTGTTTGTACACTGAATTTGAACACCTTTTTTCAATTTCTTCTCTACTAATAATGCACTACATTTCGGACAAGGTCTACTAATCGGCTTATCCCATGATACGAAGTCACATTCCGGATACTGATTGCATCCGTAAAAAATGCGCTTTGTTTTGGATTTACGCTCAACAATTTCACCTGTCTCACATGAAGGACATTTAACATCGATCGGTTTTACAATCGCTTTTGTGTTGCGGCAATCCGGGAAGTTTGAACAAGCCATAAATTTCCCGTAACGTCCAAGCTTGAATACCATTGGCGCACCGCATTTTTCGCAGTCTTCTCCAGCAGGCTCATCTTTAATTTCGATTTTTTCCATTACTTCATCCGCATATTTCACCCGCGGTTCAAAGTCTTTGTAAAATTCATCGATGACATTTACCCATTGTGTAATGCCTTCTTCGATTTCATCAAGATTATGCTCCATCTGTGCGGTAAATTCAATGTTGATGATTTCCGGGAAAAATTCCAATGTTGCCTGATGAACGATTTCTCCAAGTTCTGTCGGCACAAAGCGCTTCGCATCAAGCTGCACATAACCGCGCTTTTGGATAGTATCCAGTGTTGGGGCATATGTCGATGGACGGCCTATACCTAGCTCTTCCAATGTCTTTACTAGACGCGCCTCTGAATAGCGAGGAGGTGGCTGAGTGAAGTGCTGCTTCGGTTCGATTTCAAGCGATTTTACTTTATCGCCGATTTCCATTTCAGGTAAAAGCTTATTTGTTTCTTCTTCCTGATCGTCTGTGCCTTCAATATAAAGTTTCATAAACCCGGCAAATTTCACTTGAGACCCGTTTGCACGGAATAATACGTCATTGTTTTGCAAATCAACTGTCACGGTATCAAGTACAGCTGGTGCCATTTGACTTGCGATAAAGCGCTCCCAAATTAAACGGTATAATCGCAGCTGGTCACGGCTTAAAATAGCTTTAAGCTCCTCCGGTGTACGCATCGCACTCGTTGGACGGATCGCTTCATGGGCATCTTGTGCATTTGCTTTTGCTTTTGCCTGTTTTTGCTCTCCGGCAATGAAATCTTTGCCGTATTTTGTTTCGATATATGACTTAGCCTCTGTTTTCGCTGTATCGGAAATACGCGTTGAGTCGGTACGCATATACGTAATTAAACCGACAGCGCCTTCTTTTTTGCTTAGCTCAATACCTTCATAAAGCTGCTGTGCAAGCATCATCGTCTTCTTGGCACGGAAGTTTAACTTACGTGCGGCTTCCTGTTGAAGTGAAGAAGTCGTGAAGGCTGGAGAAGCATTGCGCTTCCGTTCTTTTTTTACAACATTCTTTACTTCAAATTCCGAGCCTTTAACACCTTTTAATATATCTTTCACTTGTTGTTCATTTGTTAATTTAATTTTTTCTTTGCCGTTTCCGTAATAAAAGGCATCGAATTGCTTTTTGCCTTTCTCGAAGCTTGCATCGATTGACCAGTATTCTTCCGGCTCGAAGTTTTTAATTTCATTTTCACGGTCAATAATCAAACGCAATGAAACAGATTGTACACGTCCTGCCGATAAGCCCTTCTTAACCTTTTTCCAAAGGATCGGACTAATATTGTAGCCTACTAGACGGTCTAAAATACGACGTGCTTGCTGTGCATCGACTAAATCCATATTAATCGGGCGTGGATGCTTGAAGCTCTCTAAAATTGCTTCTTTCGTAATCTCGTTGAATACGACGCGGCAATCTGAATTAATATCAATGTTTAAAGCAGTGGCTAAATGCCAGGCAATTGCTTCCCCTTCACGGTCTGGATCGGCTGCGAGATAAATCTTTTTCACTTTTTTTGCCGCTGTTTTCAGTTCCTGAAGTACCGGACCTTTACCGCGAATTGTAATATATTTTGGATCATAGTTATTTTCGGTATCGATTCCCATTTGACTACGTGGTAAATCACGTACATGCCCAATCGAAGCTTTTACTTTATATTTTTTTCCTAAATATCGTTCAATTGTTTTCGCCTTTGCAGGTGATTCAACAATTACTAAATAATCTGCCATCTGTTGTCCTCCTTATAGAGGTATAGTTATTTTTCTTATATCTACTCACATGAAGCTGTCCATGTATGTCAAAGCTTTTCCTGTTGCAAAATGTATAACAGATTGGCTAATATTGCAACTTTTTTTCAACGTGATTTTGAAAACAATTGAATTTCCTCTAAGATTTGAAAGCCATCCCACACTGGAATTGCCCCTTCTTTTATTAATTTATTTGTCCCTCGTGACTGCTCGCTAAAAATATTTCCCGGCACTGCAAAAACATCTTTTCCTTGTTCAAGAGCAAGCTCTGTTGTTATAAGTGTTCCGCTTTTCAGTGCTGCTTCCGTAACGACCAGCGCTTCGCTTAAACCGCTAATAATACGGTTTCGTGCAGGGAAATGCCATTTCTGCACACCTATATAGGGAGGATATTCTGTTACAAGTAAATGCTCATGTGCCATAGATGCATTCAGCTCTTTATTTTGGGGAGGATAACTATGGAAAAAACCATGACCTAAAACACCTATTGTCTTTCCACCATATCGGATTGTTGCTTCATGTGCAAGTCGGTCCGCTCCTTTTGCAAGACCGCTCACTATCACATATTGCTCACGAATTAACGGAGGAAGAATGAAATTCAATACATCCTCACTATAGCTTGTCGCTGCCCTTGAACCGATGACCGCAATCATTTTCGGTCTGTTCAGCAACTGAATATCACCTTTTGCATATATAACAGCAGGTGCATCGTACAGTTGTCTAATGCGTTCCGGATATAAAGGATCCGTATAGGGAATGGCCATTATATTATGTTGGCCATAATAAGTTGCCATCGTCTTTGGTATGAGCTCTTTATAATGTTTTAATAACTGCGAGGCTTTTTCTTCTTTTATATTTAGCTGGAACGCTAAAAATTTTGGCGAAATATGCAATATTTCGTCGAAATCATCTGTAATTTTCATTAAATTCCGGACTTTTTTCCAGGAGAGAGGAAGAATAAAATGCAGTTTCAATAATTGTTCATTTACTGGGTTGGTCATTTCGACACTCCTTTTTAATAGAAGAAATTCAGATGACCGCAGTTTTTAAGTGTGAGGTAAGCATTGTGCAGAACATAGTATTGCCAATGAATGGGGATCATAACCCGTTCACGGAACCTAGCATATGGAGACATACGAAAAAGATGTAGCGAGGCGACCGCTACATCTTTCATTTTAATGTGTTTTACAAGCTTCGTACAAGCCTTTTTCTTTAATTACTTTAATCAGTGTTTCACCGATTACAGAAGGTGTCGGAGCTACTTCAATACCCGCTGCATTCATTGCTTTGATTTTCTCTGCAGCTGTTCCTTTACCGCCGGAAATAATGGCACCTGCGTGACCCATACGCTTTCCTGGAGGAGCTGTTTGACCACCGATAAAGCCTACTACCGGTTTGTTCATGTTTTCCTGGATCCATTCAGCAGCTTCTTCTTCCGCTGTACCACCGATTTCACCAATCATGACAACCGCATAAGTTTCCGGGTCTTCGTTGAATGCTTTTAAGCAATCGATAAAGTTTGTCCCATTTACCGGGTCGCCCCCGATTCCTACGGCTGTTGTTTGACCGATTCCTGCCTGAGACAGCTGGTGTACCGCTTCATAAGTTAATGTACCAGAACGCGAAACCACGCCTACATGTCCTTTTGTATGAATGTAACCTGGCATGATACCGATTTTACACTCATCAGCAGTAATAACACCTGGACAGTTTGGACCAACTAAACGTGTTTTCTTGCCTTCCATATAGCGCTTTACTTTTACCATATCAAGAACCGGAATATGTTCTGTAATACAAATCGTCATATCCAGATCCGCATCAACTGCTTCGATAATAGCATCAGCAGCAAATGGTGCCGGTACGTAAATAACTGATACATTTGCACCTGTCGCATCGACTGCTTCTTGTACTGTATTGAATACAGGAACACCTTCGATTTCAAGACCACCTTTACCTGGTGTTACCCCTGCAACGATTTTCGTTCCGTATTCAAGCATTTGTTTTGTATGGAAAAGGGCTGTTTCCCCAGTAATCCCTTGTACGATTACTTTTGTCTCTTGATTAATGAACACACTCATGCCTTTACCCCGCCTTCAGCTTCAACTAATTTCACGATTTTTTGTGCGCCGTCCGCCATTGAGTCAGCTGCCACAATGTTTAATCCAGATTCATTTAATAACTTTTTACCTAGCTCTACGTTAGTCCCTTCCAAACGTACTACTAATGGAACTTCTAAACCGACTTCTTTTGCAGCTGTAATAACACCTTTTGCAATGATGTCGCACTTCATGATCCCACCAAAAATGTTAACGAAAATTCCTTTTACATTTTTGTCAGATAAAATAATTTTAAAAGCTTCTGTTACTTTTTCAGCTGTTGCACCGCCCCCAACATCAAGGAAGTTTGCGGGTGATCCGCCGTAGTAACTAATCGTATCCATCGTCGCCATAGCAAGACCTGCACCATTTACCATACAGCCGATATTGCCGTCTAACGAAATATAACTTAAATCATATTTAGATGCTTCAATTTCTTTTGGATCTTCTTCATCGAAATCGCGTAATTCTACGATATCTTTGTGACGATATAAAGCGTTTGCATCAAAGTTGAATTTTGCATCAAGCGCCACTACCTGATCATCACCAGTTACAACTAGAGGGTTGATTTCTACTGTTGATGCATCTTTATCGATAAAGGCTTTGTAAATACCAAGCATTAACCCTACTGCTTTATTTACTAGCTTGGCAGGGATATTCATATTGAATGCCATACGACGTGCCTGGAAAGCATTTAACCCTGTAACCGGGTCAATCACTTCTTTGAAGATTTTTTCCGGATTAGTCTCCGCTACCTCTTCGATATCCATACCGCCTTCTTCAGAACCCATCATTACTACTCTAGAAGTTGCACGGTCTAATACTAAACTTAAGTAATACTCTTTTTTAATGTCCGAACCTTCTTCTATATAAAGACGCTTTACTTCTTTACCGTCTGGACCTGTTTGGTGAGTTACTAAAATTTTGCCTAATAATTCTTTAGAGAAAGAGCGAACTTCATCCAGGTTTTTTGCAATTTTAACGCCCCCAGCTTTACCGCGGCCCCCTGCATGAATTTGTGCTTTTACTACTGTTACGTTTGAACCTAGCTCTTTTGCTGCTTTTACTGCTTCGTCTGGTGAAAACGCGACACTTCCTCTTGGAACCGCTACACCGTATTGTCTTAATATTTCTTTCCCTTGATACTCATGGATATTCATGATACATCCTCCCATCGGACATTTGGAAATTATTCTACTAACATAATCTATTTTATACAATTATTCAGACAATGTCTATATTTGTCACACAAGCAATTTTTAGTTTGCTTTATGTCAAAATATTCTTTGTATAGATATTTTCTAATTTTCCGAAAGATATACTCTGCATAAAGATAAAAAAGTACCGGTTATTTATTTTTAAAAGTTAACTTCTGCTTTTCGTCCAAATGATAAATAAAGGCAAAAACTTCGGCAACTGCTTGATATAGTTCTTCCGGGATCGATGTGTTTAAGTCAAGCTGGCCTAACAGTTGCACCAAGTTCGGGTCTTCGTAAACAGGCACTTCATGCATTGCTGCTTTTTCTAATATATTTTCCGCAATCTTCCCTTTTCCTTTTGCGACGATTGTCGGACCATTGCTTTTCTGCGGATCATAGGAAAGGGCGATCGCTTCTTTTCGTATATATTTTTTTTCGGTCATACGCGGATATCTACCCCTCCTTGCTCGTCTTCTTGCTGATTTGACATTTTTGTGACAGTTTTTCCTGCTTGTTCTCCAAAGGGTTTGATAAACAGTCCTGATAATGTATAGTCTTTTTCCAGCAATCCTGTCTTTAATGTTCCTTTTAGCGAAGTCGCCAACGAACCTAAATTCGGCATATCATTATATATGTTAATTGTGACAACACGATTTTGTACTTGCATATCGATTACAGTTTGCTGCAATGTTTCCATATTTAAATAGAATAGAATGCGCGCAAAATTGGCATCAATTTTACCATCTTCTTTCATACGACCATTCCATTGCAATGTGGCATCCATCTTCTTACCGAAAAAATCCAACGGTACCTGCATGACAAGCTGATGCTGATGTCCGTTTTCCCCTGAATTAAGCTGCATCCCATTTAGTCTGGCCATCACCATTTCAGTGGCATCTTTTATCGCAACCGGTGTTTGGACATCTTGAAGAAGCGCTAATAATTGCGGCTTTATTTGCTGGGCAATTGCCTGTATATCCACTGCCTTATTTGCCAGTGCCGCCTCATAGCTTACGCCAAGCCCTTTTAAGACAGTCTTTATCGCCTGTTCCATCGCACGGCTATCAACCCCAGCCTGCACTTGACCTTCCGCTTGCGTGAGCACACTTTGCATCACAGGCTGCGGACTATCAGCCGTCACTTTCACTAAATTGCGCAGCAGCTGATCTGCAATCGGTAAATTCATATCTGGCTTTAGTAACGTAAGCAATTGATCTTTCGCGGACATTCCTTGATCATTTTGCATAAATAATCGCGTTGTCACATTTTCACTGTATGCGTTTGTCAGTTGCTGCCGCAGTTGATTTATCAATGCTTCCACTGCTGGCTTTGAAGCAGGTAGCTGTTCAAAACGCGATAGTAATTGCTGTAGTTGCTGCTTTTGTGTAGAAGATAATAAGCTTTCATTATTAATCCATGCTTTCACTTGCTCTAAAACCGGTTTTATTTGTTCAGGGCTCGTTTGCCAAAGCTGTTGCAGCATTTGGCCCGCCTCTTTTAATAGCGGTGTTGCAGCAGCCTGTACTGGATTCATTGTCTGTTGGTTCCCTTGCTGATTTACCGTTTGCCAATTTTGCAAAGTTGCATTTTGCGGTAAAATCCCCGCTTCTTTTAATACCGTCAGCGATTGAAGTTTCGATGCAATCGCTGAATTATTATCCAGTAAATTTTGGGTCGCCCGCGCCAGGAGGATACCGCCTGTTTCATTGTTCAACGGCTTTGCCAACTGGTCAATTTGCTGTAAGAGCGATGATTTGATCGCTTCATTCCCTCCAGATTGAGTTGCCAAAAGCTGCGCTAAATTTGCTAAATTTGCCGACAAACCATCTGTTTTGATCCCTTGAGTCAATGCTTGAAATACGGTATTTGTAAAAGGCATTTTCAGCTCCACCATACGCTGCAGTGCGTGAAGCGCATTATTCTTATCTACTCCTGCAGGCAAGTTTCTCATCCAGCTTTCCGCGGCAATGAGCTGTTCTTTCGCAAGGGGTAACTGGGCTTTCATAAAATGTGAAAGTACTTGCTGCATTTCATTCGATTTCGGCAAATTCATTGTTTCGAGCAGCTGGGACATTTGCTGGCCGGCTGTCATTGATTGTGACATCGGTCCAGTTACGACTTTTAATTCTGTCTGCGGATTTGTCGCTGTGACCTGAAAAAAGTGTGCATCGCCTACCTTTAAAGGTACTTCCAGCTTTGCCATGAGCTTTTGATTGCCCACTTGGACTTCTGCCATCTGATTTGGGTATAGCTGCTTGATCGTCCCGTGAAATACTTGATCCTGCCTTAACGATAATGGCTGATTTGCTGATACTTGCTGCGAAGCATTAGTTTGGATTGCATTAAACGATGAGAAGTTCATACCGTTACTCCCTTCTTTGAAGCATTGATTTAATCGGTTCAAATGTTTTTCGATGATGATCTGTCGGTCCATATTGGGCGATTGCTTCCAAGTGCTGCTTTGTTCCGTACCCGGCATGCTGCGCAAAACCATATTGCGGAAATTCTCGATCCAGCTTTTCCATATAGTCATCACGTGCCGTTTTCGCTAAAATGGATGCTGCTGCGATTGCCAGGCTGCGTGCATCCCCTTTTATGATGGATGCTTGCGGAATCGACGTCGAAAGCGTCATCGCATCGGCCAATATGAAGTTAGGTGTGATTTCAAGTGTTTCAATACTTTTTAACATAGACTGACGTGTTGCTTCATATATGTTGAGGCGGTCAATTTCTTCGGCACTTTGAAAATGAACAGAATAATATAATGCATGTTTTCTAATCCGTTCAGCAAACTGATTGCGTTTTTCTTTTGATAATTGTTTGGAATCGTTCACACCAAGCAGTTCCTGGCAATGATTCGGCAATATAACGGCCGCGGTTACGACAGGTCCTGCGAGTGGTCCGCGGCCTGCTTCGTCTGTGCCTGCGATATAGGCGCTTTCATATGGTAGATAGCTTGCGTCAAATTGCAATTTTTCATTATGTGCTTGTTGGAGTGCTTCTATCTTTTCCAGACGCTTTTGAAATTGCATCCATGCTTTTTGGACCCCAGCCCGTTCATCCTTTACTATATAACCCATCCATGGCTCGATTTGTGCTGCTGTTTTCAATGCTTCTGTAATCTCTTTAATTGTTTTCATATAAAGTCCTCAAATCTATTACTTCCGTTTTCTTAATATAGAGTTGATTTCCATTCCGGGGTGGACGCTTTCCACGGGCACGGCTCGAGCCTGTTGTCTCTCCCTCGTGCTGTTCCCGCAGGAGTCGCCCCCCTCCATTCCAATCAACTTGGCTTTTTATCTAATTTTACTTTCTCTCAATCTTACTGTTATATCGTCTACTTTTCTTATTATAAAAGAAAAAACCTTTCTCAAATAAATGAAAAAGGTTTTGCCTGTCTATTATCCCACTTTATTCGTTGCTTTCTTGCTTTTTCTGGCGATTTAGCGCGGCAGTTTTTTTCCGGCGCTCTTCGTTTTCCAGTGCAATCGCTTCTTCCAATTGCTCTTTTTCAAGTTGCTCGGAAACAAAGTCAAATGTGAGTTTCCCAAGATTCTGTTCACGGATGTCGCGTACAACTAATACAGACACTTGATCATAGTCAATCTCTCCGCCTTGTCCAAATACACGGCGCAGCTTTCCAATTGCATCAAATGTTTCGACAAGTTCTTCGGATACGGATGAAATTTTATAGCGTTCTTCCATGCGTGTTGGATAGTGCGTTTCTAAAAAACGTAACCCGTAAACAGCCAAGTCTTCCATATTCATAATTGTATCTTTAATCGCACCAGTCAAAGCAAGCTTATAGCCGACTTCCTGATCTTCAAACTTCGGCCATAAAATACCCGGAGTATCGAGAAGTTCAATTTCCTTACCGACTTTAATCCATTGCTGTGCTTTTGTAACACCCGGCATATTTCCTGTTTTCGCAAGGTTTTTCTTCGCTAAACGGTTGATTAACGTTGATTTCCCCACATTCGGAATACCTACAATCATTGCGCGGATAGCACGCGGCTTCATTCCTTTTGATTTCATGCGTTCCCATTTATCCGCCAGAATCTCCTGAGCTGCCTTTGTAACCGCCTGCAAGCCTTTCCCTTCCAACGAGTTGATCGCTACTGCTTTAAAGCCTCTGTCGGCAAAATACTGAATCCAGCGGCGTGTTTCCTGCTCATCGGCCATATCTTGTTTATTTAAAACGAGCAGGCGCGGTTTTTGATGAATGACTTCATCGATCATCGGATTACGTGAAGATAACGGTAAACGCGCATCGACAAGCTCAAAAATGATATCGACAAGCTTTAAACTTTCCGATACTTGGCGGCGCGCCTTTGCCATATGTCCTGGAAACCATTGAATTGTCATAATGTATAACCTCCTGTAAATTACGTACTTCTATTCTCAACAAAAAAATGAGGAGTTTAAACTGCCCCCTCATTTTAGACAATATTTACGATAATAAATATTACTTTACAATCTCAATTTCGTTTAACGGCCAGAAAATGATGTTCGTATTGCCGATTATTTCTTTCTGGTCGACGATTCCGATATGGCGGCTGTCTTTACTGAAGCGACGATTATCGCCCATTACGAATACATAGCCTTCCGGAATCACGTCCAGTGACGGATCGATATCTTTCAGCGAGAAGTCGCCTGTTAAGTTGCCTTCGCTGATTTCGGCTTTATATGCGTCCAAATACGGTTCGTCGATCGGTTCACCATTAATGTATAATTGATCATCCTTATATTCTACAAAGTCCCCTGGAACACCGATGACACGTTTAATATAGTCCTTTTGTTCAGGTGCGTGGAATACGACAATGTCAAAACGGTCGGGTTCGCCGATTTTATAGCTGAATTTGTTGACAATCATGCGATCACCATTTTCAAGGGTAGGCATCATTGAATCCCCGTCTACTACAATCGGTGTAAATAAAAAGTAACGAATAAATGCGGCAATCGCAAACGCAATCAGTAGAGCTTTCGTCCATTCCCAAAGCTCATTTTTTTCTTTTTCAGTTTTTTCCACGTAGCTATCCCCCTTGCTCATCACATTTATTGTATACGAAATATGTATATCAAGCAAAAATCTAATCTAAATTATTACATCATATTATCTATAGTTTATTGTCAAAATCACATGTTAATACGCATTTTTTTACTTAAAGAAAGAAAGGGACTTGTATATACAAGCCCCCTTCTAAAAAGTTCTTATCGAATTTCTTTAATACGAGCAGCTTTACCACGTAAGTTACGTAAGTAGTAAAGTTTAGCACGACGTACTTTACCTTTACGGATTACTTCTAACTTAGCGATTTTTGGAGTGTGTACTGGGAAAGTACGCTCTACACCAACACCGTAAGAAATTTTACGTACTGTGAAAGTTTCGCTAATTCCGCCACCACGACGTTTAATAACTACACCTTCGAACAATTGGATACGCTCACGAGTACCCTCTACGATTTTAACGTGTACCTTAACTGTGTCACCTGGTTTGAATGTAGGTAAGTCTGAACGTAATTGATCTTTAGTGATCTCTGTAATAATGTTTGACATTGTTTTCTCTCCTTAGACAGATGCTCATGCACGCTAATTTAAGCCACAGCGGAACACCGTAATTCAGTGCTTACATTGAAGCACAAGATGAATCTTACCATAATTATTTTAGGCTTGCAAGTAGTTTTGCTTTACATTTCATTCTTAATTTTTTCGATTATTTTCATTTGCTTGTCTGTTAATTCAAGTGCTTCCAATAAATCCGGTCTACGCTCCAGCGTACGCTTGAACGACTGTTCCTCACGCCACGCATCGATTTTCGCATGGTTACCTGATAACAATATATCCGGCACTTTCATCCCTCTAAAATCAGCTGGACGCGTATAATGAGGATGCTCTAATAATCCTGTTGAAAACGAATCCTGAATATGTGAATCTTCCTGCCCTAGTACACCCGGCATCAAACGTACAACCGCATCGATTACCGTCATCGCAGGAAGCTCTCCGCCTGTTAAAACAAAGTCGCCGATCGAAATCTCATCTGTTACAAGATGCTCCCGAATCCGCTCATCATATCCTTCATAATGCCCGCAAAGGAATACTAGATCTTCTTCCTTTGCAAGCTCCTCTGCCTTCTTCTGCGTAAAACGTTCGCCTTGTGGACACATGAGAATAACACGTGGTTTGCGGCCTTCTGTAATGGCTTCCACCGCATTGAACATCGGTTCCGGCTTTAATACCATTCCTGCTCCGCCGCCATATGGGTAATCATCCACTTGCTTGTGCTTGTTTTCACTGTACTCACGGATATCGGTTACCGTCAGCTCAACAGCACCTTTTTCCTGAGCCTTTTTTAAAATCGATGAGCCAAACACACCTGTGAACATATCAGGAAATAAACTTAATACGTGAATCTTCATTCCAACAAACCTTCCATTACGTGAATAACGATTTTCTTTTCATCGACATCTATATCTTTTACGATATCTTCAATGTAAGGAATGTAGTGCTTCTTACCATTTTGCGCTTTAACTTCCCATACATCGTTTGCTCCCGTTTCCAAAATATCGGTAACGACGCCGATCAGTTCGCCCTCTTCTGAAAACACTTCACAATCTTTAATTTCAAAGTGATAGTATTCATTATCTTCAAGCTCATCTTCCGCTAATTGATCCATTGACACTTTTAATAGACCTTCTTTAAATGGTTCCACTAAATTAATGTTTTCCATTCCCTCAAATGTCACCAATATAAAGTTTTTATGGCGTCTAGAAGAACTGATCGTTACCCAAGTCGGCTTTTTATCATCTTTTTTGAACGCCGCTAGTTTCGAACCTACTGCAAAACGTTCTTCTTCAAAGTCCGTTGTCGATAAAATTCGCAGCTCTCCACGAATACCATGTGTATTTACAATACGTCCTACATTAAACCATTCCATATATATTCCACCTTTTATAATAATTTGTTACCACATAACTTTTATATACACCGTTGTTTGGAGTGAAGGCGGCGAAGTAACATTCAAATGCCTTTTGATTTGAATGTTACTTTGCGACGAAAGCGGAGCGACAGGAGCACATGCACAATGCTTCTATGGCAACCGCAATAAACTCCTACCGTAACGGAAAACAACATTATCATAACAAAAAAAGAAGGGTTAGCAAAATGCCACCCTTCTTTTACTAATCCAATATATCGACATACGTCTTTTTCTTCTGGTGGCCGCCCGCTGCTGAGTACACAATCGTACGAATTGCCTTCGCAACACGTCCTTGCTTGCCTATTACTTTCCCTCGATCCTCTGGATGAACAAAAAGCTTATAAACAACTCGATTTGAAGTTTCGTCCGTCTCAATACGAACGTCTTCAGGATAATCGACTAACGGTTTCACAATTGCTTCAATCAGCTGCTGCATAATGCCACCTCCGAATTAATCATTGAATTATTTGCTGTATTTAGCGTTATGGAATTTTTCCATGATACCTTGTTCCGAGAACAGGTTACGTACAGTATCAGATGGTTTTGCACCATCAGTTAACCATTTAAGAGCTTTCTCTTCATCGATTTGTACTGTAGCTGGAACTGTAAGTGGGTTGTAAGTACCTACTGTTTCGATTTGACGACCGTCACGTGGTGAACGAGCGTCTGCAACTACGATACGATAGAAAGGAGATTTTTTAGCTCCCATACGTTTTAAGCGAATTTTAACTGCCATTTTAATAGCACCTCCGAATAAGTTTCACACAAGATATTATATTAGCAATGTCTTGATGGTTTGTAAAGTGTTTTTTCTTAACACCTTATTTTTTATTTAAATAATGAATCGAAACCAGGCATTTTCATCTTCTTTTTACCTTTACCTTGAGCCATGCCTGTCATCTGTTTCATCATTTTTTTCATTTCTTCAAACTGCTTCAATAAGCGGTTCACTTCCTGAATTGACGTCCCTGAACCTGTAGCAATACGCTTTTTACGGCTCGCCGAAATGATTTCCGGGTTTGTCTTTTCATTGGGTGTCATCGAATAGATAATCGCTTCGATGCGTCCCATCTGCTTTTCATCGACTTTGACATTGTCAAGGCCCTTCATTTTGTTTGCACCTGGAATCATTTTCAACAATTCATCAAGTGGTCCCATTTTCTTCACGGCTTGAAGCTGTTCGATAAAGTCATCAAACGTAAAGCTCTGTGTCATGAACTTTTCTTCCAGCTCTTTCGCCTTTTCCATATCTACGTTGGCCTGTGCTTTTTCAATCAGAGAAAGTACATCACCCATACCTAAAATACGTGAAGCCATACGCTCAGGATGGAATGGTTCCAGCGCATCCATCTTTTCGCCCATACCGACAAACTTAATCGGTTTCTCTGTAACAGAGCGAATCGACAGTGCCGCACCACCACGAGTATCACCATCTAATTTTGTTAAGACAACGCCCGTAATGCCGACTGTTTCATTAAAGCTTTGTGCAACATTTACAGCATCTTGACCGGTCATCGCATCAACGACTAAAAATACTTCGTCCGGCTCTTTTAAACCGCGAATGTCTTTCAGTTCCTGCATCAGCTCTTCATCAATATGAAGACGACCGGCTGTATCGATCAATACAACGTCCAAATGCTCTTCTTTTGCGTGCTCGATTGCCTGACGTGCAATTTCAACAGGTGAAACATCTGTACCTAGCGAGAATACTGGCAGAGATAACTGTTTTCCTATTGTCTGTAATTGCTGAACAGCGGCTGGACGGTAAATATCTGCTGCTACAAGCAATGGTTTTTTATTGTATTTTTTACGTAATACATTCGCCAACTTACCTGTAGTCGTCGTTTTACCTGCACCTTGTAAACCAACCATCATAATGACAGTCGGAGGACGGTTGCTGAATTTAATCGGACTTTGTTCGCCACCCATTAAATTCTTCAATTCATCCTGTACAATTTTAATGACTTGCTGACCAGGTGTTAGTGATTTCATGACGTCGACACCGACTGCACGCTCACTAACTTTTTTAACGAATTCTTTTACTACCTTTAAGTTTACGTCCGCTTCGATTAAGGCAAAACGGACTTCACGCATCATTTCTTTAACGTCTTGTTCCGTAACTTTCCCTTTACCTTTAATCTTTTGGATCGTACCTTGGAGTCGCTCTGCTAAACCTTCAAAAGCCAACTCGTTCGCCCCCTAATCCGATTCCTTCAGTTGTTCAACCAATGCCAGTTTCGCCTCTGTCGTAGAAGCCTCATCCTCAATCGCATCCGCCAATTGTTTTAACACAATTTGACGCTGTTGAAACTTTTCGAATAAATTTAGTTTTTCTTCATATTCTTCAAGCATCGCCTCAGTACGGCGAATGTTATCGTAAACAGCCTGGCGGGAAATACTATAACTTTCGGCAATTTCTCCCAACGAGTGATCGTCCAAGTAATACAGTTCCATATAGCTGCGCTGTTTATCAGTTAATAACGCTTGATAAAAGTCGAAGAGAAAGTTCATGCGTGTTGTTTTTTCAAGTAGCATTTTTATCTCTCCAATCATAATTTGTCTATCTTATCATAATCTTGTAGGCAGTTACTGTCAAGGCAATCCCCTTGTCCGTATGGATAACCTTTTCTTTCCATTATAAAAAGCAATCCGTATAAATTATACGAATTGCTTTTTGAATATAATTACAAAGCGAAAGTAATCGTTAATCTTCTGCTTTTTCCAGTTCTTTTTCCAGTCCTTCGGCAAACAAACCATATACATAACGTTCTGCATCGAACGGCTGCAAATCGTCCATTTTTTCACCAAGTCCTACAAACTTTACAGGAATGTGCAGTTTATTGCGAATAGCCAATACGATACCGCCTTTTGCTGTACCATCCAGTTTTGTTAAAACGATACCTGTTACACTTGTTGCCTCTTTGAACATTTGAGCCTGAACAAGCGCATTTTGACCTGTTGTCGCATCCAATGCAAGCAATACTTCATGTGGTGCATCCGGAATTTCACGAGAAATTACACGGTGCACTTTTTCAAGTTCGTTCATTAAATTGACTTTGTTTTGCAGACGGCCGGCTGTATCACAAATTAAAATATCGACACCGCGTTTTTTCGCTGCACGAATGGCATCATACATTACTGCCGCAGGGTCGGAACCTTCTGATTGCGCGATAACTTCTACACCGACACGGTCTCCCCATACTTGCAGCTGCTCAATGGCACCGGCACGGAATGTATCTCCAGCTGCCAGCATCACAGATTTACCTTCCGATTTTAAACGGTGAGCCAATTTACCGATTGTCGTTGTCTTTCCGACACCATTAACACCAACAAATAAAATAACCGTTAAATCGCCGCTCTGCTGAATATTTAATTCTGTTAAATTGTCTTCACCAGATTCATAAATTTCAACAAGCTTCTCGGAAATGATCGCCTGAATTCCGTTTGTATCTTTAATGTTTTGACGCTGTACTTCAAAACGTAATTTATCCATTAATTCCATCACTGTTTCAAAGCCGACATCCGCTTGCAGCAGTACATCTTCCAGCTCTTCAAAGAAATCTTCATCCACTTTACGATAACGTGCAACTAAATCGTTTACTTTAGAAGTGAAAGAATTACGTGTTTTTTCCAACCCCGCTTTAAACTTCTGGGTAATCGACCAGGCAGACTGCTTTTGAGGTTGCTCCTCTACTTCATTGTCCGACTGATTAGAATCCTCTTCTTCCACAGGATGAACTTCTTCAATTGCCGGCTGCTCAACTGTTTCTTCCTGCTCTTTTTCAACAGTTTGTTGAGTTTCGGAAATTTCTTCCTCTACCGTTTCGATTAATTGATTTTCTTCCTGTACCTGTTCGTCAAGCGGTAACAAATCCACCTGTTGTTCTTGCTGTTCATGCTGTTCTTGCTGTTCTTTTTGTTCACTGCCACCTGCCAGTTTTTCTTTCAGTCGCTTAAAAAAACTCATTTTCCGCCACTCCCTTGCGCTACTAATTCAGCATGTTCTTCCAGTTTTACCGATACAAGTTTCGATACACCCGACTCTTGCATTGTAATTCCGTACAGAACATCTGCCCCTTCCATCGTGCCTTTACGGTGCGTAATGACGATGAATTGAGTATGCTCACTAAATTTACGTAAATATTCACTATAACGCACAACATTCGATTCATCCAATGCTGCTTCAACCTCATCCAAAATACAGAATGGTACAGGTCGTGTATTTAAAATCGCAAACAATAAAGCAATAGCCGTTAATGCACGTTCTCCGCCAGAAAGCAGACTTAAGCTTTGCAGTTTTTTCCCTGGCGGCTGGGCAATAATTTCAATGCCCGTCTCTAACATATTATTAGGATCCAACAGCACCAGGTCAGCCGTACCGCCACCAAACAGCTCTCTGAACGAAATGACGAATTGCTTGCGGATCTGCTTAAATGTTTCACTGAAGCGTTCTGTCATTTCTTCATCCATCTCGCCGATTGCTTTGTGCAGCGTATCTTTTGCAGCAACTAAATCTTCTCGTTGTTCACTTAAAAATGTATAGCGTTCCTGAACACGCTCATATTCTTCAATCGAAGTTAAATTGACTGGACCAAGTTCTTCGATCGATTGCTTCAACAGCTTCACTTTCCGTCGAACTTGTTCTTCGTCTTCAATGCTGATTGCTTCTTCTTGAGCAGATAAAACATCTAATTCATATTGCTCAAGTAACTGCTCTTGCAAACTATTCATTTCAAATTCTATTCGGCTGCATTTCAGCTCGAGTGCACGTAATGCATCAACATAGCTTTTGTGTACTCGCTGTATTTCCTGCAGGTGAATTTCATTTTCCGTAACTTGCTCATGCAAAGTAGAACGCAATGTACGGTTCTTTTGAATAATTTCTGTCAGTACGTCTTTTTTCTCCGTCCATTCGACAATTGTTTGGGCTAATTCTTCTGCGGATGGCCCATTTAAGCCATCTTCAGATTCTACCCAGTCGATTTCCCGGGAAATTTTTTCGACATTTGCCTGTGCTTTAGACAAATTCAGTTCAATTCCTGCAATCGATGCCTGTACTTGTGTCAATTGCTCTTGGGCAACGGCAAGCTCAGATCGTTGTTGGGCTAATTGTTCACGCAACACATCTTTTTGTGTTTCACTCTGTGCCTTAGCAAGTGTCAGTTCATCAACCGTTTGCTGAATTTCCTGTAATTCTTTACTTAATTCAGTTAGTCGAGATTGTGCAGCTAACTGCTGTTCGTTCAATGACTCTTTACGTGTCGATAATGAAGTTTGCTCCGACTGTGTAATCGTTACCGTCGTCTGTAAGTTCTTCACAATCATATCGAGTTCCATTAGCTTCGCACGGTGAATTTGCTCTTGCTCACGCAATGATTCACCTTGCAGCTTCATCTCTTCCAATGAGTGTCGTAATGAAGCAATCTGTTCTTTCTTCGTCGCTACCGTTTGCTCGGCAGAATGGATTGTTGACTCCATTTCTCCCAGCGTCGTTACGAGTTTGTCGAGTTCCGCTTTACGCGAGAACAATGAACTTTGCTGCTTTACGGCACCACCAGTTAAAGAACCACCAGCATTCACGATATCCCCTTCGAGGGTAACAACGCGGTATTTAAATCCGCATAAACGGGCAATTTGACTTGCACCTTCCAAAGAAGATGCAACTAATACATTACCTAAAAGGTTTTCAATAATTGTCGTATTTTCTTGTGCATAATTTACTAGTTCATATGCCAATGCAACATAAGCAGGATGTGATTGAATATCACTTAATTGCTGTGCATGAATTTTTCGTGAACGCATTACTGTTTTCGGTAAAAATGTTGCACGGCCTGCACGTTTTTGTTTCAACCAGCCAATTGCTTTTTGGGCATGTTGTTCATTTTCAGTCACAATATGCTGTGAAGCTGCACCTAATGCTGTTTCAATTGCCTGCGAGTATTTCGCCTCGACTTGAATCAGCTCTGCTACTGCACCTTCGATCCCTTGCAGTTCTTTACGATCCCGTGCTAAAAGGACTTCCTTAACACCGTGGAAGAAGCCTGAGAAATCAGCCTCAAGTTCAGCCAACGTCTCTTTACGTGCCTTTAATTGCTGATGATGCTGATAAGCTTTATACAATAATGCTTGCTTTTCATCTAAATCGGCAGTCGCTGATTTTAACTGAAGCTGCATTACATCAAAATGACTAAGTTGCTCTTTAACAGACAGTTCCGCCTGTTCAAGTGCATGTTCTGTCACTTCTTTTGCAATGAGTGCTTCAGTCAGTTCTTTTTGAATTTCAGATGAACGACCTGTCATTCGCTCAACAGATGCCTGTTCCTGCGAAAGTTGCTGATCGATATGCTTTAATTCATTTTTTACTGTCGCTTCTTCGTTCAGTAAATTAATGTACGTATTTTTCGCATCTTCAATTTCTTGTTCGATTTCCGAAGCAGAACGTGTTAAAGCTTGCTCGACCTGCTTTAGCGTCGAACGGATTTCGGTAACGATTTTTTGCTTTTCCGTAAACTGACCGCGTTTTTCCCGTTCAGCCTCTTGCAGATCTTTTACCGTATTGGAAGCTTCCGTTAAGCTTTCACGTAGTTGCTGAATTTGTTTTTCGGCATTTGAACGTTTTTCGTTAAATAGCGCTTTACGGCCTTCCCATCGCTCTACTTCCGCACTCGCCTCGACAAGCTGTTCTTGAGAACTGTCCAGCACTTCGTCAATCGCTTTTAACTCCGTACGCATTTTGCGCAATTGTTGTTCAACTGCCGCAATCTCAATTGCATGTTCTTTTTCGGTTGCTGTTAATTTTCGCTGCTCTTCAGTATAGCCTTGCAACACTTTCCCGTTTGCACGGATATCATGAACCATTAATGCTATATCAAAATCTTTCAGTTCTTCGGTCATTCTCACATAATCTTTCGCACTGGATGCCTGAATTTTCAGTGGTTCCAGACGCTGATCGATTTCATGCAGAATATCGAGAACCCGATTTAGATTTTCATCTGTTTCTACAAGCTTATGCTCCGCTTTTTTCTTGCGCTGCTTATATTTTAAAACACCTGCAGCCTCTTCAAAAATACTGCGGCGGTCATCTGGACGGCTGTTTAGAATTTCATCAACTCGCCCTTGTGAAATAATAGAAAAGGCTTCTTTCCCAAGCCCCGAATCCATAAACAAGTCTGTAATATCTTTCAGTCGACATTGCTGGTTATTCAGTAAATATTCACTTTCGCCTGAGCGATAAACACGTCTTGTCACACTTACCTCTGTATAAGGTATTGCTACTAGTTCATCTGTATTATCTAAAACGAGTGTAACTTCCGCAAAGTTCAGTGCTCTTCTTGATTCACTTCCTGCAAAAATAACGTCTTCCATTTTGGCTCCACGCAGACTTTTGGCAGACTGCTCTCCTAAAACCCACCGGATTGCATCTGTAACATTACTTTTCCCACTACCATTTGGTCCTACAACTGCTGTAACACCAGGTACAAAATCAATCCCGATACGTTCGGCAAATGATTTAAAGCCTACTACTTCGAGTCTTTTAAGGAACATGTTATTCCTCCTCTTGCTTTGACTGCTTAAGCATCAGCATGGCACTTTGTGCTGCTTGCTGCTCAGCCTCTTTCTTTGATTTTCCACGGCCAATACCTAACTCCTGGCTGTTTAACATTACGCGTGAAACGAATGTTCTATTATGTGCTGGACCTTTTTCATCAACAATTTCATAATTTAAAAGGCCGTTATTTGTTTGTTGAATAATTTCTTGTAATTGACTTTTAAAATCCATCACATGCGAAAAAGCACCGACTTCAACTTTAGGGAATACGACACGTTCTAAAAATGCGACAACTACTTCTAAACCTTGATCCAAATAAAGGGCTCCTACAAATGATTCAAATACGTCAGCAAGCAATGCCGGACGTTCGCGACCACCTGTTAATTCTTCACCTTTACCTAATAAAACAAATTGTCCGAAGTTCAGTTCATTCGCAAAAACAACCAGTGATGGCTCACAAACGATTGATGCACGTAATTTCGTAAGTTCCCCTTCGCTCATATTCGGAAATTTTTCAAATAAATATTTTGATACAGATAACTCTAATACAGCGTCCCCTAAAAATTCTAATCGCTCGTTATCCGTAAATAATTTGCGGCGATGCTCATTCACATAAGATGAATGTGTAAATGCTTGATATAATAAATCTTTATTCTGGAAATGAATGCTCATTTCGTTTTCTAAAACTTGAAATTGTGATTTTACTTTTTCAGGGAGTACACCGGGTTTCTGGTTGTTCCCTTTTTTTCTATAGGTCATGTACTTTCTGCCTTCCTTCTAGTTTCTATCGTTTAGTTTACCTTGTTCTATAGCATTGTGCAAAGGGTATCAGTCAAATTCCTATCAAATTTCGTTTTATTTGTTCAGTCAACTAGAAACTGCTATTTAACGCAATTTTCAGACGCAAAAAAGGCTGTACAAAAGTCGTTGTGACTTCGTACAGCCCTATGTTTTATAAATGAATTAGCTGATTTTGCTTTCGATGTATGAAATTGCATTACCAACTGTTGCAATTTTTTCTGCATCTTCATCAGAAATTTCCATATCGAACTCATCTTCAAGTTCCATTACTAACTCAACAACATCTAATGAATCTGCACCTAAATCCTCACGGAATGATGCTTCTAATTTCACTTCGCTTTCGTCAACGCCTAAACGGTCAACGACTACTTTTGAAACACGCTCAAATACTGTAGACAAATCAGTCACCTCCCCTCAAGAATACCAATCCTGTTGATTTACGTTTTTGGTACACTTGCCCCACAACTCTAATCAACTAGATTGCTTATATTTCAAACATATTAAGCCATTACCATGCCGCCGTCTATTTGGAGGGTTTGACCTGTAATGTAGTTGGCGCTGTCTGATGCGAAAAATACGACAGCTTTTGCGATATCTTCCGGTTGACCAAGTTTTGCCAATGGAATTTGTTTAAGCATACCTTCTTTCAAATCTTCAGGTAAGCCTTCTGTCATTTCCGTTGTAATAAAACCTGGTGCAATGGCATTGACTAATATATTACGTGATGCAAGTTCCTGCGCAGTTGTTTTCGTCAGACCGATTACACCCGCTTTTGCTGCTACGTAGTTTGCCTGACCGGCATTCCCGGCTACCCCGACGATTGAAGAAATATTAATAATGCGTCCTGCACGCTGTTTCATCATTTGACGCGTTACAGCTTTTGTACAAAGGAAAACACCTTTTAAATTCGTATTGATGACATCATCCCATTCGTCATCTTTCATACGCATTAGTAGATTGTCGCGCGTGATGCCCGCATTGTTCACTAAAATATCAATTGAACCGTACGTATCAAGCGCTGATTTCATCAAATTCTGTACAGAATCTGCATCTGCCACATTCGCCTGTACGGCAATTGCTTCGCCGCCGTTTGCTTTAATTTCTTCTACGACTTCCTGTGCTTTTTGCTCGCTCCCACTATAATTGACAACAACTTTTGCACCTTCACTTGCCAATTGTAATGCGATCGCGCGACCAATGCCACGAGATGCCCCTGTTACGACTGCACATTTCCCTGTTAAACCCATTGTTTCCACTCCTTTGATGCCTCAACAACTTGTGTCAAACTCGCCTCATCATACACACAGTATGTTTGTACATTGCGGTCGATTTTTTTCACTAAGCCTGATAATACTTTTCCAGGTCCGCATTCGATAAAGACCGTTACCCCTTCAGCAATAAGCTTTTCAATGTTTTGCTGCCATTGTACAGAGCTTGTTACTTGGGCTACCATTTCTTCTTTAATCGCTTCAACCGTTGTTAAAAGCTCTGAAGTCACATTGCTCACTACCGGAATTTTTGGTTCCTGTAATGGTAAATTTGCTACCGTATCTTTTAAATTATGTGCCGCTTTCTGCATTAATGAACTATGGAAAGGACCGCTTACGACTAAAGGTAAAGCTCGTTTCGCTCCTGCTTCCTTCGCTCTTTTACATGCTTCGTCAACACCCTGTTTCGTCCCTGAAATCACAATTTGGCCCGGACAGTTGAAGTTCGCAACTTGAACGACTTCTCCTTCAGCGGATACTTGTTGGCAAATGGCGTCTAGTGTTTCTCCGTCTAACGCCAATATAGCTGCCATTGCTCCTTGACCTGCAGGTACTGCCTCGTCCATAAATACACCCCGTCTATGAACCGTTTGAACTGCATCTTCAAAATCAATTACTCCTGAAATGACAAATGCACTGTATTCTCCTAATGAATGTCCCGCAGTATATTGCGGCGCAATACCAGCTGCAATCAGCTTATTTGCGATCATCACCCCTGATGTCAATAAAGCTGGCTGAGCATGGTATGTCAGTGTTAATGTTTCTTGTGGACCATTCAACATATAGTCCGACAATGGAAGGTTCAACACTTCGTTTGCTCGTTCATAATACTGTTTGCTTACTTCATCATTCGCAACAAACTCCGCACCCATCCCTACAGTTTGTGAACCTTGTCCTGGAAAAATAAAAGCAATTTTAGTCATTTGATAATCCCCTTTGTGAAAAAGCTTATTCTGGCTTTGGCAATTGCTCAATTTTTTTGGTAATTGTTTCGCATACTTTATGCTCTACCATAATTGTCGCTTGGCGTATTGCACTGTATATCGCACGTGCATTCGAAGAACCATGCGCTTTAATAACAGGTGCTTTCAGGCCGAACAAAGCCGCTCCACCATATTCTGTATAATCCATTTTATCTTTTAACTGTCTCAAGTCATTTTTTACTAATGCGGCTGCAATTTTTGTCTTTGTTGTAGCAAATAACGCATCCTTCAGCATTTTGAAAACCGTACCTGCCGTACCTTCAATTGTTTTCAGCACCATATTGCCTGTAAACCCATCCGTTACGACAACATCAGCGACACCATTCAGTAATTCGCGTGCTTCCACATTGCCTTCAAAGTTAAAATCCGCTTCTTTCATCAATGTGAATGACGCTTTAGTTAATTCATTACCTTTTTTATCTTCAGTTCCGATATTTAATAAACCAATACGAGGTGCTTTTTGACCGCGTACTTGCTTCACATAAATATCACCCATAATTGCGTACTGTAATAAGTTTTCAGGTTTTGCATCTGCATTTGCCCCTAAATCAAGCATAAGGAAGCCATCACCATTCATTGTCGGTAATGTTGTTGCTAATGCAGGACGTGCTACCCCATCAATACGACCTACTTTGAAAAGTCCGCCTGCCATTAAAGCACCAGTATTTCCTGCCGATAAACAAGCGTCCGCCTTTCCTTCAGCAACCGCATCCAGCATACGAGCCATTGAAGAATCCTTTTTGCGGCGTACTGCGCGTGCAGGATCATCCTCTGCCTCTACAACTTCACTACAATGAACAACCGTTAGGCGATCATGATTTTTTAAGTAGGGTGCCATTTTTTGTTCATCGCCATATAAATCAATCGTTAATTCCGGAAAATCTTCAAGTGCCATGAAGACACCTTCAATAATTGCCTTTGGTGCGTTATCTCCACCCATACCATCTACTGCTATTTTCATGTTGTTTCTTCACCTTTCATCCGATACATTTCAAACTCTCCCTTGAAAACTATTTCATTTTCAACAGAAGAAGTCACTTCGATAAATGTACGGTTTTTATCAGGGTTTTTCCCTTTTACAACCGCCTTCGTTACGACACGATTTCCTGCTCGTACCGGTTTTACGAAAGCTACATTTGATTTTACAGTAAGGGCGAGCTCATCATCAATTACTGCAACCGCCAAAGAATTGGCCTGTGCAAATAAATGGTGACCGCGCGCTATGCCATTGCGCTGGAAAACATGCTCTTCTCCAACATCAAATATTGAAATTGCCCGATTATCCAGCTCTATATCAATAATTTCACCGATGACTTCATCAAGTGGCAACGATTTTACTTCATCATATTTTTTAGCAGCAACATCTTTTATACGTTCACGCAATTCCGGAATAGCGAGTTCCATGCGATCCAATCGGATTGTTTGAACGCTCACATTAAATTCAGCTGCTAATTGTTCATCTGTCACGAAAGGATTTTCTGCGATCTGTTCAGTCAATAACGACTGTCGCTCTTTTTTGGAACGCTTCATCGTATTTGTTACCTACCTTTAATTTTCTAAAAGATTAGTATTAGCACTTGGTACTAATATCAATATACATGTATAAAAAAAAGAACGCAACAACTTTTTGTTGCGTTCCAAAATCTTATGCCTCCAGGCTTAGCTGCCACAGCACCCCAAACTTATCTGTTACTTGTCCATAGCACTTGCTCCAAAAGGTCTCCTGTAACTCCATTACGATCTTTCCGCCTTCTTTTAAACCATCGTAAATAAATCGGATTTCCTGCTCGTCTTTTGACGTATAGGCAATGCTGATATTGTCCCCTACCGTCACTTGGGGAGAGCCCGGATACGTATCGGAAAACATCATTTGACCTTCCTCCAGTTCAATTTGTGCATTCATGACCAAATCTTTTGCTTCTGGCGGAATAGGGTGCTCAGGATTTGGCGGTAATTCTCCAAATGTTGATATCGTTACACTTTTGGCATTAAACAGTTCTGCATATAACACCACTGCCTCTTTTGCTCGTCCATTTAAAACGAAATACGGATACATGTTTCCCATCTTATAACCTCTTTTCAGCATTTTTAAGTAACCTGAATAGTTTTCCACCAATTACAGGTTCTAACCGTTTAATCGATTCGTTCTCCTTGCATAACTCCAGAAGCCGTTAAATCTTCTCGTAAAAATTCATATTCCTGATCTTGCCAGAATGCTTCATCATAGAGCATTTTCTCGGCATCCTGTCTTGCCGTTTCAAGTGCCCGGTAATCATGGACAAGGTCGGCCAATTTAAATTCCGGCAACCCGCTTTGTCGTTTCCCGAAGAAATCCCCTGATCCTCGCAGCTCCAAATCTTTTTCAGCTAGGCGGAATCCGTCATTCGTTTCGGTCATACTCATCATACGTTCTTTTCCTTCATCTGTTTTCGGATCGGCAATCAGCACACAATAGGATTGATGTTCTCCACGACCAACACGTCCACGCAGCTGGTGAAGCTGCGCCAAACCAAAACGCTCGGCATCATAAATTGTCATGAATGTCGCGTTTGGTACGTTTACCCCAACTTCGACAACAGTTGTCGATACAAGTACATGAATTTCCCCGTCACTAAATGCTCGCATGACCGCATCTTTTTCATCCGAATGCAGTCGACCATGCATCAGGCCGATTTCAAAACGGGTGCCGAAATACGCCTTCAATTGTTCATAAGCTTCCACTGCATTTTGCACATCCAGTTTATCGGACTCTTCGATTAACGGAGCAATGACATACGCTTGGCGACCTGCTTCAAGTTCTTGGGTCATGCGCATCAGCACACTGTTCAGCTGTTCTTTTTTCAGCCAATGTGTTTCAATCTCTTTCCTTCCTGCAGGCAACTCATCAATAATCGAAACATCCATCTCACCAAAAGCTGTAATGGCTAATGTACGCGGAATAGGTGTTGCGGTCATGAACAGTACATCCGGATTTTCGCCTTTTTCACGCAGTACACGACGTTGTTCTACACCAAAACGATGCTGTTCATCCGTGATGACAAATCCTAGCTTCTTGAATTCAACATCCGGCTGAATGAGTGCATGTGTCCCAATAAGAATATCGATTTCTCCTGCTGCGAGCTGTACCAATAATTCACGGCGCGCCTTTGTTTTTGTGGAGCCCGATAATAAAGCTATCTTGACGCCAATTGGATCAAACCACATATGCAAGTTTTCCGCATGCTGTTCTGCTAAAATTTCGGTCGGTGCCATTAAAGCCCCTTGATACCCAGCCGTTACAGCTGCATATAGGCCGATTGCCGCTACAACCGTCTTCCCAGAACCAACATCCCCCTGAAGTAGCCGGTTCATACGTTGCGGCAGCAGTAAATCCTTGCAAATTTCATTGACAACCCGCTTTTGGGCACCTGTTAACTCATACGGCAGAGTCGCAATGAATTCCTTTAATTTTTCCAAATCAAAGCGAACGGAAATCCCTTTTTCATTTTCCTTATTCGCTTTTCTCAATGCTTGAATACGCAGCTGGAACTGCAGTAATTCCTCGTATACGAAGCGGCGTCGCGCCTGTTTTGCATGGTCTGCATTTTGCGGAAAATGTACTCCTTCAAGTGCTTCTTGAATGTTAACTAACTGATAGCTTTCACGCAGATAATTCGGCAATGTTTCAGGCAGTTGATCCTTCACGGTATCCAACGCCTGGCGCATATATTTACGGAAGCGCTTTTGCTGAATATTCCCCTTTAAACTATAAACAGGCTCAAAATCGACTTGTTCTGTTTTCGGTCCGAATGTCACAGACGATCCGACAATAACTTGACGTCCGCGATCCCATTTACCAGTAACAGTAATGATACCGCCAGCTGAAATTTTTTGCCGCAAATAATTTTGATTGAAAAACACAACTTTAATTAAATGTCTTCCTGCAAGAGCCGTAAATTGTAGTCGGGATTTATTTTTCCCTAAAAATAATACGGTCGGTTCACTTTCGACACGTGCTTCAATCGTCACACGCTCATTATGCGGTGTTTCAGTTAAATCTTTTAATCGAAAATCTTCATGGCGGTATGGAAATGTCCAAATCAAGTCATGGATTGTCTCGATGCCAATTTTCATTAAATTTTCGGCTGTTTCTTTTCCGATTCCCTTTAATTGTGAAACTGGCTCATGAATCATTGTCGACACTTCCTTTACAAGGTTATTTAGTTTAACAATATCATAAAATGGGTGCATATGTTCTCTCGTAAACTAAAAAAAGAACACAAAATTTGTGCTCATTTTTTAGTTATCTGATTTCTATATTAAATTTTATCAGTTTCAAAACTAATAGTTAGTTACTTCCTACACGCGATTTCAGTAGGCTTTTCAGGTCTCCGCCTTCAAAGATTGCATGGGTGATGGCTTTGCCTGTTGGTGTTGCGGCTAAACCGCCCCGAGCTGTTTCTTTCAAGTTCGGGCTCATTGCCTGACCGATTCGGTACATTGCGCCGATTACCTCATCACACGGAATGCGGCTTGTCACACCTGCCAATGCCATATCCGCTGCGACCAATGAGTTGGATGCACCCATTGCATTACGTTTAACACAAGGTACTTCCACTAAGCCTGCAACCGGATCACATACTAATCCGAGCATATTTTTCAGCGTGATGGCAAATGCTTCCGAACTTTGCTGCGCTGTTCCGCCAGCCATTTCTACAATCGCTGCCGCCGCCATTGCCGATGCACTGCCGACTTCTGCCTGACAGCCGCCTTCTGCACCTGAAATCGAAGCATTGTTCGCAACGATAAATCCAAATGCTCCCGAAGTGAATAAATAGCGAATCATTTGTTCACGTGTCGGATTTAATTTATTCTGAACTGCAAATAATGTCCCCGGAACTACTCCCGCTGAACCTGCAGTCGGAGTCGCACAAATTGTACCCATTGCCGCATTCACTTCATTTGTTGCAACAGCTTTGCTGACAGCATCAAGTAAAAGGTCTCCGGCTAATGTATTGCCTTTTTTAATATAATTTTGAATGAGTACAGCATCGCCACCAGTTAAACCCGTTACGGACTGTACACCTTTTAAGCCGCGCTCCACCGCTTCTTCCATAATCGTTAAATTGCGGTCCATCTGTGTAAAAATCTCTTCACGCGAGCGACCTGTAATTAACATTTCCTGCTCGATCATCAATTCGGAAATAAGCTTTCCTTCTCTTTCGGCCAACTCCACTAACTCACGAACACTGCGGAATAAAACATCCATATTTGTCACCCCTTAGTTATTAATTTTCGATACTTTCGTAATATGTGGAATATATGAAATTTGCTCTAATAGACGCTGATCAATGTTTTGATCGACTTCAATTACCATTAAAGCGGTTAAACCACGTTCAATACGCGATACTTCCATATGTCCAATATTAACATCATGCATGGCTAAACAGTTCGCCACGTTTGCAATACAACCTGCACGGTCATCATGCACAACTAAAATTGCCGGCATACCGCCTGTCAGACGCAGCTTAAATCCATTCACTTCACTAATTTCGATTTTACCACCGCCGATTGAAATGCCTTCAACGCTCATTTCTGATTCGTCATCACCCATTAAAATGCGCGCGGTATTCGGATGCTCTTTATTAGCTGTTTCCGGAATAAACTCAAATTTCAAGCCTGCTTTTTCTGCTTCCGCAAAAGAAGTTTTAATCCGTTCATCATCCGTATCATAATCTAGTAATCCACCGACAATCGCCACGTCCGTACCATGACCGCGATATGTTTCGGCAAAAGAACCGTATAAATAAATTTTAGCCCATTTCGGCTGACGTCCAAACAAATCGCGTGCAACACGTCCAATTCGTGCTGCGCCTGCTGTATGTGAAGAGGACGGACCAATCATAACAGGTCCAATAATATCAAAAACTGATGTAAATTTCATAAAGTTATCCCCCCATATTCTTTCATACTTTCATTTACTACTAGTGTACTCATTTTTTCTGCAATTAACAAACTTCTTGTTGTAAAAACAGAGTATTAACCAAATTGAGGATTATACTCCATAAGTTTACGCCGATTTATAAGCGGTAGGATGGATGAACTGATGGAAAAATATTACTTTCAATTCCACTAAATAGACCACACTATCGAATAACAGGGAAAACTCGCTTAATTATCTTCAGATCGACCCCGCGACACTCCACTTAAACATAATGAAAGCAGTGCATACATGAATGTACACACTGCTTTCACTATTGATTTTATTCTACAGATAAAATGAACGGATACAGGGATTGCTTACCTTCAACAATTTCCACTTCAGCATCCGGATAATTTTCTTCGATGAAGTTTTGTAATTCACCGGCTTGTTCTGCTGTTGCATCTTCACCATAAATGATTGTGATGATTTCTGAATCTTCATCCATTAATCCTTCAAGCACTTTTTTCGCTGCATCCATCATTTCAGGAGTCGATAAAATAATTTTACCTTCAGCTAATGCCATATAATCATCTTTGCGGATTTCAACACCGTCGATCGATGTATCACGTACTGCAAATGTTACTTGACCTGTCTTCACATGTGCAAAGCCTTGTGTCATGTTTGTCTTATTCGTTTCAACCGGCTCAGCAGGATTGAATGCTAAAATAGCTGCCATTCCTTGAGGGATCGTTTTTGTCGGCACAACCGCTGCTTCTATTTCCAGAAGTTCAGCTGCTTGCTCTGCCGCCATAATGATATTTTTGTTGTTCGGTAAAATTAGTACACGCTCTGCACCAATCTCTTTTACTGCTTTTACGATATCTTCAGTAGAAGGGTTCATCGTCTGTCCGCCTTCAATTACATAAGAAGCACCGATTGAGCGTAGAAGATTGGATACACCTTCACCCATTGCAATCGTTACAATCGCATATGGTACTTTTGTTTTTTGCTGTTTCGCAGGTGTTTGTGGTGCATCGTTGACAATCGCTGAATGCTGTTCACGCATATTGTCTACTTTAATTTTAATTAAGCTACCATATTTTTGACCCGCTGCAAGTACGGCACCTGGAGTTTCAGAGTGTATATGTACTTTTGCAATTTCATCGTCCGAGATTACCAGTAATGAGTCGCCCATCGGATTCAATTCTTGGCGGAACTGTTCTTCATCAAATGGTGATTTATCATCCTCGAAACGCACCATGATTTCTGTACAGTATCCAAATTCAATGTCAGATGTGTCCATGAAGTCTTGTACACGGTGATGTTCTGCATTAATTAGATCGTCCAGTGAAGATTCATTTTTTTCCGGTAGTGGCTCGCCTTTCATGGAAGCAAGGAATCCTTCATAAACGAACAGCAATCCTTGGCCGCCGCTATCAACAACGCCTACTTCTTTTAATACAGGTAAAAGATCCGGCGTACGGTTTAATGATTGTTTTGCTTCCTCGATGAACGCTTCCATCAAGACAATCATATCTTCTTCTGTTTCAGCAACTTCCACACCTTTTGCTGCCGCTTCACGAGCAACCGTTAGAATTGTCCCTTCCACTGGTTTCATAACGGCTTTATAGGCAGTATCTACACCAGCCTGAAATGCATTCGCTAAGCCTTTCGCATCGATTTCAGCTTCTTTTTCAATCGCTTTACCGAACCCGCGGAATAACTGCGATAAAATTACGCCTGAATTTCCGCGTGCGCCCATTAGTAAGCCTTTGGATAAAGCCTGAGCTGTTTTACCGATATGTGCACTTACATTGGCTTCTGTTTCATCTGCACCAGATGTCATTGATAAATTCATATTTGTCCCTGTATCACCATCCGGCACAGGGAATACATTTAGCGAATCTACATAAGCTGCGTTTTGGTATAGGTGATGTGCACCCATTTGTACCATTTCAGCAAATTTTATTCCGTCTAAAGACTTCATTCGATTCATTTCCTCCTCTTACACATTCGCAACACGAACGCCTTGAACAAAAATATTAACTGATTTAACGCTCATACCTAATGTTTTATTTACTGTATATTTTACTTTGGATTGTACTTGATAAGCGATTTCAGAAATTTTCGTACCATAGCTTACAATAATGTACATATCAATATGTAAGTCATCACCTTCTTGGCGAATGAGCACACCTTTTGCAAAATTCTCTTTTCGTAAAATATCTGTTAAACCATCACGAATTTGATGTTTTGATGCCATGCCTACAATGCCATAGCATTCAATCGCTGCTCCACCAGCAATTTGAGCAATAACATCATTGGATATATCAATATGACCGAATTCGTTATTTAATTCTACTGACATAGTGAATGCCCCCTTGGCTCTATTTGACTAATTTATATTGTACTACACAAAAGTCGATTATAAAAGAAAACGTTCATCTACGTCTAGCCCGAAGTCGTTATTTTGAATTTCTCCTTATTAAGCTTCTCTTTATTTTTAATCAAAACAACATCATACTATAATAATTTTTTAGCACAATCTAATTAGAGTATTCGACAATTTCCGGTTGTTATACAAAGAAGCATTTTTGAAGTGTATCACTGAGTTTTATTTAGAGAAAAATTCGATATGATTATGCAAAATGGAGATTTCCGCCGGAAGTTGGCTGATTAAATCACCGTCAACATTCAGCGGAATTGCTTTATTCGCTTTAATATGCATTTCACGTGCATTGAATTTTATAATATTGTCGTCGTCCTCATAGTTGCCTGTCAGCAGATTTTTAGCTGTACCTACAACTTGTAGTGTGTTCATACTTTTAATAATAAACCCGTGCAGCAGGCCGTCTGATTTGTCGGCATCTTCATTCAGTTGGCGGAAGCTTCCGACTGAATCAGTCAATACACAGATGAAGAGCATCATATTTTCTTTATACGTTTGTCCATCAGCCTTAACTTCCATTTCATAAGAGTCATTTTGAATAGCTGCCTTCACACCTTCAAATAAATAAGCGAGCGAGCCAAGGGCTGTTTTTTGTTCCGCCGTCACATCGCCGACCGCTTCTGCCAGCAATCCGATCGCAATGACATTCGTGAAATAATGGTCATTCACTTTCCCTATATCAGCCTTTGTTGTTTTTCCGCCAAGTAACTCAATTGCCTCATCCGGATTAAGCGAGATATCCAATGCACGGGCAAAATCATTGACTGTTCCCAATGGCACAATTCCTACAGCAGGGCGGTGAGGCTGTTCTGCAATGCCATTGATCCCTTCATTTACCGTACCGTCTCCCCCAACTAAAATAACCGCATCATATTTCTCATCGCATGCCATTTTAGCAAAGCGGATTGCATCCTTTTCACCTGCTGTTTCTTTCACGTCAACTTCATAATTATGTAATTGTGCGATAATTTTCTTTTCATACTCACTTGCCTTTTCTTTTCCTGAAGTAGGATTGATGATGACCATACATTTTTTCATAATTGCGTCCCCCAAATAATTAGTTTATATAGTACGTTACCTTTTCCAGGAAGTTTTTAATCCCAATTAAGCAAAAAGGGGTGTAAAGGTTTTTTTCTTGAAAGGTTATGTAAAATGTCTTGCACTCATTGCCTCTGTATGTTAAATTATTATGGTATGTGAAATAACGAACTGAAATTATAGATTTCAGATTCAGCTGTAAGGAGGAATTTTACAATGCCAAAACAATGCGTAATTACTGGCCGTAAAGCTCGTACAGGCAACAACCGTTCACACGCTATGAACGCTAACAAACGTACTTGGGGTGCTAACCTTCAAAAAGTTCGTATCTTAGTTGACGGTAAGCCAAAACGTGTATGGGTTTCTGCTCGTGCTTTAAAATCAGGTAAAATCGAGCGCGTATAATCGCGTATAGAGTATCAGCAATTGCTGGTACTCTATTTTTTTGCCAGGACGGGGACAAAACTTATTTCCAGTTTATCCTTAGTACGATAGTATATAATTTCCTTAACAACAGAAAAAAATACAGCCCATAATCGCTATGAGCTGTAGCCAGGATCCTTATTTTTCTTTTTTATCTCTACGAAACAACTTCACGCAGCCTCTTGCTACACCGCTTAACCACTTAGGCATTTGGAATGTATATACTTTCAGCGTTGTTCCTCCTTAATCTTTACTCTTTATCATTAAACATATGCCTTCCCTAAATGAAATAGACCCTGTACCTTTTATTTCATTGCTTGTGAAACGCGTTGTACCCTGCTCAATTACTTCATCTGTCGTTTCATATTTAACCCCACGCAATGTAACGTTCTGAAGAGTTTTCCCATAGGCAAAAAACGATACATAGGTATAATGATCTTCTGTCAAAATATGTGTACCCGGCAGCAAAAATTGGATGATATTATGAGAATTAATAATTTTAAAAGTAATATGAGGATGCTGTTGCTGCATAAGAAAAACAGACCTTAAAGTTGCTTCGTAATGATCTAGGCGCCCGCCTGTAACACCCGTCAAAAAGACTTCCTGCGGCTCGTATGTAAGTGCCTTCAGCAATGCTAAGTCTGTATCCGTCTCATCTTTTTCCGCCTGAAACTGTTCTACATGTTCTACAGCTTCGGAAATCCGCGCAAATTCCTCCGCTGTAATAGAATCAAAATCGCCGACAATGCTATGTGGATGCATACCTTTATCCACTAAATATAATGCACCCCGGTCGACTCCAATCCATATATCCGGTGTTAAAGAAAAGGCGACCTCATGAACGGGGCCGCCTGAGCAGATTGCTACAATCACTGAATTGCCGCTAATCCTGCTTGTTTAATTTCCTGTAAAGCTTGTGCGCGATCTTCTTTACTGTAAATAGCAGAACCAGCAACAAAAACCGTTGCACCTGCTTTTGCACAAGGTACGATTGTTTCAGCGTTAATTCCGCCATCAATTTCAATTTCGATATTCAGGCCACGTTCTTTAATGATTTTCGATAATGCTTCCACTTTAGGCACAACCGATTCAATGAACTTTTGCCCGCCAAAGCCTGGGTTAACCGTCATAAACAGCACCATATCAACATCTTCCAAAATATGCTGAATCGTTTCAATCGGCGTATGCGGATTTAATACAACACCCGGTTTAACACCAAATGAGCGAATTAACTGAATCGTGCGGTGCAAATGGCGGCATGCTTCAACATGGACCGTAATGTAGTCTGCACCTGCTTTCGCAAATTGCTCAATGTACTGATCTGGATTTTCAATCATTAAATGTACGTCCATCGGTAATGTAGAAAGGGGGCGAATTGCTTCTAATGCAATCGCACCGAATGAAATATTCGGTACGAAATGGCCGTCCATTACATCGATATGAATCAATTCCGCTCCTGCTGCTTCTACTTCTTTTACCTCTTGTCCCAGCTTTGCAAAGTCTGCTGCTAAAATTGATGGTGCAATTTTAATCATGTCTAATACCTCGGCTTTCGGTCAATAATTTCTTGTAAAATTTGTTCATAATGCTCATAGCGGTACGAACGGATTTCACCGGTTTCTACCGCTTGTTTTACTGCACATTTCGGTTCCTTTATATGCAGGCAGCCACGGAACTTACAATTCTCGCTAACCCTCTCGAACTCTGGTAAACAAGATGTCAGCTCTTCTTTTTCTATCATTTCAAAATCGAAAGAACTGAAGCCCGGAGTATCTGCCAATAGCCCGCCGCATACTTCAATAAGCTCTACATGACGTGTTGTATGTTTCCCGCGCCCTAAACTTTTTGAAATAATACCTGTTTTTAAATCCAGTTCAGGAAGCAATGTATTTAACAGTGTAGACTTTCCGACACCTGACTGTCCTGCAAGAACCGATGTTTTTTCCTGCAAATATGGTTCGATTTTTTCCAACAATGTTGGATCATCGATATAAGTTTCGATAATGTCGTAGCCGATTTCCTTATAGTCGTCAATATATGTTTGTATATGTGCACGTTCGGCATCATTCAATAGATCCATCTTTGTTAAAATAATGATCGGCTGCACATGGAATGACTCGAGCACGACTAAAAAACGGTCGAGCAGTACTGTATTAAAATCCGGTTCTTTTGCTGAAAACACTAGTAAGGCCTGATCCACATTCGCAATCGGAGGCCGAACGAGCTCATTATGGCGTTCAAGAATTTTATCGATTGAACCATCCGATTCGCCGTCATAGGAATATTCCACAAAATCGCCGACAAGTGGAGATTCTCCGCGATTACGGAAAATCCCACGAGCGCGACATTGAATTAAATCACCGTCTTTTTCAACATAATAATAACCGCTTAATGCTTTTCGAATTTGGGCTTGCGCCATCCAATTCCTCCTTATTCCGCCAATTCTTCATAAGTAATTGTTTTATTTTCAATTACATTGTTATCCCGTACAATCTGGTAGGCAGCTTTGTCCCCTTCAACAATAACCAGCTTAATTGTGTATAAAGTATCTTCAGTAATTGTTATCGTTTCTACAGGATCTGCCATTGTACGTGTTTTGTCCTGAATGTAAATGGAGACTTCTTGTTCCACCCCTTCTTCAAAAGGCTCGTACGGAATTTCAATTGTATTTGTATAGAATTTTTCCTGTTTTGCTTTTGGTCCTTTTGAGATAACGACATTAATTGTGCTGCCTTTTTCAAGCTTTGTGCCTGCTTTTGGTGATTGACTGATTACTTCACCGGCCGGTTTATCCGAATATTCTTCACCCGTTACATTTACTTTAAAACCTGAGCTTTTTTCATATTCTGAACGGTTTGCTTTGTTGAATGCCATCAAGTCACGCACCGTTACTTGCTCTTGTCCTCTGCTAACTGTTAATACAACATCCGTCTCATTGACGTGAATTTCCTCTCCGGCTTCAGGTGTTTGAGCGATAATTTCGCCTGCTGCATGCTCTGAAGAATATTCCTCTCTAAAATCATAGCTATTAAATTCTTCTAAAGTGTCCATTACGTCATCACGCTGCTTGCCAATGAAATCTTCCATTTTTGTCATTTCTTTACCGATGCTGACGATCAAATCAACCGTAGTGCCTTTCTCACGTTCCCGACCTGCCTGCGGATTCGTTTCAATGATATTTCCCGATTCAATCTCTTCATTGTTGCGTTCTTCTTGTTCTCCAATAACGAAGCCTTGCTCTTCTAAAATTCGAATGGCTTCTTCAACTGTCATATCAGTCACATCTTCTACGACTACTCTATTTGGAGTCAGAAGAACAGCGGCTACTACTGCACCAATTGTTAAAAGAACTAATAGCCCAACGATTAGCGGCCATTTTTTCTTTTTCTTTTTTTGTTTTGACGGCTTCGTCTCTTCTTCGGCCGGCGGTTTTGAATCAATCCGGACCGTTTGTTCTGTTATACCTGTAGATGGCTCTTGCACAGGTCCAGGAATGGGCTTTGGATCTTTTATAATCGGGATCAGCTTTGTCGCCCCATCATCTACTGGCGGCATAAATTTAGGTTCATTCACCCGTTGTAATGATAAACATGTATTTAAATCTTCTTCCATCTCTTCTGCATTGCTATAGCGGTGGTTTTGATCTTTTGTTGTTGCCTTTAATACGATATTTTCGACACTTTGCGGAATGCTTGCATCGAATTCACGTACTGAAGGTGTTTCTGCCTGCAGATGCTTTAACGCAATGGATACAGCAGATTCACCTGAAAATGGCAATTCTCCTGTTAAAAGCTCATAAAAGACAATCCCAAGTGCATATATATCGGACTTCATCGTCGCCACACCGCCGCGCGCCTGCTCCGGCGATAAATAATGGACAGTTCCGATAACCGAGTTCGTTTGAGTGAAGCTTGTTGCTCCAAGCGATGTTGCAATCCCGAAATCAGTAATTTTCACATTGCCTTCTTCATCCATCAATATATTTTGCGGCTTTATGTCACGATGGATTATGCCGTTTTCATGTGCATGGGCAATCGCCGATGTTAGCTGCTTCATAATATGGACACTTCGCGCTGCAGATAAAGGTGAAAACTCTTGTATGTATTGTTTTAATGTTTTCCCTTTAATGTATTCCATGACAATATAGTGCATATCCCCATCTTCGCCAACATCATAGATGCTTACGATATTAGGATTAGTCAAACTTGTTGCAGACAATGCTTCACGCTGGAAACGACGGTGCAATTCTTCTTCATTTGATAAATCATAACGCAATATTTTGATTGCGACGTCACGACTTAAAATAATGTCGTGTGCCAAATATACATTTGACATCCCGCCTCCGCCAATTAATTTTAAAATTTTATAACGGCCACTTATATGTTTTCCTACTAGCATTGTTACACCTCCTGCACCGTTGTCATTAGGATAAGGGAAATATTATCTTCTCCACCACGATCATTTGCAATTTGAACTAATTTTTTTCCTTTTTCCTGAATTGAAACCGGCTTTGTAATAATTTTGCCCATTTCCTCTGTAGACAGTTTATTACTTAACCCATCAGAACAAATGAGTAAAAAGGCCTCATTTGATAAAGAGATTTCATAAAAATCAGGTTCAATCGAAATTTCTGTACCGAGTGCTTTTAAAATAAAGTTCCGTTGAGGATGATTTTGTGCCTCTTCTTCACTAATTTCTCCATTTTCCAATAAAATATTTACATAAGAATGATCTCTTGTTACTAACTTTACTGTTTCGTTTGTAATATGGTATACACGACTATCGCCGACATGGCTTATCGTGCAATCATTTTTGTCAAGTAACACAGCAATCATTGTCGTTCCCATACCTTGGCAATTTTCATGTGTTAATGAGTAATGATATATTTTTTGATTAATATGTGACACCGCATTACGCAACCATTCGAGCTTTAACTGTTTTGTTGCAAAACTATCTGCATTTTCCTGTTTAAAGAGTGCATGCATTTCGGTAATAACCATTTCACTCGCTACATCACCAGCATTATGACCACCCATACCATCTGCTAAAATCGCAAGCTTAAAATGATCGGGGCGCTCAAAAAACGCGGCCCGATCTTCATTTATTTTTCGCTTTAACCCAATATCACTTTCCACTGTAAAGTTCACTATAGTCCACCTACTTTGTTTCGTGTGATCGTTCCTGTGCACGTAACTGGCCACATGCAGCTGCAATATCTGCACCTTGCTCACGGCGGATTGTTACGTTAATCCCCTGCTCCTTAAGCGTTCTTTCAAAAGCAAAAATTTTACTGCGTGATGTACGAATATAATCACGCTCCGGCACGTAGTTAATCGGAATTAAGTTGACATGACATTTAATATTTTTGATCAGCTTCGCCAGTTCCATTGCTACTTCTTCTGTATCATTTTGCCCTGACATTAAACCATATTCAAATGTAACACGACGTCCTGTTTTCTTCGTATAGTATTTTACTGCTTCCATCAATTCTTCTAATTTATATGCTTTAGCAATCGGCATTAATTTTTGACGGGCCTCTTGGTTTGGCGCGTGTAGAGAAACCGCAAAGTTAATTTGCATACCTTCATCTGCGAATTCGTAAATTTTCGGCACGATTCCCGAAGTCGAAACCGTAATATGACGGGCACCGATATTTAATCCTTTGTCATCATTCATAATTTTAAGGAAGTTCATCATTGCATCATAGTTATCAAACGGTTCACCGATACCCATAATTACGATTGATGATACGCGCTCTTCTGTTTCGTCAAGCTGTTGTTGTACTTTTACGACCTGCTCGACAATTTCTCCTGCCATTAAGTGACGCTTCAAGCCACCTAACGTAGATGCACAGAATGTACAACCGATACGGCAGCCTACTTGTGTCGTTACGCAAATTGAATTTCCGTAATCATGGCGCATCAATACTGTTTCAATTGAATAGCCGTCCTGCAGCTGGAATAAAAATTTAATCGTACCGTCTTTTGATTCCTGTTTAATAATTGTTGAAAGTGTCGTTAATGCAAACTCTGCTTCCATCTTTTCACGCAATGCTTTCGGTAAGTTGGACATTTCTTCAAACGTTTGGACACGTTTTTCATAAAGCCATTCATAAATCTGCGCTGCACGGAAAGCCTTTTCTCCATTTGCTGTCAGCCATTCCTTCATTTCATCTAGACGTAATGAATAGATCGAAGGTTTTAACTGAGGCTTTTCCTTTTTCGCACGACGTACCGGCTTATCTGCTGTTTCTTCCACTAAATCCTGAATTCGTTCATCAAATTGTTTTAATTGTTCTTGCTCCATTAGTTAATTGGACGCTCCTTTTTTTACGAATGCAGCTACGAAAAATCCGTCACTGCCTATATCTTGCGGGAATACTTGCAGCATCCCGTCCTGTTGCTTCGCTTCTAGTTGTGTCGGTAAATTTTCAATTGGCACCAAGTTCATTTCAGGGTGCTCTTTTAAGAAGGCTTGTACCGTACCTTCATTTTCACTGCGGTCTACTGTACATGTTGAATACACTAATCGTCCGTCTTGTTTCAATAGCTGGACTGCATTATTTAAAATCGAAAGCTGGATTGTTTGCAGGCTCTCTAAATCTTCTTCTCGCTTCGTATATTTAATATCGGGCTTGCGTCGCATTACGCCCAAGCCTGAGCATGGTGCGTCTACCAAAATCGCATCATAGCCTTCCTTTTGTAAAAAGCTTGCTGCTTTTCTTCCATCGAGAGGGGCTGTTTCGATAATATCCAATCCTAGACGCGCGACATTTTCCTCGATTAAATCCAATTTTTTCGGATGTAGATCGGTCGCTAAAATCGAGCCTTCATTTTTCATAACTTCTGCAAGATGTGTTGTTTTACCGCCTGGTGCTGCACACATATCAAGTACTTTCATACCAGGCTGCGGATTCAGTACTTTTGCAGGAAGCATCGAGCTTTCATCCTGAATTGTAATAAGCCCGTTCCGGAAAGCTCCTGTACGTGCGGCCTGCCCGTTTTCAAGATGCAGACATTCGGGTATATATTCACTGCGGCGCGCTTTTACACCTTCGCGTTCAAGTGTTGTCAAAACTTGCTCGACAGTCGCTTTTGTCGTGTTGACACGTACTGTCTGCAGTGGTGCAATATTATTTTCAAGAAGCATTTCACGTGTTTTTTCATAGCCGTAGCTTTCAACCCAGCGATCGACCAGCCACTGCGGATGACTCGTTTCGACTGCCAGACGCTCATTTGCATCTTCTATTAGATCGGTTGAACGAACGCCTTCACGTAAAATCGAACGTAAAATACCGTTCACCATTGAGGCAATCCCTTTATGGCCGCGGCGTTTTGCAATTTCCACTGCTTCATTTACAGCAGCGTGCGCAGGGATACGCGTTAAATACTGCATTTGATAGAGCGACATACGCAACAGCCAACGCACCCAAATATCCACTTTACCGCGAATAAATGGCTCCAGATAATAATCCAGTGTCAGTTTATGCTGCAATGTACCATATGTGAGCTCTGTTAACAGACCACGGTCTTTTGCATCGATTTTATATTTCTCAATTGTTTGGTGTAATAATAAATTGCTGTATGCCTGGCTTTTATCGACCGTCAATAAAATCGTTAAAGCGGCATCTCGAACATTACCGTCCCAAATCACTTGTTTCTTTTTACTCATTCAAAACGGTCCCCAATCTGTAATTTCGAGCCCGTACCACGTAAAAACTCTTCTGCTGTCATGCGTTTCTTACCGGCTGGTTGTACATCATACAGCGCTAATGTACCGCCATCTCCTGTCGCTACTTCAAAATGGTCTTTTTCGATTTTCACGACTTCTCCCGGTGCAGCATTTGTTGCTGTTTCACCAACCCTTGCTGCCCAGACTTTGAAGTTGGCCCCTTCAAATGTCGTATAGGCAACTGGCCAAGGGTGTAATCCGCGCACTTGATTATACAATGCACGCGCTTCATTATTCCAATCAATCAACTCCTGTTCGCGACTAATATTACGCGCAAATGTTACGAGTGATTCATCCTGTGGAATGCGGGCATTTGTCCCGTCGATAATCGATGGCATCGTTTCTTTCAATAGTTCACGACCAACCGCACTTAATTTGTCAAACATTGTGCCCGTATTGTCCGTATCTTCAATAGCAATTTCCCGTTGCGAAATAATATCCCCGGCATCCAGTTTTTCCGCCATATACATAATCGTTACACCTGTTGTTGCCTGTCCATCAATAATTGCCTGATGAATTGGTGCACCGCCTCGATATGCAGGTAATAAGGAAGCATGGACATTAATACAGCCTAATCGCGGTGCATCAAGCAGTTCTTTAGGCAAAATCTGTCCAAATGCCGCTGTTACAACTAGGTCGGCATTTAACGCCAAAATTTCTTCCAGCTCCTGTGAACCTCTCAGTTTTTCTGGTTGAATAACCGGTAAGCCTAATTGTACCGCTTCCTCTTTCACAGGTGGCGGCGTTAATACTTTTTTACGACCAAACGGACGGTCCGGCTGTGTCACAACCGCTGCAATGTCATAGCCTTCTTCATGAAGCATACGCAAAATAGGCGCTGAAAAGGCAGGTGTTCCCATAAATACGATTTTTGTCATCGATTACTCCTCCTCAGCGTCCGCGTATAGCTCTTCTATTTCTTCCTCTGTTAATACACGCGTCATTTTCGAATCAAATAAAATGCCTTCTAAATGATCGATTTCATGCAAAATACAACGTGCTTCAAAGTCTTCAGCTTCAAGTTCATAAATCCGTCCTTCACGGTCAGACGCTTCGATTTTTACGTAAGTTGGGCGTTTGACCATTCCAAACAGGTCCGGGAAACTTAAACAGCCTTCTACATCTTCTTCTTCACCACGTGTTTCAATAACGATCGGATTGATCATTTCTAAAATATCTTCGCCTAATTCTACGATTGCTACACGTAAATCAACATTAATTTGAGGTGCAGCAATTCCTACACCATCATTTTCTACCATCGTGTCATATAAATCATCTAAAAGTTGAATGATTTTTTCATCGATCACTTCAACTTCTTTCGTTTTTTGTGATAATACATTCGCTGGGTTTTTCACAACTTCTTTAATTGCCATTTTAATACCTCTTTCTATATGCATTAGATCATTGTCGGATCTAAATCAACTGTTAGCACAATGCCTTTTTTAATCCATTCCGATCGATACAGTTTTATAAGCTGTAAAAGAACCGGAATTAAATTTGGCTCTACTTTATATTTTATCAAACATTGATAACGATATCTATTTTGGAGACGAGCGATACTCGCTGTTGTCGGTCCAATAACGGAAACATTAAATGATAAATTGGAACGCAAATACTCCGCGACACGTCCTGCATATTCTGCAGCAAACATGACGTCTTCATGGGAAACTTGAATAAGCGCAATATAATAATAAGGCGGATATCCGGCAATATGTCTTGCATGCATTTCGCGTTCATAAAACGGTGTATAATGCTGATCTTTAGACAGCTGGATCGCATAATGCTCCGGTGTATACGTTTGAATATATACTTCACCAAGCTTATTATGGCGTCCTGCTCGTCCACTAACTTGCGTCATGAGCTGGAACGTTTTTTCCGCAGCCCGGTAGTCAGGTAAATGAAGCGATGTATCGGCACTCAATACTCCTACTAATGTAATATTCGGGAAATCAAGCCCTTTTGCGATCATTTGCGTACCCAGCAAAATATCCGCTTCACCTAGACCGAACGCATCGAGCATTTTTTCATGTGCTCCTTTTTGTTTAGTCGTATCGACATCCATCCTCATGACACGAGCTTCCGGAAACAGCTTATAAATTTCTTCTTCCACCTTTTGCGTACCGGTACCGAAATAACGGATATTTTCACTTAGGCATTCCGGACATGTTTCCGGAATATATTCGTCATGGCCGCAATAATGGCATTTCAGCTTTTCCTGATAGCGGTGATACGTTAACGAAATATCACAGTTTGGACATTGCACTGTTGTCCCGCAATCCCTGCACAATACAAACGATGAATAGCCGCGGCGGTTTAAAAACAGCACGGTCTGTTCTTTTTTATCTAGACGGTCACGCAACGCCTCCATAAGCGGTTCAGAAAACATCGAGCGGTTTCCTGCCTGAAGCTGTTCTCTCATATCGATAATCTGAACAGACGGCAATGCCTGGTTTTTTGCGCGCTGTGACAATGTCAGCAATGTATATACACCTTTTTTAGCACGTGCAAACGATTCTAATGCTGGTGTTGCACTCCCTAAAATAACAGGGCAATTATAATAATTTCCGCGCCATATCGCTACATCCCGTGCATGATAGCGGGGTGAATCCTCCTGCTTGTATGTTGACTCATGTTCTTCATCCAATATAAGCAGACCGAGATTTTTAAACGGTGCAAAAACAGCTGACCGTGCACCTACTACTACCTTAACTTTCCCTTGCTGTACTTTCCGCCATTCATCATATTTTTCACCGACCGACAATCCGCTATGCATAACCGCTACTTCATTACCGAAACGCGATTTGAAACGCTCTGTCATTTGCGGTGTTAAGGATATTTCAGGTACGAGTACAATCGCTTCTTTTCCGTCTGCGATTGTACGCTGAATCGCCTGCAAATACACTTCTGTTTTCCCGCTGCCTGTAATCCCGTGAAGTAGAAAAGTCTCTTGACGCTTATCATCTATCGCTTCCGTGATTTTTTTCAGTGCCACGTCCTGCTCATCTGTTAATTGTAAAAAGTCTGTTTTCACGACTTCCTTTGTAAACGGGTCGCGGTAAACTTCTTCTTGTATATACGCTGCTGCCCCTTTATCAATGACACTGTTTAATACACTGCTTGTCACTTGGACGGCTTCATAAATTTGTTCCGGTAAAACGACGGCTCCCGCATGCTCCTGCATCCATTCCATTAACGCAAGCTGCTTCGGTGCCCGTTTCCCCATTTGTCCGATAACTTCTTCTATTTGTTCACGGGAATATATTTGAACTTTACGCACTTGTTTTACTTGGCCTTTTTGCTTCACTTGATTTTCAATATTGAGAAGGCCGTCTTTTACTGCCCGTTTTACTGGTTTTAATAAGTTTGCCTTTTCAAATTGGACTAGATTTACTTTTTCAGTTTTCTCGAAGTACGTTTGCAGCATTTGCGGTAATTGGGACACTTCGCCTTGCAAGACGGCATACTTTTCATACTTCGCCCGCAACGCACCAGGCAGCATTACTTGCAATGCATCAATTTCGTAACAGATTGTTTGGTGCTTCAGCCATTTTGCCAAGCTCAGCATTTCCTCGGTTAAAATCGATTCCAGATCGAGTATTTCCGAGATCGGCTTTATTTTTTCCGCAGGTACGTCTGATTCAGTTGTAATGCCGACGACAAATCCAAGCACATTACGCGGTCCGAATGGTACTTTGACGCGACAGCCTATGTCAATCAGCTCTTCCCAATCTTCCGGTATTAAATAATCGAAAGGTCGGTCAACCGGATATGCGGAAACATCAACGATTACTTGTGCAAATCTCATTGTCCATCGCTTCCCGATTGTTCACGAAAATGTTTTTCTACAATTGCCGTAATTTTTTCCGGCTCTTCCAGACGCCCTTTCCCTACATAGCCGCATGCCAAAAATCCTTCAGACGGTTCGATAAAGCGGATGCCATCTTCATGAAGTTGTGCAATATTCCGTAAAACGGCCGGATGTTCATACATATGTACATTCATCGCCGGTGCCACCCACACAGGTGCAGTTGTTGCAAGTAAAGTTGTTGTCACCATATCATCAGCCATACCATGTGTCATTTTCGCAATCATATTGGCTGTTGCAGGAGCTACGATAACTAAATCCGCCCAATCCGCCAAATCAATATGGGCAATGACATTGGAATCTTTTTCATCGAAAGTATCAAAAAACACGTCGTTTTTAGACATCACTTGGAAGCTTAAAGGGGTAACGAATTTTTGTGCAGAAGCTGTCATAATTACTTTTACATTAAAGCCTGCCTGAGACAGTTTACTCACTAACGCAACCGCTTTATATACGGCAATCCCACCCGAAACACACAATAGTATATTGTTTTTTTTCATTATTTTACCGTCCTTTCAAAGGATAAGCTCCCAAAGAAAAATTCTTAGGGAGCTTCTACTCAGGGAGTATTCTTTTTACATTACCAACTAGATTTCGTCTTCGTAAACAGTTGAAGCGTCTTGTTGAACTTTGCGAAGCTTTCCGGCAGCTACTTCTTCCAATGCTTTTCCTACTGGTTTGTAAGAAATGTATGAGCTTAAGTGCTCCCCGCCCTCTTCTTGCATTTGGCGCGCGCGTTTTGATGCTAAGCTTACTAAAGAATACTTAGAATCGATTTGTTTTTTCAACTTATCTACTGATGGATATAACATGGTTTCATTCTCCTCTCAACATTGACAAATAGCGTTTTTCCACACGTTCACGACGACAGTGTTCTGCTACTATGATAGCATTTATTTTATCACATGCATTTTGAACTTGGTCATTTTCTACAACATAATCATATAAACTCATCATTTCGACTTCTTCACGAGCAGTAGCAATACGACGAGCGATTACATCTTCTGTTTCCGTACCACGACCAACTAAACGTTGTTCCAATTCGGAAATGCTTGGTGGTGCTAAAAAGATAAACAACGCATCTGGTGCTTTTTCACGAATTTGTGCTGCTCCTTGTACTTCAATTTCCAAAAATACATCGCGTCCAGCTTCTAGCGTTTCCTGTACATATGCAAGTGGTGTACCGTAATAATTGCCCACAAATTCTGCATGTTCCAGTAAGCCTCCTTGCTCGATTAACGCTTCGAATTCCTCACGTGTTCTAAAGAAATAGTCTACACCATCTTCTTCTCCTTCGCGAGGATTACGTGTTGTCATTGAAATCGAATATTCGTAATTCGTATCAGGCTGTGAAAAGAGCTCTTTGCGAACTGTCCCTTTACCAACACCTGATGGACCAGATAAAACAATTAATAATCCACGTTGTTTTTTCATAAGTAACTCCTTTATATCATTCAATATTTTGAACTTGTTCACGCATTTTTTCTAAAATCGTCTTCGCTTGCACAACTGCAGCTGAACATTGGGTAGACTGATTTTTTGAACCGATAGTATTAATTTCCCGGTTCATTTCCTGCATAATGAAATCAAGCTTGCGTCCAATCGCAATGTTTTCAGCTAAAGTTTCGGATAACTGATTAAAATGGCTCTCTAAACGGTCCAGCTCTTCAGTAATATCAATTCGCTCTGCAAAAATCGCAACTTCCGTAAGTAAACGATCGTCCAATGATTGACCGCTTGTCACTTCTTCTAATCGGCTCATTAAACGTTCACGATATTTTTCAACTGCCAGCGGTGCATATTGCCGTATTTCAGCAATTTGCGCTTCCAGGTCTGCTTTGTACTGCAGCATCACTTGCTGCAATCCTTGCCCTTCACGATCACGCATCGCAATGAGGTTTTGGATCGCTTCTGCCAAAGCATTTTTTACAGCATCGATAATTTCATCCTGCATGAACTCAATTTTTTCAACTTGCAACACTTGGTCCAAACTTACAATTTCCTGCATTGTCCACTTTTCCTCCATCGGAACCGTTTGTGACAACTCCCTTTTTGCCTGGAGAAAAGCATTGAGCAGTGACCAATTGATTTGAATCGTCTGTTCAGTGTCATGGAGCTCCTTTAGAAAAATGATAACATCTATTTTCCCACGAGAAACTGCATCCGACAACATTTTTTTTGCTACTACTTCAGATTCCATCCATTCTTTTGGAAACTTTGTATTAATTTCTAAAAAACGATGATTCACAGCACGAATTTCAACAGTGAGTTGAAAGTGTTTCGTTGTTGTGACCCCCCTGCCGAATCCGGTCATACTACGTACCAAGGTTCGTCACATCCTTCTTTACTTAATTGTTTCAATTATAGCATATGTGTTATCAATTTTGCGTTAACGTCTATTATCCAAATATATATTTTATCATAGTTATGGTGCAATGAAATACTTTTTAATTATCAGGATTTAAATAAGATAAAGACTCTAAATTTAAAAAGGTTGATTGAAATGGAGGGGCGGCAACTCCCTATATAAAGATGGCATTTTGTTTCCTTCTTATATAGTAAATTACGATAACTACAGGTTTAATCAAAAAAATGGTATGATAAAACAATCAAAGAGACTTATTTAACGAAAGAGGCATAAAGATGGCATTTGACGGACTATTTACTCGTTCGATGAGCAAGGAACTACAAAGCCTGACTTCCGGACGTATTACAAAAATTTATCAGCCGAATGCACTTGAAGTTGTATTGCAAATTCGTGCAGCAGGCCAAAACAGTAAACTATTATTTTCTATCCACCCTTCATATTCCCGCGTTCACATAACTGATCAATCGATCGAAAATCCGGCAGACCCGCCTATGTTTTGTATGCTGTTACGCAAACATATTGAAGGAGGCTTTATTTCATCTGTTGTTCAGGACGGCTTTGAACGGGTGATCACTTTTGAAATCGACAGTAAAAATGAAATCGGCGATGCTGTAAAGCGAAAGCTTGTCATCGAAATTATGGGGCGTCATAGTAACTTGCTGTTAATAGATGCTCAGAATAATGTCATTATTGACAGCATCAAACATTTGCCGCCATCGATGAACAGCTACCGGACTGTTTTACCCGGTCAGCAATATATTGCACCGCCACAGCAACAGAAAATCGCACTGACAAGTTTATCCGATGTAGAGCTGAAAGAGGTTTTCTCAAAACAACCTACAACTAAAGATATTGTCGAACAATTTGCCGGTTTCTCTCCTTTGCATGCAAATGAGTTGCTGCACCGCATCACGACAAATGATGCTGTACCGGCATGCAGACAGCTGATGAACGAAATCGCAACGAGCGCAAACCCAACCTATGTTGAGCAGGAAGGAAAAATCTATTTCTCTCCAACAGCGCTAACACATTTATCAGGTGCTGTTACAAATTATGAAACACTTGGAGAACTGCTTGATCGTGTATTTTTTGCCCGTGCAAAGCGTGACCGGGTGAAACAGCAAGCCGGTGACCTCGAACGCTGGCTGCAAAATGAACTGAATAAATTAAAGCTGAAACAAAAAAAACTGCAAAAAGATTATGAACGAGCTCAAAATCTGGAGCAGTTCCAACTTTACGGTGAGCTTTTGATGGCCAATCTTTATAATTTCGAAAAAGGCGCAGAATTTGTAGATGTTGAAAACTATTACAGCGAAAACGCCGAAACAGTAAGAATACCGATTAGCCCAAGGAAAACACCGATTGAAAATGCGCAAAGCTATTACACAAAGTACAATAAAGCGAAGACAGCGTTAGTTATGATTGAGGAACAGAAGCAAAAAGCAGCGGAAGACATTAACTATTTGGAAATGCTTACTCAGCAAGTGCAGCAAGCCTCCACTAAAGATATTGAAGAAATCCGCGAAGAGCTGGCAGAACAAGGTTTACTACGAATCCGCCAGGCAAAACGGAAAAAGAAACCGACAAAACCTGAACCGGAAAAATTTGTGTCATCTTCCGGTGTTTCAATTTCGGTCGGCAAAAACAATAAACAAAATGATTATTTGACATTCAAGATCGGAAAACGCAACGAAGTATGGCTGCATACGAAAGATATTCCGGGATCACACGTTGTCATCCATTCGGAAGACCCCGATGAGCAAACATTGACGGAAGCCGCTGTATTAAGTGCTTATTTCTCTAAAGCACGTGACTCTTCGTCGGTGCCGGTAGATTATACGGAAATTCGCCATGTGAAAAAACCGAATGGTGCAAAACCAGGATTTGTCATTTATTTCGAACAAAAAACGCTTTATGTAACACCTGATGAAGCGATTGTGATGCAATTGAAAAAATAAACATTGAAAAAACCGCTTAGAAAATTTCTAAGCGGCTTTTTTGTTGCTGATATTATTTAATTGGTGCGTCAGCTGTTAATTCAAGTAATTGTAAATCATCCATTGTATCATTAGCATAGTTAGCATTGTAGTTTTTCACACGTTTGTTAACCGGAATGATTTCTGTACGGAAGTATGTCGGAATTGTTGTTGCTTGTTCGAACATATACTCTTCCCACTTACGGAATGCATCCGCACGGTATTCTGGATCTACCGCTTCTTTAGAGTCGATATCAACTAATAATGCTTGTAATTCCGGTGTTACGAAACGGCTGTAGTTGAATGAAGCTCCTTCACCGTATAAACCAAGTGGAGATGGGTTTGTACCAGTACCCCATGCTGCCATGAACATATCGATTTCCGGATCATCCGCTTTTACTTTGTCGTAGAAGCTGTTGAACTCGATTAAACGGCCAGTTGTTAACTGTACATCTAAACCAACATCTTTCCAGTTTTGACGGTAGTATTCAACGATTGCTTCGTCAGTATCAGAACCTGACATACCTGCCATGCGGATTTCGAACTTTTCACCGTTTTTATCTTCACGGATTCCGTCGCCGTCAACATCTTTGTATCCAGCTTCATCTAATAATGCTTTTGCTTTTTCCGGATCATAGTTGTATCCTTCTAAAGAATTGTCATGGAATGAAGCGAACGCTGGCGGAATTAATGATGTTGCACGTGAACGTAACCCTTGGTAGAAACGTTCACCAACTTGCTCGATATCCATTGCATAAGCAATTGCCTTACGTAAGTTAGCATCATTCATTTTTGCATTTTCATCCGTAATGTTTAAGCCGGTCTTATCCTCTCCTCCTTTTGCATCCCATTTACCAAGCTTGAAGCCAAGGTAAGAGTATGCTAACTCCGGACGAGCTAATACTGTTAAGTTTTCAAGATCTTTTACGCCATCATACTGGTTCGTCGGGTATGAAGAAGCCATATCATATTTACCTGTACGTAATGCTTCACCGATAGAAGATGAAGGGACAACTTGTAATACAACTTTGTCTAATTTCGGTTTACCTTTGAAGTAATGCTCGTTCGCTACGAACTGAACAGATTCACCGTCAACTAATTTATCTAATTTAAATGGTCCTAAAGTTACAGGAGATTTACGTACAGCATCTGAAGAGATTAAGTCCTTAACTGGAATATCCTTCAGCACATGTTTCGGCGCTGCATAACCCCATAAACCGTCACCTAAAGAATAGATAGCCGGCGAAACTTTAGTCATAGAAATTTCAACTGTTTTATCATCGATCTTTTTGATACCAGAGATTGTATCTGCTTTACCTGCCTTATATTCAGCAGCACCGATGATGTTTTTGAAGTCATCATCATAACGGATACCTGTATAATCCGGATGACCGATAATTTCATATGGATAAATGATATCTTCAACTGTTAGTGGCGTTCCATCAGACCATTTCACCTCATCAGGCTGGATAGTGATTGTTACTTTGTTGTTATCTGCATCGACATCTAACTTCGCAATCCCTTCATCAGTTACAAGGAAGTCGCCATCTGTATCGAAAATTACATTTGACATGAAGCCTAAAATTTCAGCATCATAAGCATCTTCATATAATTCCCAAGAGAAAACACCTTGGAAAGGAGAATCTGTTACTAATGCATATTGTAACGTACCACCTTGAATTGCTTCTCCATCATTTGTAACTTCTGATGGAAGTGTTGGAGATTCTGCAGTAGAACCGCCGTCATTTGTATTTTCTTCTGTCTTTGTGCCATCTGTATTTTCAGCTGGTTTTTCAGTTGTTGTTTCGTCATCGCCTCCACAAGCTGCTAATACTAGTGCCGTAGCAAATACTGATGACAGCATTAAACCTTTCTTTTTCTTCATCTGTTTTTCCTCCCTTATTATCCTAAACGTTGTTTTGCGTCAGCAGAGCGTCGTAACGCTTGACCAACGTAATTTATACCAAGCATCATTACTAAGATCAATATTGATGCAGGCAACCATACCCACCATTTACTCGATAGAATTATCGGGTTCATAGCATAACTTACTAAAGTTCCTAAACTTGGTGTTGACGGTGGTAAACCGAAACCTAAGAACGAAAGACCTGTTTCGATCCCTACATTCCCCGCAAAGCTTAATGTCACTTCGACAATTAACAGCGAGCTTAAGTTTGGCAACAACCCTTTAAACATGATTGCGAAATCACTTGTACCCATTGTTTTGGAGGCACTAATGTAATCGCGTCGTGCTTCAGAAAGTGCTTTGGATCGCACAAGTCTGGCCGTCGACATCCACTGAAATGCTGCAATAATTAAGATCAGATCCAATATTCCGTATGATGGAATGATTGTCACGACTACGATGATGATCATAGTAGTTGGTAGAGTGATAAAGAAATCAATAATACGCATGAAGAAATTATCGATGAAACCACCGTAATACCCCATAATAATACCAAGACCGATACCTACTACATTTGCAATAATTGTAATAGCAATTGCAATCAAGATTGAGTTTTTAGCGCCAATGATCAGCTGCCCGAACATATCCCGTCCGGCTTCGTCGGCGCCAAGGAGATAACCTCGGACACCTGGTTCAGTGAAGCGCTCCAATAATTGGATTTTCATTACTTCAGTCTGATCAATAGTGAAGATTGCCATGATCATAATCGCAATCATTAGCAGAATACTTCCTATTAATGAGAACATTGCTAATTTATCTTTTTTAAACTCTCTCCATATTACTTGAATACCAGTTGGTGGAGAGCTTTGAGATTCTAATTTTTCTACTGTCTGTTCATTTTTGTTTTCCATGATTAAAATCACCTCTCCTTAGTCATTATTAATTGATTGATTAGTCTATGCGAATTCGCGGATCCACTATACTTAAGATAATATCGGATAATAGACTACCTAATAATGCTAAGAAGCCGTATAACATTACTAATGCCGTTATTACACTGTAGTCACGACTTGAAATGGATTCGACAAACAATTTACCCATTCCCGGATAAGCGAATACAGTTTCAATGAAAATCGATCCACCGAGTAAACCGGTAATCGTGAATCCTAAGAACGCTGCAATCGGTAACAATGAGTTACGGAAGATATGACGTGAATATACTTTCTTCATCGGTATCCCTTTACTGCGTGCTGTTTTAACATAATCCATTGTTTTTGCATCAATAATTTCCGAACGTAAATATTGAATGACACCCGTCGTACCTAGCAGTGCATAGCTGGCTGCCGGTAACAGTAAATGGTAGAACTTACTCCAATAATAACTCCAGGTTCCCGGGTCTAACCCTATTTCCACCGTACCACTTGTCGGGAACCACATCAGTCGGTAGCCGAAAATGAAAACGAAAATTAAATATAGTACGAATGCAGGGATTGCATAAGAGATAAAGCTGTAAAGTACAATAGACTTATCTAAAAATGAATCGTGGTAACGTCCTGCCAGTACTCCTAGAGGAATCGCCAGCACATAAAGGAAAATTACACTAAGCAATGAAAGTAATAATGTGTTCATTGCACGGTCTCCAATAATATCTGCAACCGGCTTTTTAAATGTATAACTTTGACCGAAGTCACCTTGTGCTGCATTTGTTATCCAGTTATAGTACTGTACATACCATGGATCGTAGAAACCTGCTTTAACACGTAATTCTTCAATAACATTCGGATCTGTTTCAGGAGTAATTAATCCTGTAAATGGATCCCCTGGCATTTGTTTCGCTAATATGAAAATTAGGAGACTTAAAATAAATAGCTGCGGAATCATTATTAATACACGGCGAACTATCGTTTTCCACATACTATACACGCTCCTTTTCATCTTCAGACATTGCTACTCTATGTGAGTCTGAAATCGATTTTAAAGGATATACTTTTCCATCCTTATCGTAATATTTATGTTGTTCCTGGCGATATGCTGCTTCAACTTGCTGACGTTCAAGCTTACGTTCAATTCGAGTTTCAGGCTCAATATCAGGAATTGCAGAAAGCAGACGATTTGTATAAATATGCTGCGGATTTGTGTAAATATCTTCACGCTTACCTGTTTCTACGAATCTACCTTTATACATAATAGAAATGTGGTCACACATATGGCGAACAACACCTAAATCGTGAGAGATGAATAAATAACTAATTCCATATTGTTCCTGAATATCCTTCATAAAGTTTAAAACTTGTGCCTGTACGGATAAATCAAGTGCCGAAACCGGCTCATCCGCGATAATCATTTTTGGGTTACATGCAACTGCACGGGCAATCCCTAAACGCTGCTTTTGTCCACCAGAAAACTCGTGTGGATATTTAAGTAGTACGTCCTCTGACATCCCTACAATTGCGAGTAGCTCATTAATGCGCTTTCGCTCTTCTTGCGGAGACAACTTCAGGAAATTACGAATTGGCTCTGCTAAAATATCCAATACACGTTTACGCGGGTTCATACTGGAATGCGAATCCTGGAATATCATCTGGATATCACGGTTATATGCTGAATCACGTTTACGGCGTGCATTTGTTACATCTTCACCTTCATAAAGAATACGGCCTGATGTAATTTTTTCCAACCCGATAATCGCTTTACCGGTTGTAGATTTACCTGAGCCGGATTCACCTACAAGACCGTAAGTTTTTCCGCGGTCAAATTCCATCGTTACACCATCTACTGCGTAAACATGGTCAACTACTGTGTTAAAAAATCCACCTCGGATCGGGTAGTGAACTTTTAAATCTTCTACTTGCATGAAACTCATTGATTTACGCTCCCTTCCTCATCCTCAAAATGGAAATCTTTCCAGCAAGTACAGCGTACAAGATGGCCAGGAGCTACTTCATGAAGCTGTGGATCTGCTTCATGTGCTGATTGTGGAACCCAAGGAATACGTGATGAGAAACGGCAGCCTTGGCGTGGTAACTTCATTAAAGAAGGAACCATCCCTTGAATTATTTCTAATTTTTCATTCTCACTGTTTGTTTGAGGAATTGATTTCAGCAAAGACCTTGTATACGGGTGCTTCGGATTTCTGAATAATTCCACAACAGGTGCTTCCTCTATTACTTCTCCGGCATACATTACAGCTACTCGGTCCGCTACTTCAGCAACAACCCCTAAGTCGTGTGTAATTAAAATAATGCCTGATTGAATTTCATCTTGCAGAGACTTCAATAAATCTAAAATCTGTGCTTGGATTGTTACATCAAGTGCTGTTGTCGGTTCGTCCGCAATAATGATTGCAGGCTTTCCTGATAATGCTATCGCGATCATAACACGCTGACGCATACCGCCCGATAACTGATGAGGGAATTGTTTTGCTACACGTTGCATATTGGCGATCCCTACTTGATCCAGTAATTCAATAACACGTTTTTCACGTTGTTCTTTAGTTAATTTTGTATGATAAATTAACCCTTCTTCAATTTGCTCTCCGATACGCATTAATGGGTTTAATGCAGAAAGTGGATCTTGGAAAATGAAACCGATGTCATTTCCTCTTAACTTATTAAACTGTTCATCTGTCAATTTAACTAAGTTTTGATTGTTATAAAGAATTTCCCCTTCAACTTTTGTAGTTACTGAATTGTGCAACCCGACTACTGATGTTGCCAAAGTACTTTTCCCGCAACCTGATTCACCAACAATTGCTAAAATCTCATTTTTGCGAAGCGTTAACGAAACATTGTCTACAGCTGGGTAGTATGTATCTTTAATTCGGAAACTCGTACGTAAATTTCGGATTTCTAATAATTCATTCGTAGACATTAAATAACCGCTCCTTTCTCCTTAAACATACAATCGACTCTGCTAAACTCGCTCTATATTAAATTTTTCCAAATAGATTAAAATACCCTTATCAAAAAAATTTAAACCTTGCTAATACTCAGTCTTTTTAAAATATTAATAATTTGTTAATTTTTGTACTACTCTGTAAATTATCCATAAAATATAATTACCTGTCAATTATTAAACTTTCTAACTATTCTAATTTAACATTTTAAATTTATCAATAGCAAACTATTCTTTTAAGTTTAAATTTTCCGATAATTTACCTCAAAAATTAACGATTAGCGATTATAATTATGTCTTTTTAACATAAAAACGTCTAGAAATACTTTTTTTTGTTGTTTAATAAAATTTAAATTCATTAAACTTCATTATTAAAAAAACTGATAATTTGCATAATGGAATTATATAACTATAACAAAAACGTGTAAAGTATATTTTTGATAACTTCGCACGTTTTTGAATATTTTTAATATTTTTTTATTTTGCATTAACAGGTATTAAGACACCCAAGCGGGAGATCAACTACCGTAAAAGCCCGATCTGTTCGGGCCAACACGATGTCGGTCACACAAGCGTTGTCACAGGATGTGACGGTTTTAGCTTGTGTTCCTTCAATCCGTGGGGATAAAGCCCCCACAAATTAAAGCATTACTTTATTTCAGTTTCCCTGTCTTTAAGTCCTGATGCCACTTTTTTAAGAAGGGAATATCATCTTCCTGAATGGCTGCTGCTTCTTTTGCTGCATCGATTAAGTAGTCAAAATTTGTTAATGAAACAAATTTAACGCCTGCTTCATCAAATACCTGATCCGCTTTAGGCAGATTATATGTATACACGCAAACGACCCCTAACACTTCACAACCTGCATTGCGTAATGCTTCAACAGCAGTAATGGATGAACCTCCTGTTGAAATGATATCCTCGATTACAACGACTTTCTGACCTTTTGCATATTTTCCTTCAATCTGGTTCCCGCGCCCGTGCTCTTTTGCTTTTGAACGCACATACACCATCGGCAACTGCATAATATCCGCAACCCAGGCAGCATGAGGAATCCCCGCAGTAGCAGTACCCGCCACTACTTCACAGTCAGAAAAATGCTCGTTGATTAATGAGGACAGTCCATTGGCAAGCTGTTTACGAATAACAGGATCTGAAATTGTTAAACGTGTATCACAGTATATCGGCGACTTAATTCCTGAAGCCCATGTAAATAAATAGGTAGGATTTAATTCCACTGCTCCTACTTTTAGCATTGCATGTGCAATTTCGTTTTGTAATGACATTTTAGTTAGCCTCCCATAAGTTACAAACTTCTTGATACGCTTTTACCGGATTGACGGCTCCGGTAATGGCACGACCTACAACAATTAGTGATGAACCGTCCTTTTTAGCTCCATCAGGAGTTGCAATACGCTGCTGATCATGTGCCTCCCCACCGAGCATACGAATACCCGGTGTCACCCTTAAAAAGTCGTCGCCGCATGCTTCACGGATTGCCTGCGCCTCATGAACAGAACAGACTACGCCTTGAAGGCCTGCTTGTTTTGTCAGCTGAGCATAATGTAAAACGGATTCTTTTAAAGATAGTGCAATTTTTTGCTCATCTTGCATCTGCTGTTCTGTCGTAGACGTCAGTTGTGTAACGGCAATTAATGCTGCTCTTTTAGCTCCGGCTGCTGTACCGGCCTCCAAACCTTCCAACGCACCTTCCATCATCTTACGTCCACCTGCTGCATGGACATTCACTAAATCCACGCCAAGCCCTGCTAAGCCCTTCATCGCTGATTTCACAGTGTTCGGGATATCATGAAGCTTTAAATCTAAAAATATATCGTGTCCCTGCTCTTTTACTTTTCGCACAATATTAGGGCCTTCCTGCATATACAGTTCCATCCCGATTTTAACGAAAAGTTTTTCTTCAAATTGCCCTAAAAAGCCCATAACTTCATTTTCACCGGGAAAATCTAAAGCAATAATAGGTTTTGTATTCATATTAACGGTGGCTCCTTCCGATAATTTCTGAAATATGGTCCACATTTAACGTGTCCAGCAAGTCCGGTAATTCCTCAATAATTGTCGGGCATACGAAATGATCAACAAAGTTTGCTGTACCTACTGCTACAGCTGATGCACCAGCAGACATAAAATCGATTACATCCTGTGCACAAGTTACTCCGCCCATGCCGATAATCGGAATGTTCACCGCTTTATAAACGTCATACACCATACGTATTGCTACCGGTTTAATGGCTGGACCTGATAAGCCACCTGTCCCGTTTGCAATGACAGGTTTCCCTGTACGCTCGTCCAAACGCATTCCCACAAGTGTGTTAATCATCGTTATACCGTCCGCTCCGCCTGCTTCAACCGCTTTGGCTATGTCTACGATATTTGTCACGTTCGGAGATAGTTTTACATATACAGGTACATTTGAAACTGCCTTTACAGCAGCAGTTAACTGCCTCGCTGTTTCCGGATCCGTCCCGAACTGTATCCCCCCGCATTTTACATTCGGACAAGAAATGTTCAATTCTAACGCCTTTACGTTAGGTACCTTTGAAATACGCTCTGCTACTTCCACATAATCCGCAACTTCAGTGCCGGCAACATTGGCAATAACCGGGACATCATAGTTTTCCAAAAACTTCAGCTCTTCTGCCATTACCTTTTCAATCCCTGGATTTTGCAGGCCTATTGCATTTAGCATACCAGCTGATGTTTCGGCTACACGCGGCGTCGGATTTCCTTTACGCGTTTCCACAGTTGTTGCTTTAATCATGATGGCACCAAGCTTTGACAAGTTATAAAGCTGGGCATATTCGCGCCCAAAGCCAAAGCAGCCTGATGCTGGCATAATTGGATTTTTCAAGTCCAAACCTGGCAATTGTAAGTTTAAACGGCTCATAATGACACAACTCCTTTCGGGAATACTGGCCCGTCCGAGCACACTTTTACATAATCTTTTCCGTAGCCTTCAGTCGTATCGCATACACATGCAAAGCACGCACCGATGCCGCAGCCCATCCGTTCCTCAAAGGATAAGTACCCCTCTTTTTCAGGATAATAGCCTTCTAAAGCACGAAGCATCGGCAAAGGACCACATGAATAAAACAGATCGAACTCGGGCTTTACTTCATCAAATACTGTTGTAACAAACCCTTTCGTTCCCTTCGTACCGTCTACTGTTGCATAGTGCGTATCGCCTAAAGCATTGAAATGTTCCTCGTAGAAGCATACATCCTCTGATTGGAAACCTAGTACATGAATCGTTTTCACGCCGCGCGCATTTAGTTGTTTCGATAACTCATGGAGTGGCGGAACACCAATCCCCCCCCCTACTAAAAGCGCTGTCTGGCCAGGTTTAGCCGCTTCAACTGGAAACCCGTTCCCTAACGGACCTAATACATCCACGATCTCATGTTCACGGTTTGTTGCAAGAAATTTTGTGCCACGACCTTCAGCACGGTAAATCATCGTAAATTCATTTTTTTCTTTATCTACATTGGCAATACTGATTGGTCGACGCAACAAGGGCTCGAATGTATTTGACACCTTTACATGAACAAACTGGCCAGGCGTCATGTCCTGAACCAGTTGTCCTTGTAGTGTCAATTCGAAAATGTTCGTCGCAATTTGCTTTTGTGCCACAACTGTCATTTTCTCTTGACGAATCATTTTAGTGTACAACCTCCGCTTTCGGCATTTCTTCTGCTGTAAATGTCATTGACTCAATTACGCGCAGCATTGCTTCTGCTGTATCTAATGAAGTTAGGCATGGTACGCCGTTTTCAACAGATTCACGACGAATACGGAAGCCATCGCGTGCCGGCTGTTTCCCTTTTGTTAATGTATTGACAACTAATTGGGCTTCACCGTTTTGAATCATATCTATCAATGTTTTGCCTTTACCGCCGATTTTTTCAACGATGTCTGTTTTGATACCATTTGCTTCAAATGTTTTTGCTGTACCTTCTGTTGCTACGATGCGGTAGCCGACTGTCGAGAAGCGTTTCGCCAGGCTGATTGCTTCCTGTTTATCTTTATCAGATACAGTGAACAGGATGGTACCATGTGTTTTAATTTCCATACCCGCTGCTACGAAGCCTTTGTATAATGCTTTTTCGTATGTTGCGTCTTTCCCCATTACTTCCCCGGTAGATTTCATTTCAGGCCCTAATGTAATGTCGACACGGCGTAATTTGGCAAATGAGAATACCGGTACTTTTACGAATACGCCTTGCTTTTCTTTTGCCAGTCCTGTTGGGTAGCCTTGTTCAATAATTGATTGACCAAGAATCGCTTTTGTTGCGATATTTGCCATTGGGATGTTTGTAATTTTACTTAAAAACGGTACAGTACGGCTTGAGCGTGGATTTACTTCGATTACGTATATTTCGCCTTTGCTCATTACATACTGGATATTCATTAAACCGATAATGCCAAGACCTTTTGCAAGGCGAGTCGTATAATCTACTAATGTTTCTTTCTGAGCATCTGTCAATTTTTGTGGTGGATATACACTGATTGAGTCGCCTGAGTGCACTCCTGCACGTTCAATATGCTCCATGATTCCTGGAATTAACACATTTTCACCGTCACAAATGGCATCGACTTCAATTTCCTGTCCTGTTAAGTAACGGTCGACCAATACAGGGTGATCCGGAGATGCTTCAACCGCGTTTGTCATATAGTGAGCAAGCTCTTCCATGTTATAAACAATTTCCATTGCACGTCCCCCTAGTACATATGATGGGCGAACTAATACCGGGAAACCTAAACCTTCGGCAATTTTCATCGCACCTTCAGCTGATGTTGCTGTATCTCCAGGAGGTTGTGGAATTTTCAGTTCTTGTAATGCCGCTTCGAATTTATTACGATTTTCAGCACGGTCAATATCTTCAAGTGTCGTTCCTAAAATTTTCACACCGTTCGCTTCCAGCTTATCCGCTAAATTAATCGCTGTTTGCCCGCCGAACTGTACAACTACACCGATTGGCTGCTCCAGATCGATAATGTGCATCACATCTTCAATTGTTAACGGCTCGAAGTATAATTTATCCGAAATTGAGAAGTCAGTCGAAACCGTTTCTGGATTTGAGTTAATGATGATTGCTTCATAGCCTGCTTCCTGAATTGCCCATACAGAGTGAACTGTTGCATAGTCGAACTCTACCCCTTGACCGATACGGATCGGACCTGAACCAAGCACGACAACAGAAGGTTTCTCTGTACGGATGGATTCATTTTCTTCCTCATAAGTTCCGTAGAAGTATGGTGTGTTTGATTCGAACTCCGCCGCACATGTATCAACCATTTTGTATACTGGTATAATTCCATGCTCTTTACGGAAATCATAAACTGCTTGCTCTTCCATTTCCCAAAGCTGTGCGATTTTTTTATCCGCAAAGCCTAAACGTTTCGCTGTGCGTAAGATTTCCTGATCGCCTTTGTTCTCAGCCAATGTTGTTTCCATATCAACAATTTTTTTCAGCTTCGTTAAGAAGAACATATCAATTGCAGACCATTCATGGATTTTTTCCACTGTTACACCACGGCGCATTGCTTCGCCGATAAAGAATAGACGTTCATCCCCTGCTTTTTTAATACGCTTTTCAATCCACACATCAGTTAAATCATCCGCATTTTTCATTTCAATATGCACATGACCAGTTTCCAATGAACGAACAGCCTTTAAAATCGCTTCTTCAAATGTACGACCAAGTGCCATTACTTCCCCAGTCGCTTTCATTTGTGTACCAAGGTTACGTTTTGCCGATTCGAACTTATCAAATGGCCAACGTGGAATTTTTGCGACAATGTAGTCAAGTGCCGGCTCGAAGCAAGCAAAAGTTGAACCTGTAACAGGGTTTTTAATTTCATCCAGTGTAAGCCCTACTGCGATTTTTGCAGCAAGCTTCGCAATCGGATAGCCAGTCGCTTTTGATGCTAGTGCAGATGAACGTGATACACGCGGGTTTACTTCGATTACATAGTACTGGAATGAGTAAGGATCTAATGCCAGCTGTACGTTACAGCCACCTTCGATTTTTAATGCGCGAATAATATCGAGTGAAATGTTACGCAGCATTTGGTTTTCACGATCCGATAATGTTTGTGTTGGTGCTACAACGATCGAGTCACCAGTATGGATACCTACAGGGTCAAAGTTTTCCATATTACATACTACGATTGCATTATCCGCCGCATCACGCATTACTTCATATTCAATCTCTTTAAAGCCTGCGATTGATTTTTCCAGTAAACATTGTGTTACAGGAGAGTATTTTAAACCAGACGTTACAATTTCCTGTAAGTCCTGATCGTTATAGCAAATTCCGCCGCCTGTTCCGCCAAGTGTAAAAGCCGGACGAACGATTACCGGATAACCGATTTTTGCAACGAATGCTTTCGCTTCTTCCATGTTATGAATAATATCTGACTCTGGAACCGGTGCACCAAGTTCATACATTAAGTTACGGAACAAGTCACGGTCCTCAGCTTTATGAATCGCATCTAGTTTCGTACCTAAAATTTCAATTCCTAGTTCATCTAAAATGCCTGACTCATCAAGTTCGATTGCCATATTTAATCCTGTTTGACCACCTAATGTAGAAAGAATGGCATCAGGACGCTCTTTACGTAAAATACGCGATACAAATTCAAGGCTGATTGGCTCGATGTATACTTTGTCTGCAATCTCAGTATCCGTCATAATCGTCGCCGGGTTCGAGTTAATTAATATTACTTTATAGCCCTCTTCTTTTAATGAAAGACATGCTTGTGTTCCTGCATAGTCAAATTCCGCTGCTTGACCGATTACGATCGGACCTGAGCCGATTACTAAAATTGTATTTATATCTGTACGTTTAGGCATATTGGTTCTCCTTTGCTGCTTCGATTTCCATCATTTCGATAAATTCGTCAAATAGGTAGTTTGAATCTTCAGGACCTGGTGATGCTTCCGGGTGATACTGCACAGTGAAAATCGGATATTCCTTATGGCGTACTCCTTCACAAGTCCCATCATTTAAAGCGACATGCGTTAACTCTAGATCAGTTTCTTTTAATGACTCGATATCAATTGCATAGCCATGGTTTTGGCTCGTTAAATCCGTGCGGCCGGTACGCAGATTTTTTACCGGGTGATTTCCGCCTCGGTGACCGAATGGCAACTTAAACGATTTCGCGCCACAAGCTAGTGAAAACAGCTGGTGCCCTAAGCAAATACCGAAGATTGGCACTTTTCCGATTAGTCCCTTTATAGTTTCGATTCCTTCTGTCACATCTTCCGGGTTCCCTGGACCATTTGAAAGCATAATACCATCAGGATGCATTGCTAAAATTTGTTCGGCAGTCGTATTGTATGGTACGACCAGTACATCACAGTCACGCTTGTTCAGTTCGCGTAAAATTCCGTGCTTCATTCCAAAGTCGATCAGCACAACACGTTTTCCGCGTCCTGGTGACGGGTATGCCGCTTTTGGCGAAACTTCGCGAACATGGTGTGTAATATACGGTGTCTCCTGTAATCGAGCGACGATCTGTGCGATATCCACTTCGGCGTCTGCTTCAGTTAGAATCGCTCGTACAGCTCCTTTTGTCCGAATAATGCGCGTTAATTTTCTTGTATCGATTCCTTCTATGCCAGGGATATTTTGTGATGCCAAGTAATCCCCTAAAGACATATCAGAGCGCCAGTTTGATGGTTGCTCTGCCAATTCACGTACTACGAAACCGCGGATTGCAGGAGTGATTGCTTCGAAGTCATCACGGTTGATGCCGTAATTTCCGACTAAAGGGTATGTTAATGTAACAATTTGCCCGTAGAATGATGGGTCAGAAATTGTTTCCTGGTAGCCTGTCATCCCTGTTGTAAATACAACTTCTCCTTGACTTGCTTTGTCGCTTCCAAATGCAGTCCCTGTAAATACAGTGCCATCTTCTAAAATTAATAAACGCTTTTTCATTATTCTGCCTCCTGATATACAATATTGCCTTCAAACATCGTTACTACCGGCCATCCTTTTGCTGTCCATCCGTTAAATGGTGTATTGCGTCCTTTAGAAACAAAACCTTCTGCATCGATTGCCTGTTCCTTATCCAAATCGATTAGTACAAGATCCGCAGAAGCTCCTACTTCCAATGTTCCGTATGGAAGATCGAAAATTCGGGCTGCTTTTACACTCATCCAGTCGACTAATTGCTTTAATGTCCATTTCCCTGTCGCTACAAAATTTGTATACAATAATGGGAATGCTGTCTCGAAACCGACGATTCCAAATGGTGCTCCGACCATACCGCAGCATTTTTCCTCTTCTGTGTGCGGTGCATGGTCTGTCGCGATACAGTCGATCGTACCGTCCAGCAATGCTGCATGCAGTGAGTCTTTATCGTCTGCAGCACGTAATGGCGGATTCATCTTCCAGTTCGCATCATCTGATGGAATGTCCATTTCTTCTAATAATAAGTGGTGCGGGCAAACTTCAGCAGTCACTTTAATTCCTGCCGCTTTTGCATCCCTTACTGCACGTACGGATTCTTTCGTCGATACGTGGCATACGTGGTAACGTGCACCAGCCGCTTCAGCCAGCAGTACATCTCGTGCGATTTGTACTGACTCGCAAATAGAAGGTATCCCTGGTAATCCAAGTTCTTTATTGCGTTTTCCTTCATGCATAACCCCATCGTAAATAAGTGAATTATCTTCACAGTGTGCAACAACAACCGCATCGATTTTTGCTGCCTGCTGCATTTGCTCATACATAGTCGACGCTAGCTGAATTCCGATCCCGTCATCCGAGAAAGCGACTGCACCCTGTTCTTTTAACTCTTGCATATTTGTGCGAACTTCACCTGAAATATCTTTTGTTAATGAACCATATGGTAACACTCGGATTACTGCACTTTCTTTGATCAATCCGTTAATGAGCTGCATATTTTCTACCGAATCCGGTACCGGCTTCGTATTTGGCATCGCACAAATTGTTGTAAAACCGCCTTTTGCTGCAGATGCCGAGCCTGTTGCGATCGTTTCTTTATGTTCAAAGCCAGGCTCACGTAAATGTGTATGTACATCGACAAAACCTGGTGATGCGAAATGGCCTTTACCATCAATCAGCTTAGCGCCAGCTGGAATGTCTCCATTAATCGAAGCGATTTTGCCGTTTTCTATTACAATAGTAGATACTACTAATTCGCCTTCCTCATTGAGTAGCTTCACATTTTGTATAACTGTTGTCATATTGATCTCTTCCTTTCAAAATCGTTTCTAAAATGGCCATTCGTGTAAATACACCGTTTCGCACTTGTTCAAAAATGCGGGAACGACTGCATTCAACAAGGGCATCCGCAATTTCCACATCGCGGTTTACCGGTGCCGGGTGCATAATGATAGCCCGTTCTTTCATCCGCTGTTCACGTTCAATCGTTAAGCCATACTCTGCATGGTAGCTTTCTTTTGAAAAGTTTTTACTTACAGAGTGACGTTCATGCTGGATACGCAGCAGCATGATGACATCGCTGTCTTCCAGTACTTCATCCCAGCTATGTGCCGCTTCGAAATTACCTGCCCATGCCGGCGGACAAAGGAATCGAACATTTGCCCCTAAACGAGTAAGTGCAGTCGCATTTGATTTTGCAACACGGCTATGTGAAATATCACCGACGATCGTAATATTCAGATCTTCAAATCGTCCGAACTCTTTTTGAATCGTATATAAATCCAACAGTGACTGTGAAGGATGCTGGCCTGCGCCGTCTCCTGCATTGATGACCGCACAGCCGATCCCTTCCAAAAGCTCGTTGTAATATTCATCTTCCTTATCCCGAATTACGACTGCATCGATTCCGATCATTTCCAATGTTTTGACTGTATCGTACAGCGTTTCTCCCTTTGTTGTACTCGAGAACTCCCCATCAAACGGAATAACTGTACATCCTAGTCGACGCTCCGCCATTTCAAAGCTTGTTTTTGTACGTGTACTTGGCTCAAAGAAAAGGTTTGCTACATGAAATTCGCGTTGTAACACAGGTTTTTCTCCATCTTCGAAATGCTGTGCTCGATTTAAAATCATCATTATTTCTTCATTTGACAAATGTTCCATCGATAATAAGTTTTTCATGTGAGTACCTCCGCTTATATCAATTACGCCCCAGCGCAAATGCTAGCTTGATATTATTTTATTACATTATGAATATTTAATCTACTTTTTGTTTAAATATACAATATCTCGTCATAAATAAGCCTCGCTATCATCATTAGCGAGGCTTGAAGGGTGTGACAAGGTAAGGCATCATCCTGTTGATGATCCTTTCATGCATGTCATACCCTTCCTTGCCTCTCTGGACAATCTTTAAAAGGTATCTTTTTTTATTCTTCTGTTTCGTAAATATCATTTTCTGTTACTTCACGACCTGGCAATACAAGGTTCAAGATGACACCGATAATCGATGCTAATGCCATTCCTTCAATCGCAAAGCTTTCTGTAAAGCGCATTGCTGCTCCGCCGATTCCAACTACCAGAATTACAGATGCAATGACCATGTTACGGTTATTTCCGAAGTCCACTTTGCTTTCTACTAACATTCGTAAACCGCTTGCTGCAATAATCCCGAATAACAGGATTGAAATACCGCCAAGTACTGCTGTCGGAATCGTTTCAATCAGTGCCATCAGCTGACCTGAGAACGATACGACGATGGCAACAACTGCTGCCCCTAATATTACATACACTGAATATACACGTGTGATCGCAAGAACCCCGATATTTTCGCCGTATGTTGTTTTTGGCGGACCACCGATCAGCGCTGAAGCAAATGTTCCAAGACCGTCACCTAACAGCGAACGATGTAAACCCGGGTCTTTAATATAGTTACGGTTTACAACTTTCCCTAATACTAGCTGGTGACCGATATGTTCAGAAATCGTTACAATGACAATTGGCACCATTCCGATAAAGATTGCTCCTGTAAGTTGGAACTCGTAGTGTACACCAGGGATTAAAAAGTCCGGCAATGCGAAGAACTTCGCACTTTTTACTGCCGTGAAGTCAACGATCCCAATGATGACTGAATATATATAGCCGACTACAATTCCCATAAGAATCGGCATTGCACTTAAAATATTTTTAAAGAAAACGTTGAAAACAATCGCCGTAGCTAATGTTACTAATGCTGCCGAGAAGTGAAGGCCGCTGTATTTGCCGTCCACGTTCATCGCCATATCTATTGCCGTGCCTGATAATCCTAATCCGATTACGATGATTACCGGTGCAACGACGATTGGCGGCAAAATGTTCATCAGCCATTTGTAGCCTGTTTTCCAAATTAATAATGATACGACTGCGTATACAATCCCGACCATCATTGCTCCGATCATTGCATTTCCAGGGTTGATGGAAACACCTGCTTCTGTTAAGCCGGCTACTAATATAATCGGAGAGATAAAGGCGAATGATGAACCTAAGTAAGCCGGTACTTTAAACTGTGTAATGATCAAAAAGATAATTGTCGCAATTCCGCTTGTTAATAGCGCAATGGATGGGCTTAACCCGACTAATTTTGGTACTAAAATTGTTGATCCGAACATGGCAAACATGTGCTGGAAACTAAATGTAATCAGCTGCCCTACTGTAGGTTTTTCATGAATATCCAATACTGCTTTCGTCATGATGTTCTCTCCCTGTATTCACTTATTCCTCAAATTTATGAATTGTTACAATATCTTCTTTGTCTGTTTCTACGAGATTGACGACAATGCGTTCAACGCTTGATGTCGGGATATTTTTCCCCACATAATCGGCACGTATCGGCAATTCGCGGTGGCCCCGGTCAACGAGAACCCCAAGCTGAATTTGCGCTGGTCTGCCTAAGTCCATAATGGCATCCAATGCTGCACGAACTGTTCTTCCTGTATAAAGAACATCATCGATCAGTACCACTTTCTGATCCTTTACTTGGTGCTCAATATCGACTTGCTTAACTTGTGCCTGATCGTGTTTAGGTGTTAAATCATCACGGTACAATGTGATATCAAGCTCCCCTGTCCGAATCGCTTTCCCTTCGATCGTTTCGATTCTTTCTGCAAGACGTCTTGCCAAATATGCGCCGCGTGTTTTAATCCCGACTAAAATCACTTCGTCAATGCCTTTGTTGCGTTCAATTATTTCGTGTGCGATTCTTGTAATCGCACGGTTCATCGATGGTCCATCAAGTAATACTGTAAAATTTTCCATGTTTTTTTCTCCTTTCATTTTTTCCGTGTTCACAGGGTTTGATCAATGTAAGTTTCAAACAAAAAACCCTCTAGAAAGTTCTAGAGGGTTTGAAAAGTCATGTTGAAAAACTGCACACGGGTATTTTTGCGCACAAAAATTCCGTTGCTTCACATTATCCCTTCTCAGCCTCTCTGGACTGCCATTAAAGGTGAACAATATTCAGATTGATTTGATTTGCTGTGACTACCTGCTTGCTCTCGTCAAGTTCTGTAGTTCACTGTTGTCAGTATAGGCTTGATTATTTAATAAGTCAACAAACTTTGTGAAGGTCAGACAACTGAAAATTAATGTTTGAAGAGTCTGAATTTTACTTCGTTTTTGTACTTTGCGGGGATTTTCTAATAAATGAGCTGAATGTTCTAATATATTTTGAAATCTTCTAATAAAAGTCTGATCTTCTAATATAATGGTTGATTGTTCAAATAAGTATTCGAGATTTTCTAATAAAGCTTCCTTATGTGCTAATATCTGCTGAGCTTCTTCTAATATCCACTTCAAATGTTCTAATGAAATCACTTTAAGCTGTCAGAACATCAATGCATGCAAATATCAATGCCTCTAACCGGAACCATTCCTACCCGTTTTCTAATTAAAGCCACTTCCCTTCTAATATCACTCCAACTTCTTCTACTATCGCTCCAACTTCTTCTATATCTACTTCAAATGTTCCAGTAAAAACACCTGAATGCCACAACACGCAGTATATAATGCATTGAATCAAAAAAACAACCGCCCCCAAAAAAAGGAGACGGCTGTTCGCGATTACCCGCGTAATTCTTCTAATAATTGTTTGAAATCTTCCGGTAGCGGGGATTCAAACTCTAAATATTCTTTCGTTACAGGGTGGATAAATCCTAATACACCTGCATGTAATACTTGTCCGCCGAAATCGATAGTTTTTCTTGGACCGTATTTTGGGTCACCCGCTAATGGGAAACCGATATAGTTCATGTGCACACGAATTTGGTGAGTACGACCTGTTTCAAGACGGCACTCTACTAAAGTAAACTCGCCGAAACGCTCGATTACTTGGAAATGTGTAACCGCATGCTTGCCTTTATCGACAACTGCCTGCTTTTGACGGTCTTTCTGGTCACGGCCGATCGGTGCATCAATTGTTCCTTTTTCATGCGCAATATGACCATGTACTAATGCTGTATACTTACGTGTTACAGACTTCTCAACAAGCTGATTGACAAGACTTTCATGGGCAACATCATTTTTTGCAACCATCAATAAACCGGACGTATCCTTATCAATACGGTGTACGATACCTGGACGTGCCACACCGTTAATGCCAGATAAGTCTTTGCAATGATGCATTAAACCATTCACTAATGTGCCAGAAGTATGGCCTGGTGCCGGGTGAACTACCATTCCACGCGGTTTATTCACGACTAATACGTCTGCATCTTCGTAAACGATTTCCAAATTCAAATCTTCTGGAATGATTTCCAAATCTTCTACTTCCGGAACCGTTACTTCAATAACGTCCCCTTGCTTCACTTTATATTTTGGTTTTACGGCTGCACCGTTCACTAAAATACGTTCTGCCTCCAGCCAGTTACTAATTTGCGAACGTGACCAAGATTCTTCCATTTGTGAAAGTGCCTTATCGATACGTTCCCCTGCAAATTCTTCTATTGTTAATGTGACTATTGTCATTATTTCACCTTTTTCTTATCCTTTTTTTCTTCTAGTATGATCGTAATGAAAAGCATTACAACAGCAATTGTCAAAGCTGCGTCTGCGATATTGAAGATCGGGAAATGATAATTGATTACCGGTATAAAAACATCGACAAAATCAACTACTTCTCCTCGGAATAAACGGTCAATAAAGTTACCTACCGCACCACCTAATAACAGCATTAAACTTACATGAAATAGTGGCTTACCCTTTGCTTCTGTATGATTAAAATAAATAATTGCGATAATGACAGCTACTGTTACGACTGAGAACAACCACATTTGTCCTTCTAACATGCCCCATGCCGCACCACGGTTTCGATGCGATAAGATGCCAAACCAAGGATCCCATACACTGATGCGTTCCCCTAATTCCATATTTTTAACAATGAGCCACTTTGTCCATTGATCCAAAATGACTGCAATTATTGCGATTCCGTAATATTTATACACAGCAAATCCTCCGTTTACGATATATCTTTCCTATTTTAACATAAAAATCAGAGCATCTGATATTTTTAATGCGTGAAAAGTGACAAGAAAGGAAAATAAAACTCTTTTCATAAATAGTAACGTTCTACAAAAAAAGCTTATCCAGTCCTGAATAACTAAATAAGCTTCTGTCTGTTTAATTTAGCCGACAATTAATCGCAGCCCCGCCATTGTCACGACACCGGCAATTACTGTTTTGGATAAACTTTTTGTGAGTAATGCAACAAATAATGTCGGAATAAATGCCATTACATTAAGCCATTGAACCGTAACGATTGCTTCTTCTTTCTCGAAGAAACCTTCAATTACGAGGGCGGACAATATACAAACCGGTATGTAGGCAAGCCATCGCAGGACGATTTTTGGCATCTTCATATTTTTCACTAATATAAACGGCAATATTCTAGGAATCCAAGTTACTAAAGCACAGCCTAAAATTAATAATACCATCGCTACTGAGGTTGTCATTTTTCCAATACCACCCCAATCGTTGCAACAATCATCGTTGATAACAAAACAGCTAAATGCCCGGGCATAAAGTAGAGCATCCCGTACATGCTGATGATCATAATGAAAATCAGTTTTATGTAATGCATTAATTTTTCTTTTGGAATGCTCGCAAGCGTCAGAACAAGCAGTGCGACAAACATTGCCACTAAAGCATAATCCAGTCCCCATTTTTCCGGATCCGGCAGCCATTGCCCGATAATGCCACCTATTGTACAAGCCGCTATCCAAGTTGTATAGGCCGTTATGTTTAAACCATCCATCCATTTTCCGCCAAGACGTCCTTCTTTTCCTGCAGCAACGACGGAAACACCGAATGTTTCATCTGTAAGCAATGTCCCGAACCCGATATTACGCAGCGTAGAATACTTTGTGAAGTAAGGTGCAATTGTCAGTGACATCAGCAAGTGCCGTAAATTGACGATAAAAATTGTGACTATGACTGCTGTTACAGGGGCTCCGGCTAAATACAATCCGCAAAATATAAACTGGGCGGAACCCGCATATACAAGCACCGATAGTAAAAATACTTCCAATACCGATATGCCTGATGCAATTCCTACAACACCAAATGCAAGACCTATGCTAATATACCCTAGCAATGTCGGTACACAATCTTTTATCCCCTGCATAAAAGTATCAGGAGTTAATGGCTTTTGTTCAATTTGTTCCAAAATGTACAACTCCTAAATGTTTTATTTTTCTGAAAAATATAAAAGGTATAAAGGAACGCCATTACCAAAATGGCAATAGCGTTCCGAATTTTTATACGTAATAGTTTTCTACAACATCCGCACATCGTTTACATAGTGTTGGATGGTTTTCGCTTGCGCCGACTGTTTCTGAAATTGTCCAGCAACGCTCACATTTTTCACCGTCTGCTTTTTCAACAACTAATGCTGTTTTATCAAGTACTAAAGCTTCTGCAGGTGCATTTTCCTTACTGCCTGCGATGAAGAATTGAGATACAATTGAAAGCTGTGCAAAATCGATGTTTGCATCATTCAATAGCTCGACTGTTTCACTGTCTGCATAAACCGAAATTTTCGCTTCCAATGATTTACCGATTGTTTTTGCATTACGCGCTTCTTCCAATGCTTTTAACACTTCATTGCGTACTGCAATTACTTTTACCCATTTCGTACGCAATTCTGCAAAGTTTGCTTGTTCTACTACTTCTGGGAAATCTGTTAATTGTACAGATTGCGGCTTGCCATCGAACTCGATGTAGCTCCATAACTCTTCTGTCGTATGTGGAATAATTGGCGTTAATAATTTTACTAATGCCATTAATGTATCATACATAACAGTTTGCATTGCACGACGGTTTTTGTTGTCAGTTCCTTCGATATACACAACATCTTTTGCGATATCCAAGTAGAATGAAGAAAGCTCGATTGCTACAAAGTTATTCACAGTTGTGTAAACAGTTGAGAAGTCATAACGGTCATATGCTTCACGGATTGTTTTTACAACATCCTGTAATCGCATGTACATATACTGATCCATTTCACGTAACTCTTCGTAAGGTACACGGTCAGTCGTTTCGTTAAAGTCTGTCACATTCCCGTGCAGGAAGCGCAATGTATTACGCACTTTACGGTATGTCTCAGAAACTTGCTTCAACATATCCATTGAAATACGAACATCTCCTGTATAGTCAACAGATGCTACCCACATACGAATAATGTCGGCACCGTATTGGTTCATCACTTTGATCGGGTCAATCGTGTTACCAAGCGATTTAGACATTTTGCGTCCTTCGCCGTCCAATACGAAACCATGTGTTAATAAACCTTTATATGGTGCATGCCCATTAATCGCAACTGATGTGATTAATGAAGAGTTGAACCAGCCCCGGTGCTGGTCAGAACCTTCAAGATAAAGGTCAGCAGGATACTTCATTCCGCGCTCTGCTAATACACCCTGGTGAGATGATCCTGAGTCGAACCATACGTCCATAATGTCGTTTTCTTTTGTAAACTTGCCGTTCGGGCTGCCTTCATGTGTAAAGCCTTCAGGTAGCAAGTCTTTTGCTTCACGCTGGAACCAAATATTCGAACCGTGTTCACGGAATAATTTTGAAATATACGCAATTGTTTCTGATGTGATGATTGGTGTTTCATCTTCCGCATAGAAAATCGGAATTGGTACACCCCATGCACGCTGACGGGAAATTACCCAGTCACCACGGTCGCGAATCATATTGTAAAGACGTGTTTCCCCCCATGCCGGTGTAAATTCTGTCGCTGTTACTGCATCCAATAATTCACTGCGGAACATTTCAACAGATGCGAACCATTGTGGTGTTGCACGGTAAATTACCGGTTTTTTCGTACGCCAGTCATGCGGGTATGAGTGTGTAAATTTAGAAACATGTAATAATACATTTTCTTCTTTTAATTTTTCAATGACAACCGGATTTGCTTTTTCATAGAATAACCCTTCAAAACCAGGTGCTTCATTTGTGTAGCAGCCACCGTTATCTACCGGTGATAAAATATCCAGACCGTAGCGTTTGCCGATCTGATAGTCGTCTTCACCGTGACCTGGTGCTGTGTGTACACATCCCGTACCTGCATCAGCAGTTACGTGGTCGCCAACCATCACTAATGAATCACGTTTGTAAATTGGGTGTTCTGCAACGATCATATCAAGCTGTTCGCCTTGTACTTCCTGAACGATTTGTACATTTTCCCAGCCAAATGTCGATGATAGTTTTTCCAGTAAATCTTTTGCAACAATATATTTGCTGCCGTTTGTTTCTACGACTACATATGTGAATTCAGGGTTAACCGAAATCCCTAAGTTTGCCGGAATCGTCCATGGCGTTGTTGTCCAGATGACAAATTTAGCGTCAGCCGGTACTACGCCTTTGCTGTCTTTAATGCCGAATGCTACATAAATTGAATAAGATTCAACATCTTTATATTCGATTTCTGCTTCTGCCAATGCAGATTCAGAAGATGGTGACCAATAAACTGGTTTTAAGCCTTTATAAATATAGCCCTTCTCCGCCATTTTCCCGAATACTTCAATTTGGCGTGCTTCGAATTCAGGTTTTAATGTAATATACGGATTTTCCCAGTCACCACGTACACCTAGGCGACGGAATTGGCTTTTTTGGTTTTCGATTTGTTCATATGCATATTTCTCGCATAGTTCACGGAACTCTGCAACCGACATTTCTTTACGTTTAACACCTTTATTTGTTAGTGCCTGCTCGATTGGTAAACCATGTGTATCCCAACCTGGAATATATGGCACGTGGAAACCTGACATTGATTTTTGACGGTTGATCATGTCTTTGATGACTTTATTTAATGCGTGACCGATATGGATATCTCCGTTTGCATATGGAGGGCCATCATGCAGTAAATAGTGAGGACGATCTTTTGTACGCTCCAGTACTAATTTGTTAATATCCATTTCATCCCATTGCGCCTGAACTTGCGGTTCTTTTGTTGGTAAACCGCCGCGCATAGGGAAGTCGGTTTTCGGCATTAATAATGTGTCTTTATACTCTACCATTGTAAATTCCTCCTAATGATCTTATCGATTGCTGAATAATGATTGTTGATTTTCTCCTATCGGGGACCGATTCACGAATGCGTTGTCACAGGACGTGAAGATTTTAGCATTCGTTCCATCCTCCCCTAAATTCTAATCAACAGCTTTAGCAAATAAATGTAGCGTTCTAAATTTCCATGTTTTTTTAATGCTCTTAAGGATTAGGAAGCTTTTTAAACAACAAAAAAGCCCCTCCATCCCTGTAAAAAGGGACGAGGAGCATTAGTCTCGTGGTACCACCCTAAATTCGCTAATTAAAATTAGCCTCATTAGACACTGTAACGTCGTGTGCTACGAAATAACTTACTCGAATTTCAGTTATTTAGCTCAGGAGTGATTTTCGATTTAACTTGCTTCGTTCGAGCTCTCACCGTCCTCGAATCGCTAAACCACAATGTTAAATTTACTGTCTCCGTCAAAGCATGATGCATTGCATCCTATTCATTATTTTTCAGTATATGAAAAGGCTGTATAAAATGTCAAGTACCATAGACTAATACACGGCATTTTCGTCATTTTGGCTCTCTTCATTGATCTCTTTACGATTGTTTTCCTGAATTTCCGTTAAGTCTACGTCATATTCGAGTAATTGATCCCAATCACCTGTATTCAGTAAATCAAGCTGTGCTTCCACTAACATTTTAAATCTGTTGCGGAATACTTTCGACTGTTTTTTCAATTCGTCAATCTCAATCGTCACTTTTCTCGCTTTTGCCAGTGCGTCATTTACAATACGATCCGCATTTTTTTCAGCTTCTTTAACGATGAGCTTTGCTTCTTTTTCGGAATTGCGACGAACTTCGCCAGCTGCCTCTTGAGCAACGACAATTGATTTCTGTAATGTGTCTTCCAATGAATTGTAATGATTCATTTGTTCCGACATCATTTTAATCTTTTCTTCGAGCTCTTTTTTCTCGCGTAAAACAATCTCATAATCTTTTATAATCTGATCTAAAAATTCATTTACTTCGTCTTCTGCATATCCACGGAATCCACGTGTAAACTCCTTATTATGTATATCAAGAGGTGATAATGGCATATCGTTCTACTCTCCTTTTTTACGTACATTCTTACAAGTATTATAAACGTTTCTTTTCTGAATAACATCATGTTTTCCTAAAAAACAGTTGAAAATTATACTTTTTGCTCTAAACGTCCTACTTGTAATCGAATCTTATCTTTTTTTGTCCGTCCTTCTGTCAGGATAACTTTTAACCGCCCATATCCTCTTGCCGAAATGATATCGCCTTCCTGCAATTCGAAGGCCACAGCTTCCCTGACAGTCCAGTTAACTTTTACTTTTCCGGCATTGATTAAGCTTTGTGATTTTTGACGGGAAATATTAACGATTGTCGCTAGGACTACATCCAGACGCATTGAAGAAACCGTATACGAGCTTTCGACCCATTGCTCCATGTTTTGGATAAACGGTGTAGTCTCATCCATTTCCTCAGCACTTACTTTCACTTTGCCGATACCCGTTAAATGCGCCCGCACATAGTCCGCGATTTCCGATGCAATTGCAAATTGGACTGTATTATCGGCAAGTCGAATATCCCCAAACTTGCTGCGATCAAGCCCGATCGATAATAAGGCACCTAAAACGTCAGGATGGCGCAGCTGGACAAATTTTGTCGGGTAATTCAGTGAGTACACAGCAATTTGAAAATCGGTTTCTGCAGGTTCGTAATACGAAGGGGCAATCAGCATTCGTTTACGCTCCGCTTCCTCAAATATCCCTTCTGTGAATACATGTAGATCATCTGATTGATGAACGATGGACTCTACGATAAAACGCTGTCTCGGATCTAAAAAATCGGTTAATTTTGGAGCATAGCGATCTTCTACTTCACGCTGCCATCCAATAACTTGCTCAATGAAAGGTTGTTCATCTTTACGAAAATGTTGGATTAAATGCTCCATCATGATTCCTACTTTCTTTTAAACTTGTTACTAATTTCTCCACTTTCTGATTAAATTAAACTTTTATTTTATGTATAGGACATTCAGCCAATTTAAAAACCTTTTCCTATTGCATGTTGACCGCTTCATTCAGTGAACCGCGATCCAACCGGAAATAAAGAAAACTCCTACAATGGCAGGAGTTCCAATTAGATTATAAGAAAAATGCTAGGACGCTATAGACGCCTCGTTCGATAAATACTAACGCGAATAAACCGACAATTGGTGAAATATCAATCATGCCAATTGGTGGTATAAATTTGCGGAAGAATCCTAAATACGGTTCACAGACTGTTTCCAGGAAACGACCAACAGCCGATTCTTGCAGTGCCGGAACCCAAGACATTAATATGTATCCAATCAGCATAAAACGGTAAACAAGAAATGCTGTTGATACAATTGAAAATATAATCATGTTTTTACCTCACAAAATTTAATTACTCGAACGTTAAATTAGAAATTTCTCCTGATACTTCTACATTTTCTGGTGTACATAAGAAAATATCATTTCCAATACGCTGAATATCTCCACCTAAAGCATACACTGTTCCGCTCAGAAAATCGATTATTCGCTTCCCTTGATCACGGTCGATGCGCTGTAAATTGACAACAGTGGCACGTTTATTTTTTAAATGTTCTGCAATATCCTGCGCCTCTGCATACACGCGTGGTTCTAATAATACTAACTTGGAATTCTTCGATGAAGACGCAGCTTGAAGGCTCACAACATTGTTATGATTTTGCATCACGACTTCATTGCGTGGTGGTTGCTGTTGCATTTTACGCTCCTTCTTCATTCGGTTTTGAATGAGTTGTGGTTGCTGCTTTTGTCCATAATCCTGGTAAAATTGCTGTGGTTCATTTTGAACTGCTTTTGGTGCTTGTTTTTGCATTGTTTGCGTTTGGGCAGGAGCATAATCTTCTTCTATTTCTTCTAAATAAAAGAACTTGTCAAAAATATTTTTAATGCTCATATTAATCCTCCTTAACCAACAAGAGCTGTTCCAATTCTAACAAATGTTGCCCCTTCTTCAACTGCAATTTCGTAGTCATTTGACATGCCCATCGATAATTCAGTACAAGGTACATTTGGAATGTTCAATTGTGACACTTCTTGTTGCAATTGTTTTAACTGTTTAAACACTTGTCTAATCATCGTTTCATTTTCAGTAAAAGGAGCCATTGTCATTAAACCTACTACTTCAATTTTTGAAAATTGCTCAAGCTGCTTTACAAAATCCAGCGCTTGTTCTTTCGTTAGTCCATGTTTTGATTCTTCACCGGAAACATTTACTTGCAAGAAACATTTCACTCGTTTTGTTGCTCTTTTTTCAATCTCTTCTGCCAGGCTTAATCGATCAAGAGAATGTAAATAGTCTATTTGATCAATTACTTGCTTTACTTTTCTTGTCTGTAATGAACCTATATAATGCCAGGAAGCAGCTGTGTTAATCGAATCCAGCTTATTTAATAAGCCTTCAGGACGGTTTTCTCCTAAATGGACAAGACCCGCTTCAATCGCCTCTTCTGTCCGGTTGACATCTACTTCTTTTGTCACAGCAATAATCTGGACTGCCTGTTCGGCATTGCCACGTTGTTTTGCAATTTCTATTTGATGTTGAATCTGCTTTAAGTTTTCTATGATTTTCGCCACTTTTTTCCCAACTTTACAACAATAGTTTATCTCATTGTATCAAGTGATAGTTTAATTTTCAATGAATAGCGTGAACTATTCATCCGGTGATTTCACTAAGATGACATCTTTTCCGACTGTGAGTATATTACTAAAGAGAATTTTCTTAACTAACTCTTCCCCTTGAAATAAATGGTAAAACTTTTTTGGCGGGGAAATTATAAACGCAGTAATGGCACCTTCTTTTTCGTCCACTTCCGCATCTACAATATATCCGATAAATTTTCCGCTTGTTGCTTCAATGATTTCCTTTTCCTGAACGGATGAAAATCGCATTCCTCCATCCTCTCTGTATCATTTTATTAATTTTACCTCATTATAAATATTCAAACATCGTGAAATTATGATGAAAGGGACAGCCCTACGTTTGGACAGTCCCTCAGAATTTCTATCTATTTAACGGAAATCCCGCTTCATCAATTCTACCGCACTCTTTTCCAATCTTGATATTTGCGCTTGTGAAATACCAAGAGATTGTGCGATTTCCGTTTGAGTTTCTCCTAGGAAAAAGCGCTTTTCTATAATCATTTTTTGTCTGCTATTTAGCTTTTTCATACTTTCCTGAAGTGAAATCGAGCCGACCCAATGCTCTTCTGTCACTTTATCTTTAATTTGGTCAATCATAAAAATTGCATCGCCACCATCAGAATAAATCGGTTCCTGCAGTGACATCGGGTCTTGAATTGCATCAAGAGCAAACAATACATCTTCTTTTTTCATCTCAATTGCCTGTGCCAATTGCTCGATTGTGGGTTCTGTTAAATGTTCCGCAATAAATTGTTCCTTTGCTTTCATCGCTTTATACGCGATATCGCGCAATGAACGAGACACACGCAGTGCATGATGATCGCGCAGGTGTCGGCGGATTTCTCCCATAATCATCGGTACAGCATATGTCGAAAATCGAACATTATGCTTTAAATCAAAATTATCAATCGCTTTTAATAAACCAATACATCCTACTTGGAATAGATCATCTGCCTGTTCGCCACGATATGCATAACGGCCGACAATACTGAGCACTAAGCGTAAATTGCAGAAAACTAGCTGCTCACGAACAATCAATTCTCCTTGCTGTAATCGTATAAATAAATCTTTCATTTCATCTGGCTTCAGTACTGGTAATGTAGATGTATCCACACCACATAATTCCACTTTTGTACGCATCCAACTTCACCTTCCGAACTTGATTGTCTTTTGTCTTTGCAATCATTTTGTCCGAAATGGTCATCGCTATGCACGCCAAATTTAACCATCTTATGCAATTGGTTCGTTCAAGAATTCACGTAAATCCATTATAATTTTTTTCTCCAATCTAGAAATATAAGATTGTGAAATACCTAAATGGTCCGCTACTTCCTTTTGTGTCATTTCTTCTTTTCCGTTTAGGCCAAAACGACATTCCATAATATATTTTTCACGAGGTGTCAGCTGATTAATGGCATTAAACATATGCTGACGCTCAATCTTACGTTCTACGTCAAGTGTTATAATATGTTCTTCTGTCCCTAATATGTCTGAAAGTAATAGTTCATTGCCGTCTGCATCCGCATTTAACGGTTCATCAAAGGAAACTTCGCCTTTCATGCGGCTCGTCTTTCGTAAATGCATCAATATTTCATTTTCGATACAGCGAGATGCATATGTCGCTAATTTAATGTTTTTATCCAAATTAAAAGTTTCAATCGCTTTAATAAGGCCAATGGAACCGATGCTGATTAAATCCTCAATCGGTGTGCTTGTATTATCAAAACGTCTTGCAATATAAACGACTAAACGTAAATTTCTTTCAATTAACATATCTCTGGCATGCAAGTCACCATTCATAAATGCTTCGACTACGACAACTTCTTCTTCTCTAGTTAATGGAATAGGCAATGAATCATGTCCCCCTATATAGTATGTCCCTTTTTTTCTTCTAAAGTAGCTTAGTATGTTTAAAATTATCGATTGAATTTTTTTAAGCAATATCGATCCTCCCTTATGAATTCGTTAGGACAAACACATGTGCAATCATTTGTGCATTTTGCGGAAAGCGCGCATCATTTTTCGTAAATACAACATAGTGATTTGGATACGTCTTGTTCTGAATGACAATTGTGGCACGAAAGGCCGGTACGAGTAACGTGCCTTTTTGAACCGTTGTAATAGGAACAATACGTATTCTTTTCTGTATTTCCTTTGAAAACATTGTCAGTGAGTAAGGCTCCTGCTCATTCCATTTGAGCAGGCATTCACTAAATTCATCTGGTAACATCGATTGAACTGATTTAAACGAAATAAAATGGACCGGTGCCTGACTTAAAGGTTCAGTGCATTCATTCCCGGTATCGATATATGTTACGAGCTCCATTTGTTGTTCGAACAGTTCTACTTTGCTTGTCGTTACATACCGACTTTGTGCAACATTCTGCAGTTTTTGAAACCAGCCTTGTTTCATCACTGTCAAACTAATACATACTATGCCGAAACATAAAAAAATATAAACGAAAAACGGAGATGCAAGCAAAAATGGTTGTAATGCTGTTATTAATCCACCTGCGAGCAAAGTAGCGACAACAATCCACTTCCCTTGCTCGTAAAATATTTTCCATTTAAATGAAAAGGCAATGCCTAATAGTACGATGAAACTTACAAGCAACATGAATATGTTTCCCATAAATAACACAGCGATCAGCGCACTACAAAAGGCCCCTAATAGTAATCTCCAAATTGGAATGATGGTATATGTTATTGTTGCGGTAAATTTTAGTAGTACGAGATTCATTAAAAAATTCATTAAAAGAATCCACTCTGCATACATGTATTGTCCTCCTGTAAATAAGATTATCAAACCCCCCCAGAGTTTTTTGTCTAACTGTTGCATAAATTTGGAAGAATCGTGTGACATATTGTTACGACATTCAAATCCAATCGACAAAAAGTTGGTAGCAGGAAAGTTAAAGAATCATAGGGGCACAGGTGAGGTTTCAGTGTGGTGAGGGCATGTGTTAATCTACTTTTCCTTTCCAATACATGTAAAGGATGCTACTTTTCATAACATCTCTTAAACTAAAAAAACGATTATTCACATAAACATGTAAATAATCGTTTTTTATATTATGAAAGTCTGTATTATTAGCGATTGCGACGATTGCGTAAAAATGTCGGAATATCCAATGCATCGTCCTGCTGATAGTTTGTTTGTTGTGTATGACGTGGCGCTTCTTGCTGCACCGGATCTTGCTGGCGTACAGGCTGCTGTTGTTGCGGTTGAGTTGTGCTTGTTGCAGCTTGTTGACGAGCACCGATTGACGGACGCACAGGCTGCGGCTTTTGGATAATAAAGTCATCAGAGAAACCTGTTGCAATTACCGTTACGATAATTTCATCGTTTAGGTTATCGTTAATTACAGAACCGAAGATCATATTTACTTCTTCATCTGAAGCGAGCTGCACAATATCGGCAGCTTCCTGAACTTCAAATAAACTTAAGTTCGTTCCGCCTGTAATATTCATAATGACACCTTTTGCTCCATCGATTGATGTTTCAAGTAATGGAGAAGAAATTGCTTTTTTAGCAGCTTCTACTGCACGGTTTTCACCAGCAGCAATCCCGATACCCATTAATGCCGAACCTTTATCGGACATAATTGTTTTTACATCGGCAAAGTCCAGGTTAATTAAACCAGGTGTTGCGATTAAGTCTGAAATACCTTGTACACCTTGACGTAATACATTGTCCGCTTCACGGAACGCTTCCAGCATCGGTGTTGATTTATCTACAATTTGCAGTAACTTATCGTTTGGAATTACGATTAATGTATCAACCGCTTCTTTCATTGAAGTAATACCGCCGATTGCCTGTGTTTGTCGTTTACGGCCTTCAAATGTAAACGGACGTGTTACAACACCTACTGTCAACGCACCTAAATCACGTGCGATTGATGCGATTACCGGTGCTGCACCCGTACCAGTACCACCGCCCATACCGGCAGTTACGAATACCATATCGGCACCACGTAATACTTCTTCCAATTGTTCGCGACTTTCCTCAGCAGCTTTTTTTCCTACTTCCGGGTTTGCCCCGGCACCTAGTCCACGTGTTAATTTACCGCCAATTTGTAGTTTATATTCAGCTTTTGACAGATTTAAAGCTTGCGCATCTGTATTTACAGCGATAAAGTCTACACCTTGTACACCATGTTCAATCATGCGGTTTACGGCATTGTTACCGCCTCCGCCAACGCCGATTACTTTAATAACGGCTAATTGTTCAACATCCGTTTCAAATTCTAACATACTCTTCTCCTCCTAATTGTTCACGTCATTCATTTTCGTATTAATCGAAAAATTTGTTTAATAAGTTTTTCGCGCGATCAATCACACTTACTTTATTTGCGCTATCTACTCTCTCCGGCACATTTGATTGTTTTTTAGAAGGAGTTGGTTGAGTAGGATAAGGTGCTGCATATGAAGAAGCTGGTACCGGCTCGCTTCTTCCGTAAAATTCGTCTTCTGCATGTGCATAACGAATTAAACCTACTGACGTTGTAAAGGCCGGTTCACGTACACCGATGTAATCAGGTGTATAAATGCGAACACGCGTTAACATTACTTGTCTCGCCAGCTGAGCAATTCCTTCAAGCTGTGCTACCCCGCCAGAAATGACAACACCACCCGGTAAATCCTGTACCCCCATACGTGCTAATTCATCCAATACTAATTCAAATAACTCTTCTAAACGTACTCCGATAATTTCTGAGATGAAACGTTGACTGTATTGATCCGTTGTATCAGTACCAACAACAGGAACATCAAACGTTTGTTCATCGGAAGCATCATCGTAAAAGGCATGTCCATACTGCTTTTTGATTTTTTCGGCTTGTTCTGTCGGTGTTTTTAATACAATCGATAAATCTTTCGTAATATGATCTCCGCCTACCGCGATAACAGCTGTATTTGTCAGCAGTCCGTCTTGGAATACCGCAACAGTTGTAGATCCGCCGCCTAAGTCGATATAAGCAGTTCCTTGATTTTTCTCATCTTCCGTCAGCGCAAAATTTCCTGCTGCTAATGGTTGTAGATAAATTTCGCGAATTTGCAAGCCTGCACGTTCTACACATCTTAAAACATTATGTACAAGCGTCTTGGATGTCGTAATCATTGTCGCATCCATCTCTAAACGAATGCCAATCATACCACGCGGGTCTTTAATCTCATCTAGGTTGTCTACGATAAATTGTTTCGGAATCAAATTTACTAACTCTCGCTCTGGTGGAATCGACATAACCTGTGCAGAGTCTATTACTCTAGCTAAATCATCGTCCGTGATTTCCCGGTCTTCACCGTTTACCGCTACAACCCCTTTAACAGGCTGTAAAACTGTCTGGTTTGCAGGAACTCCAAGCACCACTTCTTCTATATTAATACCAGTCATTCGCTCTGCTTGATCTACAGCTTTTTTAATGGACTGTACAGTTGCATCTATATCAACTATTGCACCTTTTCTTATCCCTGTTGATTTCACATGACCTACACCAATTACGTGCAATTGATCACCGTTCATTTCTCCGATTAGGACCTTTATTGAAGATGATCCAATATCGAGAGAAACATAAATTTCTTGATGATTCAACTTTCTGCACCTCCTTCGATTACTCCTATAGTTCATTCTATTGTAAATTTCGTTGATTGTCTAAGTAAAACGATAAATTGTAATGATATTTTAACGTGATTGTTAAGAGTTTTCCTCCTTTTTCAATCTTCTGTTCTCATATTTTGTCAATAATAACCGACGAATGACTGCGATATTCTGAAATAGTCGAACTCCGAATGCAAAAATAGCGGCTAAATAAAGATCGACACCTATATGAACACCGAGAAAAGCCAATCCTGCTGCTAAAATTATATTAAAGAAAAACCCGGAAATAAATACTTTGTCATCGTAAACTTGCTGCAATAATGCACGGATACCGCCGACCATTGTATCGAGAGCCGCCAGTACAGCAATGGATAAATAGTTTTCATAAACAGATGGAATTTGAATATCTGTTAAAATCCCTAATACCACACCTAATATAAGACCTAAAAGTGGTAACCACATATTCGCATCCCCTTCTACTTTTCTGATAAATACTTAATTCTTTGTACAGGCGCAACTGAATCAATTTGTATATTCTGCTCTGAATCATGAATCGACAATACTAGATTATCAATATAAAACTCATCCTGAAACGTAGAAGCCAGCAAATGATTTTTCATTTTCTCGGCTTGCTCATACGTAAGTGTAATGATGTTTATTTCAATATCCATATTTTGAATCGGCTCACTATTGATCGTCGTTTTCCCATTAATATCGCGAATGGCCGAATTGTAGCTTAAACGTTTGCCATCCACTTCAATTGCCCGTGCATTATAGCGATTTAAATCATTTATAAGGCGAATTAACAGTTCAGGCGATACAGGCTTTATTTCATAGCCTAAGTCCATTAATTCAGGTGAAGGGCCAACTGATAACGTTAACCCCGGTCCTTCAACCGGCAAAATTCCTGCACGTTCTTTGAGTTGATCAACAGTTTGCTGCAATAGTATTTCCGGATTATCAAACTCTGCATCCTCATATTTATTTACTGTTTCGGTTAGTTCGCTTATGGCGGTCAGCAGTTCGGAATGCCGCTCCTGTTCCACAAATAATTGCTGACGAATTTCCCAAATATCAACTGTAGTTCGTTCGGTCGGATTTTGAACAGTGTTGTATTGAACTGCAAGCATAAAGCCGATGATGAACGAGATCATTGTAATATTACGGTACATTTTTTTCGTCATCATCTTCCCTCCGATTTTATGCCTTATTCATCGCTGACTGTTTGCATTTCTATTAGGTCGTCTGTTTCCAAAGTAACGACAATTTGTTCATTTAATAATTGGTCAAATACTCCCCCTGCCAATTCTAACGAAGAAATAAGTACATCCTGATTACCAACTGCCTCAATTACAAATGGTGCGGGGTACTGTTGTCCATCAATTGTTATGACTGGACCATTGCAGGCAATGTAAGAATTCGGTTTCAAACGTTGTCCGTTAATCGAAATTGCCTCGGCACCTGCAATTTTTAATTCATTTAATACTTTAAATATGTGACTTTCGTGCACAATATACTCATTGGGGTTGGTAGTATCTGGATTATAATCACCGTCTTGCAGTGTTATTTTGATCCCTTGTCCCATTCCATCTGTTAGTCCTAATAACAGTCGCAATTGCTCAGCATCCTGCCGATTCTGTTCATATTGCGTTTCGTTCGAAGAAAACTGCTTTTCATATGTTCGAATTTTCTCCTCTAATTGGGCCAACTCACCTGCAAGCTCTTTGTTTCTTTCCTGTTTTTCAATCAAATCTTCCATGTACTGATTTTCCTGCTCAAACTGGGGAGAGGCAGAACTTAATGTACGCTTGTCCTTCGATAAATTATAGGAAAAACCGATAATAAATCCTGTAATCACGCATACAATTAGTATAGCGCCATACTTTTTTGAAAAAAATGCAGATTTTTTCTTCGGCTGCCTGCTGTTATCATTCTGGCTCTTCTTCATTTTGTTCTTCCAGTTGCCCCCCTTCATCCGTTTCCGCATTTTCTGTTTCATCTGTAGTTTCTTCAGTTTTTTCAGTGTCTTCTTTTATTAATGAATATTCTCCTGAAAAAGGTCGGTAATATGAACCAACCTCAATATCTACAATCCCTTTTTCAGAGACGTCCTCGCTTTCAATTTGCGCAATAATCGATGGATAGTAATTTAACTTTTCTGCTAAAGTATTCGCATCTGCGCGTACTTCATAGCCATCATTCATGAAAAGCGTAATTGAATACGGGTCCGCCTCTGTGGGATTTGCATTAATTTGTGAAATGAGCGACAGTACTTCCGGTTTTAGATTTGCAAGTTCCTTTAACAGCTTTTTTCGAAGAGCCTCATTTTCGAAATCCCGGAAAATCGGTGCATCGATAGGAACAATTTCATTGGGTTCTTCAAAGACAATGCCATTATCAAGCATAGGGTAAAACTCCCCGTCTTGTGAGATATAGGCTACTTTTTGCCATTCCTCAATTGTAATTTGAACTTCATTCAGGAATTTCCTTTCGACATTTACGGATTTTACCCATTCATGCTGAGCAATTGCCTGCTCCACTTCCGAAATTTTAAAGCCCCATAACGAATCATCAATTTTTAAATTTGACTGTTCGATATAGTACGTATCTTCCTTAAGAGCTGCCCCTTTAATATCAATTTTTTTTATATCACTATAAGGTAATTGAAAATAAAGAAGGATGATAATGATAAAAAGAAAAATCGTCACTAGTCCTAAAAATTTAAAATTTGTACGGCGTCTTCTGCGTTTTTTCATAGCTGGTACTCGTTCTGTAATATCGATTACTTTTTCCATTATCCCTACTCCTTCCTTCTTTCATATGAAAAATTTAAAATAAGCGCTACGGTTACCCAGACAACAACGAGCGATGTTCCGCCATAGCTTATAAATGGCAGTGTTACACCGGTTACAGGCAATAAGTTAATAACTACCCCTATGTTCAGCGCTGCCTGTACAGCAATCATCGTTGTAAGTCCGCATATCGCATAAAAATGAAATACATGCTTACATTGTAATGCCAAGCGATATCCTAGAATTAAAAAGCACGCAAAAATAAGCAGCAGTCCCATTCCACCGACAAGTCCGATTTCTTCTAAAATAATCGCAAAAATAAAATCGTTCTGCGGTTCCGGTAAGTATAAATACTTTTGTCTACTTTTTAATAATCCATGTCCAAACAAGCCTGCCGGACCTATCGCAAATAAAGATTGTACAGCTTGGAAGCCGCTTCCTAACGGGTCTGCCCAAGGGTTGATAAACGCTTCGATCCGTTTAAGACGATATGGAGCCGCGATAATTAACCCGGCAAGGCCTCCTATACCTAAAGTGATGAGGACAACATATAAGCGCAACGGATATTGTGCAATAAAAAATATAATTAAAACAACTACAACTAATATAAAGACAGCACCGAAATCAGGCTGAAGCATAATTAAGGCTGCCGGAAGAATCAATATGAGAAAATGCTTCACTTGAACAATGCGCTCATACGATTTCCGCTGTGTTAATAAGGCACTAATATAAATAATTGTCGTTACTTTCGCAATTTCAGCCGGTTGTATCGTTAAAGGACCGATTCCAATCCAACTTTGCGAACCATTTCGGACAATCCCGATACCCGGGATAAGAACAGCAACAAGTAAGCCAAGCGAGATGATATAAAAAATCTTCCACACTTTCGGTTGCTGTAAAAACTCCCAGTTCATAATGGCTGCACAAATGATAAGTGCAACGATGAAATAGATTGACTGCTTCAGGTAAAACGGGGTTTGTCCATCATAGTGAACATTCCCCCAATATGTACCTGCTGAAAAAATAAAGAGTATGCCAATAAGCGACAATACAATCGCACTGATCATAAAATACTGTTGATTTTTTTGCGACAGTGTAACTATCCTTTCTTATGAAAGTTTCATAACACGATCAATAAATAAGTCGCCCCGAATTTCAAAGCTCGCATGTTGATCCCAGCTTGCACATGCCGGTGACAGTAAAATGATGTCACCTTCTTCAGACATTTTTGCTCCGTATCCGACTGCATCTTCTACATCAATTGCACGCACAATATTCGTAATGCCACATGATTTTGCAAATTCGATAAAGCGAAGTGCAGTCTCACCGAACGCGACAACTGCCTTTACACGTGTCATTTCTTTACGAAGCTCTTCAAATGAATGCCCGCGATCTAATCCGCCGGCCAATAATACAATCGGTTGCTCAAATGCAGCCAAGGCACTTTTCGTTGCCAGTACATTTGTTGCTTTTGAATCATTGTAAATTTTACGTCCTTGCCATTCACGGACAAACTGCGTACGGTGACGTACCCCTGCAAATGTTGATAAAACTTCTTCAATCGCTTCAACAGGACATTGCTGCAGTAGGGCTGCTGCTACAGCACATAAAATATTTTCTAAATTATGCTCGCCTGGCAATACAATATTATCACGTTTTAAGATCGCATCGCCTTGCCAATAAATGTTTTCTTTATCTGCACTAATTCCTTGTTTTGCATGACCTTTTGTCGTAAATGGAATGAGTTGGGCATTTGATTTTTGAGCATATTTCGCCACAACTTCCTGATCGGCATTATAAATAAAATAATCTTCAGCTGTTTGGTTGCGTGTGACCCCAAATTTAGCTTCAGCATATTCTTCAAATGTCCCATGGTAATCTAAATGGGCTTCATACAGATTTGTCAAAATTGCAATATGCGGTCTGAATTCACGTGTCCCCATTAACTGAAACGATGATAACTCAGTAACGATGACCTCATCTGCTTTTGCTTCTGCTGCAACACCACAAGCAACGGTTCCAATATTCCCGGCGATTAATGGTTTTAAACTGCCTACTTTTAGCATTTCGTATAGTAAAGTTGTTGTTGTTGTTTTACCATTCGAACCGGTAATACCGATAAATGGGGCTTCACTTACTAAATAGGCAAGTTCCATTTCTGTAATAACAGGTAGACCTTTTATTATCGCATCGGCAACGATCGGATTTGTGTATGGAATCCCGGGGTTTTTTACGACAAGCTCAAAACCTTCATCAAGCAAATCTTCTGGGTGTCGTCCACAAATTACGGTAATTCCTTTTGATAAAAGCTCCTGCGCTTCAGGATTTGCATCAAATGGCTTTGCATCATTGACTGTTACAAATGCACCTAACCGATGCAAAAGTTCAGCAGCCGCAACACCACTTTTCGCCAATCCTAAAACGAGTACTTTTTTAGCTTGTAATCCTTCATATTCCATCATAATAACGCCTCCGCTAATACTGCTATAAGTGCTACGATACACCCTGTTGACCAAAATACTAGTACGACTTTCCATTCTGACCAGCCAGATAATTCAAAATGGTGGTGAATCGGACTCATTTTGAAAATACGTTTTTTACGCAGTTTATAGCTTCCTACTTGTAAAATAACGGATAATGTTTCAATAACAAATACGAGACCGATTAATAGTAACAGCAATTCTTGTTTTACCAGTACCGAAATCATTGCCAATGCACCGCCAAGCGCAAGGGAACCTGTATCTCCCATAAACACTTTCGCCGGATTTGCATTAAAAATCAAAAATCCTAGTAATGCACCAGTTACAGCAAATGCAAATAATGCGATATCGGCTTGCTCGTTAAATAATGCAATGACACCGAATGCAGCAAATGCAATTGAAGCCGTTCCTGATACGAGTCCATCCAAACCATCTGTTAAATTGACCGCATTTGAAAAACCTACTAGCCAGAATATTAAAAACCCTACATATAGAATTCCTAAATCTATCGATAAATCTGTATATGGAATCCCTACAGATGTATCAAATGAACCTAAACGTAATAGTAAAAACGCTGCAATCGCAATTGCGATTTGACCAATTAATTTTTGAAGGGAAGTCAGTCCTAAATTACGTTTAAAAATAACTTTTAGCCCATCATCTAAAAAGCCAATTACGCCAAATCCAACTAAAACAAGTAATAATACAATCGTTTGTGTTGTAAACAAGTCGAAAATCATTGCGACTATAATTGTCGAAATAATAATGGCTAACAAGAAAATTAAACCACCCATTGTAGGTGTACCCGCTTTTTTCATATGTGATTGAGGGCCTTCTTCACGTATACTTTGCCCGAATTTTAATCGGCGTAAAAGAGGGATTCCTACTGGTGCTAAAATGACCGTTACTAAAAATGATGAAAAGAGTATGGTCAATGTTGTTGATAATGTCATAATATATCTCCTTTAAAACTTCTGTCTGAATATGGTGAACGTTTGATTTTCAACGATTACGACCTCTAGTTATTATTGTGAAAAAACGTCCTTCACTATAATAGTTGTTTTAGTTGCATTTTGAAAGACGGAAATCCAATTTAATTTCCTAAATATAAATGAACACTACCACTTTGGATAATAAGACTATCAGCTGATGGAACTTGCTGAATTACTTTTTCGCCTTCTCCGTGCCATTCGATCTTATAAGGATATAAATGTGGAATTACTTCTTCTTTTGTCATTCCAATAAAGTTTGGTGTACGCTCAGTCAATTCATCGCCCCAAACGTAATCCCGTTCTATTTGATCTTTTTGCTTTTCGATATTGTACAGCGGTGCTGCATCTTCAATAATGCGACCTACAATCGGTGCAGCGATAACACTTCCGAATTGCAAGGAACTTTTCGGATTATCAATCGCAACATACACGATAATTTCCGGATCATTGGCCGGCGCAAAACCGATGAACGATACAATATAGTCTCCGTCCTTATAGCGGCCGTTTTCCACCTTTTGCGCTGTCCCTGTTTTGCCACCAATGCGTAAACCGTCACGAAATGCCTGGCGACCAGAACCTTTTGCAACTACAAGCTCCAATGCATGACGCACTTTTTCCGATGTCTCTTCACTGATGACCTGCGCTTTTGCTTCAGGATCTTGCTCCATAATAACTTCATTTGTTTTGGAGTCCAGTATTTTCGAAACCGTATATGGCGTATATAATGTCCCGCCATTAATTGCTGCTGAGACTGCCTGCATCTGCTGAATCGGCGTAACGGAAACACCCTGACCAAAAGAGGTCGTAGCATGCTCTACCGGACCAAATGCTTCTTTTGAAAATAATATACCTGATGATTCGCCGGCAATGTTAGAGCCCGTTTTTTTCCCGAATCCGAATTTGTGAATATACTCAAGCAACTTAGTTGAACCTACTCGTTGCCCTAGCTCTACAAAACCAGGGTTACAGGAATTTTGTACAACTTCGTAAAAAGTCTGGTCTTTATGTCCTTCTCGTTTCCAACAGCGCAATCGTGCCCCCTCGACCATTGTATAGCCTTGATCATGAAAATGTTCTTCCTCCATGTTGACTACACCTTCTTCAATAGCAGCACTGAGCGTAATAATTTTGAATGTGGAACCCGGTTCATAAGACATAAATACAGGAAGGTTACGATTATATATACTTGGCTCTACTTCCGAAAATTTCATTGGATCGTATGTCGGGAATGATGCAAGCGCCAGTATTTCACCACTATTTGGATTCATTGCAATGGCCAATGCCTGATCTGCATCATATTCCAGCATTGCCTGTGATAATTCTCGTTCGACAATTTTCTGAAGTTTTAAATCAATTGTCAGCTGAATTGTCGCACCGTCTTTTCCGTCTTTCCATTCATCATCTACATGCTCCAATGCATTCCCTTTTGCATCAGTAAATAACCGAATGGCTGCATCCGAACTTTTTAGTAATTCATCATATTCGTATTCGATTCCTGCCAAACCTTGGTTATCAGCACCTGTAAACCCTAAAAAGCGTGCAAGCAAATTTCCGTGCGGATAAGACCTTACATAATCGACACCACTGTATAAACCCGGAATTTGGAGCTGCTGGATTTTTTCCGCTTGCTCATAAGTGATGTTTTTAGCTTCTGGAGCAATTTTTACTAGGGATACTCTTTGCAGCAGTCTATTCAATATTTTGGCTCGATCCTTATTGAGCACATTTGCAATGGCATCTGCTGCTTGTTCTTTATCTTCGTTTTGTGAAGGCATGAAGTACAAAGTCGGGGCAAGTTTATTCGTTACAATTACTTCATTGTTTCGGTCAGTAATTTCGCCTCGCTGTGTATGGAACGGAATTTCCCTGTCCCAGTTTTCTTTTGCCTTTGTCGAAAGCTCATCATACTGAATAATTTGAACGGATACTAATTTAACAAAAATCGCCACGCCGTATAATACAAGTGCGATGGCGATCCATGTTAAACGTTTTTTAGATTTTGTAGTTACCCATTTCATAATATGACACCTCACCTAAAACAACGTATGTTAAAGATGAAGTTTGTATTCAAATCTCTCTAATCTTGTGGAAGTTCTTCACTAAATTCTTCGTCTTGCTCTTCTTCCAGCTCCATATCCTCTGCCGGAGGGGTCAAATGCTTCTCCTCAGGGGTTTTTAGCTTGACGACGATCGGTGAATCATCTGTTATTGGCGTCCCTTGAGAAACACTTTGGCTTTCAACATAACCTTCCCCGACAATTTCAATCGGCAGTTTGGATAGTGACTTATAAACAAGTAAATTACGTAGTGACCAATCACTAAACGATGGTAATGTAATTTCTCCATCTGTCTTTAAGAAAACGATGCTCCCACTTGTTAATGATGCATCTGCTGCAGGGAACTGTTCTGTAATTTCTCCGTCTTGACCGATTATTACTGGTACCAGTCCTTCTGCTTCCAGTTGAGTCATGACAGTATCTGTCTGCTTGCCTACATAATCGTCAATCTTTGTCGTCTCCACTTCTGCTACGTCCGACGGATTGATATTCATGTACTTCAAACTGTTCAGTACAACTGAATTGAAAACTTGTGAAACTGGGTCAGAACCTATTTCGGTTGCACCTAGTTTTGGCTTTGCAACTGCAATAAATACAGCCAGCTGTGGATCTTCCGCTGGAGCCATTCCTAAAAATGAATAAAGGAATTCATTTTTCCCCCAGTCATAACCAATTCCATTTGCTTTTGGCATTTGGGCAGTTCCTGTTTTTCCGGCTACTTTATAGCCGTCAATCTGGAAACGTTTCGCATTCCCGACTTCTCCGTATATAGTAGAAGCTAGAACTTCACGCGTTTGCTGCGCTGTCTCGGCCGAAATCGGTTCACCTTTCATAGTAGGCTCTGAATCTACTAAAACCTCACCAGTGTTCGGATTAACAATTTTATCGATTACATATGGCTGCATCATTTTCCCGTCATTCGCAACGGCCGTTACCCCTTGTATTAACTGAATCGGTGTAACAGTCGAACCTTGACCGAATGTCGTCGTATACTTTTCCAAAGGATAGCGCGAGTTAATAATGCCGCTCGCTTCATTCGGTAAATCAATGCCTGTTTTTTGACCGAAACCAAACTCCTTTAAATAGCTTTCATACGTTTCCCAGCCCATAATATCAAGCAAGTTCGTCATCGCCGTATTTGAAGAGCGTTGAATACCTTGTAAATAGGAAATCGGGCCCCAACCGTATCTATTGTGATCCCGTATTGTATCGTTATAAACTTTATACTGCCCTGACTGGTACGTTGCATTCGGATGCCAATTCCCTGAATCGATTGCGGCTGCAACCGTAAATGTTTTAAATGTGGAACCCGGTTCAATTGTATTTTCCACAACATCATTTAGCCAGTTGCCATCTAATCCTTCACGCGTGTCAGGATTGAAAGTTGGTCGTTGTGACATCGCCAAGATTTCTCCCGTTTTTGGATTCGCTACGACAGCAACCATAGACTGCGGCTTATATTGATCGTTGACACGCGTCATTGCTTCTTCCAGGAAGTTTTGGATCGTTTTATCGATTGTCAAATAAATATCGTTCCCGTCTTGTGCTTCCTGTACGACTTTATCACTGCTTGGCAATAAATAGTTACGAGCATCTCGCTGGTAGGTTAACTTACCATCGGTTCCCGTTAATTGCTTGTCATAAATATATTCAAGCCCCATTTTCCCGACAACCGACGAATTCCCGTCATCATCGGTTTCACGCAATGCAAAACCTATAAGATGAGAGGCAAAGGCACCGTTCGGATAATAGCGTTTTTTGTCGCTGTATAATAGAATGCCAGGCAGATCAAGCTCTTCAATCTTCTTTTTCACTTCATGACTGATGCCGCGCCCTGCCAGTCCAAACTCGACTTGATATAAATCTTTGGATGGGTTTAGCCGTTCATAAATTTTTTCTTCATCCATCGGAATGTATTGCGCCAATAACTTTGCTGTTTCAGCTTTATCGACGACATGCCTTGGATTTTTTTTGTTTTCTGTTGCCGATTCTTTAATTACCGCTACAAGACGGTAGCTTAATGTATCTTCGGCAATCACATTTTCATTGCGGTCCAGAATCTTCCCACGGTCTGCCGATAACACATATCCAGTTTCGTACCTTGATAATGCTTCTTCTTCCAATTCATGCCCTTTTACCATCCCTGTCGCCTGGATTGATGCAAAACGCCAATATAATAGTAAAAAGAGCCCTCCAAAGAATATAAACATTAGAAAGGCTCCTATCTGGTAACGAAATCTTCTCTTTTTCATTCTCCCGGCACTACTTTCACATTTTTCTCATTTAGTGTTAATCCGAGTTCTTTCGCTTTTTCCCAAATACGTTGGTGAGTGGAGCGTTCACTTACTTGTACTTTTAAATCTGTATTATTGTTATTGACTTCAGTTATGTCGCGTTCGATTTTTTGGATTTCCATACTGAGTGTTTGGATTTCTCCTTGAGTATGTAATATGGAAATAGCGAAAGATGCTACTACGATTGCAAATACTAGGAACAAAAACTTTTCCTGTGCCGAAAAATACTTTGGTTTGCGTTTTTTCTGCTGAACCGGCAGTCTTTGTTCCTGCTGCTGATGTTGAGGTAGTTCTGGCTGCTGTTGTATATAAGTTTGCCTTGCTCTTACTGCCATTTTTTACCCACGTCCTTTATCGTTAATTTTTTCAGCGATGCGCAATTTTGCTGAACGTGAACGATTATTCGCAGCTAACTCCTCGTCTGATGGTAAAATCGGTTTTCTTGTCACTAATTTAAGTACTGGTTTCATATGCTCTGGAATAACCGGTAATCCGGGAGGTAAATCCGGCAATGATGAAGCCTCTTTAAACAGTGTTTTTGTTAAGCGGTCTTCTAATGAATGGAATGTAATCACACTTATACGACCACCAATTTTCAATAAATCGATTGCATCTACTAAAGAATCTTCCGCTGCACCTAATTCATCATTTACAGCAATTCGAATAGCCTGGAAGATTCGCTTTGCAGGATGTCCACCTTTGCGACGTGCTGGGGCTGGAATACCATCTTTTATAAGCTCTACTAATTGACCCGTTGTTTCAACAGGAGCAATTTCACGGGCTTGTTCAATTTTGCGCGCAACTTGTTTAGAAAATTTTTCTTCTCCGTAACGGAAGAAAATACGAACAAGATTTTCGTATGACCATTCATTCACAACATGATATGCGCTCAGTTCTGCAGTCTGATCCATTCGCATATCGAGCGGTGCATCATGATGGTAACTAAATCCGCGTTCTGGTGTATCTAGTTGTGGTGATGAAACACCTAAATCATATAAAATCCCATCTATTTGATGAATGTTCAGTTTGTGTAATTCTTCTTTTAAATAGCGGAAATTTGAGTGTACGAATATAACGCGATCTAAATAATCGGCTAATCGTACTTTTGCGTTTTCAATAGCCGTTGTATCCTGGTCAAAGCAAATTAAACGGCCTTTTTCTGATAATTGTTGTACAAGGTACTCACTATGACCTGCACCACCTAATGTGCAGTCTACATAAATACCATCCGGATTGATGTTCAACCCATCAACAGTTTCTCTCAATAATACGGTTGTATGATCGAACATAGTTTGAAGCACCTCTTAATATTAATTCAATTACGTGTCGGTACTATTACACCCGGATTAAGAGTTCATGTCGGTTCTGTAATAGTGACCATTGCTTTAAATTTTTCCAACTACTACTAAAAAATTTAAAAATCAAAGCCAATCAGATTTTCTGCGATTTCATCAAATGATTCCGCCGATTGCTCGAAGTATTGCTGCCAAGATTCTTTCGCCCAAATTTCAATTTTACTCGATACACCTAATATCACGCATTCTTTTTCAAGATTAGCGTATCCAATCAGTGTAGACGGAATATTAATTCGGCCTTGCTTGTCCACTTCAACTTCTGTTGCCCCAGAAAAGAAAAATCGCGCAAATGCACGAGCATCTTTTTTGGTCATCGGTAAATCCTTTAATTTATCTTCGAGTTTTCGCCATTCATCCATAGGATATCCAAAAATGCATTGATCTAGCCCGCGAGTTATTACAAAGTGTTCTCCAAGTGATTCTCGAAACTTTGCAGGGACAATCATACGGCCTTTTGCATCGATAGAATGTTGATATTCTCCCATGAACATGCTACTCACCCCACTTTAATAAATAATGTACCACATCCCCCCACTTTCTACCACCAAATTCCTTGCTTCTCATAACAATAAAACGAAATTACGTAAATGAGCATATTCTCACACATACGTTCGGTGCTAAAAGACACAAAAAAGAGTTATCTACATATGAGATAACTCTTGTTATTTATAAGGTAATAAGTTGGTGTTTCACGGAAATACTCATAGGTAACTCCAATAAATCATCAATCAGCTTTTCCCCATAGGTATTTAGAAACAAATAAGGGTTGTATAAACGCTCCTGGTAACTACCATTCGGATATAATAGCGACTGGATCGTTTTGTATTGGCGAATTGCAACTTCATGCTTTTCTATATTTTGCTGTTCCAGTTTCGAGCGTAAATATTGGAATTGACGCTCATGGTAATTTTTATTCTTCTCCAATAAATCTTCCACATGATAGTTACCATGCTGCAGATAGCTCGTCAGTTGTTCATACTGCTCTTCCATCTGTTTTTGCATCTGCTCAATCGCGCGCGTTACTTGCTCGTCTTTCACACTATCCACAAATTGCGCTAAGTGTTCATCGACCTTACCTGACAGCACATCCGTTACAGACAGCTCTTTTTGTTCCAGTAATGCATCAACTTGACGGGTAACAAGCGTAATGCTGAGCCTTGGCGCAAATATCGGCATTTGCAGCTGCAGTGTATCAAATGCAGGCTTTAAAGTTGCCCAATAAGCAAGTTCACCGGGACCGCCGACAAAAGCTAGTACCGGGAGTGCCATTTCCTGCATCAATGGTCGGGTAACAACATTATTGCTTAAAAATTCAGGAGACTCATTCGCAATAGCTACTAATTCCTCTTTCGAAAAATTCGCATGGGCTGACCCATTTTTAAAATGGCCTCCACTGCGCTCCAGCAGAAAACGCTCGCCTTCTTTAATGTAAAATAAATTCGCATTTTGCTCCGTAGCTTCGATCGGCATTGCATAGCCTTTCTCGGCAAGCTTTCTTTCCTGCGCTACAACACCTGTTGCGATCGATTCGTTTTTTTCAATCAATTGGACAAAATAGTTTTTTTCATACTGTCTGAACGGCCGATATGTTGCATCCAGCATTAATAAGCCATGCTTTTTAAATAAATCATTCATCAGCAGCGTAAAGAAATCAGTAAATGTTTCACTATTATCTGCATGATTCAAAACATTATTCAGTAAGTCTGCTGTATGTTCTGTTTCCCCATAATCTTTAAATACGTTTAAAATAAACTGTTGTAGTGCTTCTTTATTCAATTCTGTAGTCGAAGCCATTTTCTTCAGCTTAGAACGTTCACTGTAACCACGTTTTTTCACTTCGCCATTTGTCATTGTATACGTATGATTGATCTCTTCTATATCGTGATCTTCACCCGCAATCCAAAACATTGGTACAACCGGTGCATTTAGTACTTTCCTTTGTTGTTCCGCCAGCAGAATAACCGTAATCGCTTTATGAACAGAGTAGAGAGGACCTGTCAGCAAACCAGCTTGCTGACCACCTACTACAACTACAGCACCTTGCTCAAGTTCATCTAAATGATGCCCCGTTTTTTCCGGGATGCCATACCGCTCCATATAACTGCGTATAATTTGAGCCAGCTCTTTCGAACGATATGTACGATTTTTCAAATACTCGAATCGTTGATCAAAAGCTCCCTCACTATATTTATATTCAAAAAACGAATGGATATCGCCATTCTCCGACCAATAGTCCGCTAATAGCTTATTCGTTACTGGTGAATTTATTTGTTCTAGCTCCATGAAAATTCTCCTCTACTTCTCTTTACTCAATTTTGAAATTACCTTTATTACTGCGTTGCTTTATTTTTCTCCGGATACTAGTTTACAGAAAAGAAAAGTCTAGCCACCTAATCAGCCATCATAAACATCATAACTGAATGGGTAATTCCAACGATCCAAATTATAAAATAAGTGATGCTGAACAATAAAAAGTAAAAGCGCCAAACTTTTTTCAGTAATGGCTTTACTTCAATTTCTTTTTTCGTTCGCCAATCAACATATGTAAAAACAATCGCAATTACGAGTACGACAATTAGCATCGGCATTAATATACCAATATTCCATAGTCCTTGTAACGCAATTGGTATTGAAAAAAACAAAAGAAATGTTGTAATATCCGCCGCCAAGCCAATCGCCTTATGTTTTTTTATTCGAAGCTTACGGCATATGAGCAGCACAGTGATAAAAGCAATAATTGGACATACAATAATTGTTGCCACCAAATATTGAAAAAATAATATCACAGTTGTTCACCGCTCTCTTCAAATGCTTTCACTAGATGATAAAGTGTTTGTAACACAGGTAATTCCTTCTCATTTTGCTCCGCTTTTTTCAAAATCGCTCCCGCTATAGTATCAATTTCGGTTCTGCGATTTGCGAGACGATCCGCCAGCATAGACGATGTATTTCCTGCTGTTCTTTCACAAAGTGCAATAACTTGTTCAAACCGAAACGATTCTTTAAACTGCGGAAATGCCGTTATGAGTTCGTTATATAAATTATTCAATAATTGCAATGTATAGCTCTGTGTAATTAGCTGTCCATTTTTCACTTGCAAAATCGCGGTTAACGGATTGATAAAACAATTCAGCAGCGCTTTCTCCATCAGCATCATTTCTGCATCCTCTTCAAATACAATCGGCAGACCGGACGATGAAAGTTCGTTTAGGAAATCAAACTTGCTGTGATCCCCTTTTGCTACAGCAACTTTCATCACACCTTCCCCTTTATGGGCGACATGATACTGTGACAGTTTAAGAGCCCCGAATTGAATCGAGCTAAATGCAATATGGGCTTTACTTAATGCAAGTACTTCCTCATAATGTGCTAAACCATTCTGCAAAAATAATAATGGAATAGATTCGTTTACATGCTCCATACTTGCATACACTTCATGAAGTTGTCCATATTTTACAGCTACAATGATTAAATTCGCTTTATTGGTAAGTGCAGAAATATACTTAACGTTGACGGTCGTAACAGATTGATTCAAGTTCGTCCTAGCAATCTGGATGTCCTTAAATACAGTTCTCTCCGCAGGTTTCCCGACAATGTACACATCCATATTCTTTTCAGCAAAATAGCTTGCTACTAATAAACCAACTGCACCTGCACCAATGATTTCAATTCGCATTATATTATACCTCAAATTTATTTCGAATTAAAAAGGTCTGCCTTCAAGACAGACCTTTAGCTAAATTTATTATACTGGATATACCGGATGTTTTCGATATGGTAAAACAATTTGTTTCGAATTATAGTAATTAAAGCGTTGAATTAATGTATGTCGCAGTTGATTTGGTGCGACAATATCATCAATTACCATCTCGGAAGCTAATTTGTATAAATCGATTTCTTCCTTGTATTCTTCAATTTTTTGTTTCACAAACTGGATTCGCTCTTTCGGATCTTCAATCGCCTCGATTTTATTTGAATAAACAGCATTTACAGCCGCTTCAGGACCCATTACCGCTATTTGGGCAGTTGGTAAAGCAATTACTGCATCCGGTTCAAATGCCGGTCCGCACATCGCATAAAGGCCAGCTCCATACGCTTTACGAACGATAACCGAGATTTTTGGTACTGTCGCTGAACTCATCGCCGATATAAATTTTGCTCCATGTCGAATAATTCCCGCCTTTTCTACTTTTGTACCGATCATAAAGCCCGGTACATCTGCTAAAAATAGCAGCGGAATGGAGAATGCATCACAAAGCGTTATGAACTTCGCCGCTTTATCGGCAGAATCGATAAACAATACGCCGCCTTTTACCTTCGGCTGATTGGCGATAATCCCTACAACTTGCCCATCGATGCGCGCTAGCCCAGTTATCAGTTCAGAAGCAAAAAGCTTTTTAATTTCAAAGAAGCTGTCTTCATCAATCAGCTGTTCGATACATTCATACATATCAAATGGCGCATTTTGATTTTCAGGAATAATCTCTTCCAGTGTTCTCCCGCTTTTAGGTACCTTCGTTTCATCAATCGGAGGGAATTCTGCAAAGTTTGCAGGAAAATAACTGATATAACGCCTCGCTTCACGGATTGCCTCTTCTTCGTTCGCAGCCAACACATCTCCACAGCCGCTAACGGTACAGTGCATACGCGCTCCGCCCATTTCTTCGAGCGAAACTTTTTCGCCGATTACTTTTTCAGCCATTCTCGGTGATCCTAAGTACATTGAAGCATTTCCGTCCACCATTATAACGATGTCACAAAAGGCCGGAATATAGGCTCCTCCTGCAGCAGATGGGCCGAATAAAATACATATTTGAGGAATCATTCCGCTCATACGTACTTGATTATGGAAAATACGGCCTGCCCCGCGTCGCCCAGGGAACATTTCAAGCTGATCTGTTATACGGGCCCCTGCAGAATCGACTAAGTAAAGCATTGGTACTTGCATCTTTTCCGCAGTTTCTTGAATACGGATTATTTTTTCAACTGTTCGTGAACCCCATGACCCAGCTTTGATAGTAGAGTCATTTGCCATAACGCAAACGGTTTGCCCATCAATTTGCCCAATAGCTGTTACAACTCCATCCGCAGGCAAATCTCCGGCCTCACAATTTGCAAATCGGGCATCTTCCTCATAAATTCCATCATCAAATAATTGCTTCAAGCGATCCCGGACAAAAAGTTTATTCGTTTCTTTTAACTTTTCGTGATATTTAGGTTGCCCGCCTGCGTATATTTTTTCTGTTTTATGCTGTAAGTGTTCGTTATAAGTAGGCTGTGTCATTATCTTCCCTCCATCACTTAAGCTAATTCTACTAAGATATCATTCTCTTCAACAAAATCTCCTTCAGCAACAGTAATTTTTGCTACTGTTCCATCCGCTTCTGCCTCATGCGGGATTTCCATTTTCATCGATTCCAAAATGATGAGTGTTTGCCCTTTTGTCACACTGTCTCCTTCTTTAACACTTACCTCGAATACTGTCCCTGCCATCTGTGCTTTTACTTCTGCCATGCAAAAGGCCCCCTTGTTAGAAGATATTTGCGCTACTCGCGCTATGTTTCTACTTCTATTGTAAGTAGCCTTAAAATTAATTACAATTATTTTCTCGAAAAATTATTTTATTTCTATTTATAGTTGGGTTTTCTTTAACTCGGTTTCCCTTTCGTTAAAGTTACACCTTGTTGTAACCACTTCGTAATTTTGTCGTATTCTGACTGCAATTCCGAATATTTCATTTCTAGATCGTTATACGCTTCTGTCAATTCTTCAAAACTAGATAACGCCAATTTTAAGTGACTGCGCATTAATTGCTTCGGGCGCTTTCTGACGCTGTTCAAAACCTGTCCATACTGCGCTCGCAATGTTTTATTCCAGCGAAAGCCGCAAGCTTGCTTCGTCCGGTTTAATTCCTGTGCTGCCTGCTCAAAAGCTTCTAATTGTGTACGTCCGTTTTGAACTGTTTGAATCACAATTTCAGCTAACTTTTCATCATCTGCAATTGTCCATTGATCTTTCCTTCTTTTTTGCTCCACAGTTGCACCACCTCATATTTTTTACTACTATATGCCATGATGAACAAAATAGACTTAAAAACAAAAAAAGTTACGATAAAAATAGTTTTCATCGTAACTAGGGGAAGTTGATTTTCAGTGCGAATTATAGTCCAGCACAATATTGGTCACGAATGCGTTATCACAGGACTTGACGATTTCAGCACCCGTTCCATTTCTCGTCAATTCCAATCAACGTTCTTCATATAGATTATTACTCAAGCAATCTGCTAACGGATTATTTTTTCTTCTCGAGGAAGTTCTGCACAGCTTTGTGGTGGGCTTCGGATTCCCACAGCTTTGCACATAGTCTGATTTCTTCCATCACTCGCTCGTACATGTTGCGCTCACGCCATTTTCTTAATTCTATTTCTTTATATGCCTGATGGACAGATGGACGAATCTTAGCCATATGCTCAATAAATTCTGCAAGAGCCTGCTCTTTCGTCCCTTCAATATACACACGCATCGCCCAACCAATCTCATATAACGTTTGCGCGTCATATGGTTTTGCGTCTACCAGCATTTTTAATGCACGGTCATGGCGCAGTCCACGCTCAAACAAATATGTTCCTCCACCCCATCCAGACGTAATCGCAAGCGTCCCTTGGATGAAGCCGGCTTTTGCATGTGAGGAAATCAGGCGGAAATCGCAAGCTGTCGCAATTTCACAACCTCCTCCAACAGCAGTTCCGTTTATTAAAGCAATTGTCGGTACAGGCAATGTTGCTAAATCATATAAAATATTCCCCATTTTACCCAGCATGCCAAACGCTTCTTCTTCTGTTTCCAAGCTATGAAACTCCGACAAGTCCCCGCCCGAGCAAAATGACTTTTCCCCGGCACCTGTTATAACTAAGAAGCGCACACCATTATGTTCTTTTATGTATGTAATAACTTCCTTTAAACCATCCATCACCGCGTAGTTTATAGCATTTCTTTTATCTTCTCGATTAATCGTAAATGTTAGAATCCCATCTTCATTCTGAATTAAGTAATCCACTTGCCCATCCCCTTTAGTAATTATTTCGATATATCAAACTATTCTAATAATAGTTGAGCGCTAATGTTTTGACAATGGTTCTATGCAAAAACAGAAAAAAGACTAGTTAAGAGCCATGGTCTCTTAACTAGTCTTTATATAGCGTAAATACTGAATTATTTCGCTACTACTTCTTTACCTTTGTATTGTCCGCAAGCTTTGCAAACACGGTGAGATAGTTTAGCTTCTCCACAGTTTGGGCAAGCTACCATACCAGGTACAGATAGTTTGAAATGCGTACGACGCTTTCTTTTTGCAGTTTTAGAAGTTCTTCTAAATGGTACAGCCATTGATGGCACCTCCTTACAGATATTTATTCATCTGTTTGATCAAAATACTTAGCTAAAGCAGCCAGTCTTGGATCCAATTTTGGTTCGTCAACTTCCTTAGCTTTTTCTACATCTTCATCCGTTGAATAGTTCCAGCCTTTACCGCCTTGCACTTGTCCTTCGGTATCCTCTTTGAATACTTGCATCGGCACTTCAAGAAGAATTAATTCCTCCAGGACTGGTTTCATATCAACAACGTCTCCATCAACATAATGGATATCGCCCTCAACATCCCCGCGATTTTCTTCATCGACCCAGCTGAAAACTTCTACTGTTTCGATGTTCACAGGATATTCAACATCTTCCCATGTGCGTGCACATGGAAGCGTTAATGTAGTGCTAATCGTTAATTGACAAGTCATTTGCGATGCACCAAAAGTACAAAGCCCTTTTACATGAACGGGTGAAACGTTACGTATATCGGTGTTACGATTTTTTACTTCATCCAACTGAACAACTGTATCAATCGGCATTCCGTCTTTTCGAAACTTTGATAATTGATGAATTGACCATTTCATTCGTTAATCACCTCGAGACAACACTGTTTATTATATAGCCCATAAAAAAAGATGTCAAGATAATTTCTTGTCACTATTACAAAACGTGCTTATAATCAAATTAATTCTAACATATTGCTAAGATACATTCATTTCGAACGTATTGATGCGAACAAAAAACTATTTTAGCGTAAGGGGGAAGTTTATGCAAGCCGTCGGTATAGTTGTTGAATATAATCCATTTCACAATGGCCATCTGCATCACGTAAACGAAGCAAAGCGCACAACGAACAGTGATGTTGCGGTTGCTGTTATGAGCGGTCAATTTTTACAGCGAGGAGAGCCCGCACTCGTCGACAAATGGTACCGGACGAAGATGGCACTCGCAAGCGGAGTTGACGTCGTAATTGAACTTCCTTATATTTTCAGCACCGCTCAGGCAACTGGTTTTGCTTCTGGTGCTGTACAACTATTGGAAGCAATGCAATGTACGACATTAGCATTTGGGAGCGAACAAGGAAGCATCACGCCGTTTCTCAACACTTATCACTTAATTGAAAGCAACCGAACACTCTATAACTCCATTATTAAAGAAACAATTCAGCAAGGCAAAAGCTACCCGCAAGCTCTTTTTACGGCATATGAACAGCTTAAACAACTTTCCCCGAATGCATACATTGATTTAGGGCAACCAAATAATATACTAGGCTTCCATTACGTCGAAGCAATTGAGCAGCTACAGACAGTTATGAGACCTGCTACCATTCAGCGAATCGCTGCAGGATATCATGATGCGATCGATACAGACAGCGAAATCGCAAGCGCTACCGGGATTCGTCAGGCATTGTTCAGCGGTAAGTCTCTCGAGCAGGTTACACAATATTTACCCGGGCCAAGTATTGATCAACTTGGACACTGGCAGGCAGAACATGGGCGTTTTGCAAGCTGGGAAAGCTTTTGGCCACTTTTGCAGTATGCCATTTTAAGACATACGCCACAGCAGTTAAAACAGTATGCAGACGTATCTGAAGGACTTGAAAACTCACTTATTAAATATGCAAGAACGAGTTCAAACTTTGAGGAGTTCATGAATGCGTTAAAATCGAAGCGTTATACATGGACAAGACTCCAGCGAATGCTGACACATATTTATACCGGGGTCACGAAAGAGCAGTTACATGCTTATTCAAGCCCTACATATATTCGAATATTGGGCATGACACCTTCTGGACAGCAATATATTTCAAGTATTAAAAAGTCCCTTTCGCTGCCGCTCATCAGCCGAGTTGCAGCTGTCATTGATCCTATATTGGCCATCGACCTGCACGCTACCCAAATGTACCAATTAGGCATACAGCAATTTTCAAATAAAAAAATAGACGAAGATTATAAGACTCCGCCTATTCGCTATTAATTTTTCGGTTGTAGTTGGTTTAAATAATTCAGGGCATCATCAATTGTTTTAACAGGAATGACTTTCATGTCGGAATTAATGGCTTTTGCTGTTTGAGCTGCCACCTCATAATTTGAAGTAATGCTTGGGTTATACTCAAGCATTTCTTTTGTTATTTCATCATCAGGTGCAAAGAAAATATCAACACCTTCTTTATCCGCAGAAACAATTTTCTTCTCAATACCGCCAATTCGACCTACCGTTCCATCCTCCAGCATTTCACCGGTACCTGCAATTTCATAGCCTTTTGTTAAATCTTCATCGATCAGCTGATTTAACAGCTCTAGTGTAAACATTAATCCGGCTGATGGTCCGCCAATATCTTCTGTTTTGACGGTCACTTTCGGATCGGTTTTGATTGATTTGCTTTCTGAATAGGTAATACCGATACCAATACGCCCTTCAGAACCTGGTATTTCTTTAATCTCCAACGTTTCGTCAATAAGTTTTCCATCACGTTTTACAACTAGATTAATCTTATCTCCCTTTACTTTCGGTGTAATGAGAGTAAGAAACGTCTCCAAACTATCAATACGCTCATTATCCACTTCCACAATTTCATCTCCCGGCTTTAAATGTCCGTCTGCCGCACCATCTTCAAGTACATTCAATACATAAAGACCTTTGTACGTCACTTGATAATCAAGGCCGGCTCGATTGAACGCTACATACGTTGCATTAAACTGGGAGTCCGTCATATATTTCAATTGACGAACATTATACTCTTCGTCATCTTCTTCCTCTTGTCGCACATCTGTTAATTTTACAATATCATAATAATTCGCGAAGGCTGCCATCGCATAAGTTAACGGAGTTGCCTGCCCCATTGCAACGGTTGTCATATAAAATGAACCTTCATCGTCCTGGTCCCCATTTTGTATCGCCAAAAAATCGCTTACATTATATGTACCACCCGGTTTAGTAATATAATAATCCAACCTATAAAAAGACAAACCCATTAATATAATTAGAAACAGGCCAAATGCTATTTTCCCTTTATTCCCCATTTATTTAGACTCCTCTATAATTGATCGATTTCGCATTGGCATAATTGTAGCAGGACTAATTTTTGTCAGGTACCAACAAATTATAAGACGGTTTGATGTCAAAATTCGTTCCTTAAAAATTACATGCCGATTAGTTGAAATACTAATTTAAACTTCAATTGCATACAATTAGTGTAGCATTTGAACGAGTGAATGACAAAATATTGAAAAGGATGAAAAATATTTGGACAATCCTTTTATGTATTACATTAATTAGTTTATTATTATTTTTCCCGGAAATGACACATGTAGGCGCAGACATTGGTGTATCGCTATTTATGGAAGCTTTGTTTCCATATTTATTGCCGTATTTAGTATTGACGACATGGCTTTTAAAATTGACGCATTCTTACAACAATGCGCCCTTTATCGTTTTTTTGCAAACTTACGGAATTAGTGCCATCGGAGGGTATCCTACAGGTGCTGCTACAATTACGCAACTCGTTAAACGTAATTCGATCACAAAGCAGCAAGCCGCCTATTTGCTCGGCATTTGCCATTGTCCAAGCCCGCTATTTTTATTCGGTTTTGTCGGAAGCGATTTATTAAATTCTACAACATTCAGCTGGCAATATTTAATTTTATTACATAGCTTTTCATTCATTTTATTAATCGCCGTATATAAATTTACTACTCCGCTTTCAAAAGAAGTGCATAAAGCACCTAAAGACCCGACACCATTTACATCAAGTATCAAGGAAAGTGCGCCTACAATATTAATTGTTGCAACAACAATCATTTTTTTTACGACGATTTACCAAGTGTTTCTACATAGTGTCGAAGTGGTTTTCAAATCAATTCCTACCTATTTAGAAATTGGAATTGCCAGCTTTCTTGAGGTGACGAACGGGTTACATTTGCTGCACCAGCAACTCTATGGCGACATGCTTATATTTCTCACTGTCGTATTTTTGACAACACAGAGTTTAAGTATTCACCTGCAAGTAATCGTAATTGCCCGATCTGCCAATATTGCGATTCGTCCGTATATTTTCACGCGTGTTGTTTACAGCATTGTGATCCCACTTCTATTTTTCCTGCTGTTTTTGTAAAAGATTTTTTAATAATATGCGTATATTACAGTTGCGGGCGGGAGATTTTCCGCGGGCACAGCTCCATTGCATACAAAAAAGAGCTTCTGTGTATGGACGTTATCCTTCACAGAAGCTCTTTTTTATTTAGCGAATTTTTCGTTTAGTGCTTGTTCAACATGAGCTGGTACGAGCTCACTTACATTTCCGCCGTATTTGGCTACTTCCTTAACGATGCTAGAACTTAAAAATGAATACTGATTTTTTGACATGATGAAAAATGTTTCAATATTTTCATCAAGCACTCGGTTCATCGAAGTAATCTGCATTTCATATTCAAAGTCGGAAACAGCCCGTAAACCACGTACAATGGCTTTCGCATTTTTTTCACGGGCATAATCGATCAGCAGTCCCGAAGAAGTTTCAATTCGAATATTCGGCAAATCTTTTGTCACTTCTTTAATCAAGGCTGTGCGCTCTTCAATTGTAAACAATGGCTTTTTAGCTGAGTTATTTAATACTGCGACATATACTGTGTCAAAAACATCGGCTGCCCGGCGAATGATATCAATATGACCATTCGTAATCGGATCAAAACTTCCAGGTACTACTGCGATTTTTTCTGTCAAACGATTTCTCCCTCTTCCTCTTCGTGACGATAAATAGAAATGATCGTACTGCCGTATTCTTCTTGTCTAACTAGGTTAAAACGGCCGTAGTTTTCCGGCAACGTGACTTCCGTTGAATGCTCGCACATAATAATTGCATCATGCGCCAACTTCCCGCCTTCAACAAGTGTTTCGACTAAATCATAATATTCTTTTTTGTGATATGGCGGATCCAAAAATAGATAATCAATGACGATATCTCTTTTTAATAAAGCCTTCACCGCACGCATCGCATCTGTACGAAATAGCTCAGATACATCCTCATAACGGCATTTTTTTATATTTTCCAGGAGCACTTGGAAAGCACGGGCATCTTTCTCGATAAACAGTGCATGATCTGCCCCGCGACTTAGCGTTTCGATACCAAGTCCGCCACTCCCGGCAAATAAATCAACCGCCAAACCACCATTAAAGAATGGTCCAATCATATTAAAAATGGATTCCTTTACTTTATCTGTTGTCGGTCGTGTTGTATTTCCTGTAATCGCCTTTAAAGGCATCCCTTTTCTGTCTCCTGCAACAACGCGCATGATTTTCACCAAACTTTCCTACTAAATCGTGTCCGTAATTTTTTAAGGCGCCGAAATATTAATTCGGTCTTCCGTCTTTTCAATTTCAACTATAAACAAACGCTGTAACCACGATTCCTCAATGAAATATTGGCCCGCAACTTGTTTAACCGGTAAAGATACCGTGTCATAGCGTCGCTGATTAAATACATAAAAACCAGGTTCAGTCGGGAATCTGAATTCACGCGTTTCACTTACTACATAATACCCATGTTTTCCAATACTTACATCATAACCGATTGATTCCAGCAGCAAATCTGCACCGTACAATACTTCGCCATCTTTTAAAACAACTTGAACGGCAGGCTGCTTTTCCGAATTGACGTATAAATTCCGCGGGTCATTATATAAAAACGGATAGGATTTTTCAGATTGTGCGTTCATTGAAATATATTTCGTAGAAGCTCCCAATACTTCAGACAGCTCCTTGTCGAGCAGTTCTCCACTGATCTTTTCGCCTTCTAATTCCTGTAAACGTTCTTGCCAATCCGTCAGTTGCACATCCGTTAATTGGGCAGTAATTGTAGCAGCGACTTCTTTTGTTTTCTCACCACCAAATACAGTATCCGTCAAAAATGATGCCATTAATTCTTTCAGCCAATACGGACTGTCACCAAAATCATAGGATTCTTCCAGTTGAGTAATCAGGACCTTTTGCTGGACCTTCGCCACTGTTACATTAGGCACAAAAAGCATACGGAACCCATCAACCCCATCTATATTTGTGCCATTAATGATTGCAAGATGTTCATTGCTTAAAAAGTTGACTTTTTCTAGCTTTTCATAAAATGCAGCTTTTAATGGGGTTCTTGAATAAATGGAAACAACGCCTACTTCATTTTGCAGCGCAAAGTCCCCATCTTGCCAAAACAGATCTTTCACTGAACCTTGCCCACTAAACATTGAATAGTTGACGAGTGACAAATTTTGCTTACCGATTAACGGCAAACCTGTTACCCACTGCCCTTTTACTTCTTTTTCAGTGGAAATATGCACCGTAGAGAACTGAACATCACCGTTTTTTAAAGTAGCAAAGACATTTTTCATAAGCTTACGGGACTGTAAGCCGTTCTTTAATGGAATGACATAGGAAATCGATTGTGCCCGTGTTTCTCCGGCTTTAAACTTCGTGGAGTCTTCATTTAAACGTGCACAGCTATGTTCATTTTCTATAAAACAATCAGGATTAATGGAAGCTTTCGGCCATTCAATCGTTAGTTCTTCATTCGGCAAATTTTTGAAATGCTGGCGAACATCCAAGCTTTCGCCACGATATACAATTTCAATTTCCTGAGAATAACGATAGCCTTTTTCAATCGAGTCCACTTTATCCGAATAAACTTGGAACTGCATAAAAAGTATAGTTCCGATTAGTATCGTTAAAAATGAAAAAATACTAACGGCAATTTTCAAGTGCCTGACCTCCTGCATCATGTTACTATTATAAAGAAAGGATGTGCTAAAAAATGATTCAACAATTTATCGAACTCGGTCAAGGCTATGGCGATATATATGAGCTTTGCGAACTGGTCAAAACAAATGAGCATCGATTCCATAATGCATTTATTTTCACTGCAACTCAGGATGGCAATACAGTCGCTTCACTAGCGGTGGCTTTTAAACCATCAGGTGAAAGCAAATTCATGCCAATATATATTTGCCGCGAAGGGATTCCATATAGCGAGGAAAAACTGTCAAAGCGAATTGAGATATTTAAACAAACGATTCAAGATGTTAAGCAGCAAGAAAACATTCTTGAAATTAAACACTCATCTGTCTTTTCGGAAAAAAATCAATATTATCAATACTTAATTGGTATTTTGAGATTAAATCGTTACATACCACCGATGCAATAAGTAAAAATTATAAACCTATTTTATAATCATATTCTTTTGCTTTATCCGGCTTTGCATTTTCAAATTCGTTTTTAACAAATGGACGGTATGATTCAACAACGTCTTTCACAAACGGAAGGCGTTGTATTTTATTTTTTAATGTTTCGATTTCGTCTCGATTACAATAAATCACAACATATTTTAATCTCCTGGAGATGAAATTTACGTGACCATACTTTCTTAACGACTTCGCATGTTTTAATTGATGAACGTATATAATTAAACCTTGTCTTTCATTCATGGAAAACTCCCCGTTTCTTCATAAAAAAATTTATATTCAGCTAAATCATGCAACAAATTCCTGTAAATTCCCTCAGTTTCAAGCCGTCTTTTTCACTAAAAGCATACCAAATGTGCAAATTGTTAGCAACAGAGTTTAGACAGTTCCACTTCTTTTCCGTTATAATGGAGAATAGTAGAGTGAGATATACACTTCATACTATTTTAAGCTTTTTAAACTCATTTATTGCACATAGCTTTCAGCGAAACAATGTACGGTTAGAGGAGGACGAATTTAATGGGTAAGAAAACAAAAGTAGCTTTAGCAATCGCGGCGGCTAGTGCGGCGGCATGGGCAGGAACAAAAGCGATTTCAAAGCCGCAAAAACGTGAATCAAAAGAAGCATTACAATTTGAACGTCCAATTATTATCGCACAACATGGAGGCGCGGGTCTGGCACCTGAACATTCGTTACTTGCTTTTGAACAAGCAGCGGAAATCGGTGTGGATGGCTTTACAGTAAGTGTCCGCCTTTCAAAAGATGAAGAAATTATCGCTTTTCATGATGCAACGGTAGACCGCACAACAAATGGCTCTGGCTTTATTAAAGACTTTACATTTGAACAGTTAAAAGAACTGAATATCGGCTATAACTTTGAAGATTTAGAAGGTGCTTTCCCATACAGAGAACAGCATATACTGGCCGTGACATTACGCCAATTAATCGAAACTTATCCGGATAAACTATTTATCGTAAACATTCAAGATAGCCCAGACACATATGAAGGTAGTTTAATGCCTTCTAAACTATGGCGTTTAATCGAAGAATTAAATATTCAATACCAAGTAATTGTTACAAGTCCGTATAGCGAACAGATCGACCGCTTCAACTTATATGCGCAAAACCGCATCGCTCTCGGTGCCGGTGAAGGCGACATTAAAAAGGCGATGACTTCATTTACAAGTCAATTCGGTCATTTGTATCACCCAAAAGTGGACTTGTTCATCGTTCCATTAAAACAAGGTGTTTTCAATTACGATTCACCGCGATTTGTTAAGTTTTTATCTGAACTTAATGTACCGACGATTTACAGCGACATTGATGATCTCGTAACAATGAACCGTGTCATCCGGCAAGGGGCAATGGGAATCGTGACAAACCGCCCGGATATCGCAGAAGTACTCATCCAAAAAGTATCGCAATAACAAATAAAAGCTCCCGAAATTTTCGGGAGCTTTTTTATTACATTAAGCTGAACACGAACAACCGCCGCCAGTACCGCAACCGCTGCCACAAGAAGAGCTGCTCGCAAAGAACGGATTGCTTACCGGAACTTTTACAGCTTCCGAAACGGAATGACCAATGAGCAGGCTGATTTCATCAAGTAAATCCTGAAAATCATTTTCCGCCACTTTAAGTGCCGCAATTTGTTCATTCATATCGATCAGACGCTTTTCTGTTCGAATTTTTTTCATAATTATATTGTAATCAGGATGATATTTGCCAAAGCGTTGTACATCCTCATATTGGTCTTTTAATCGTTGAAAGGCCATAATTTGTGCGCTTAATTCCGCATCCTCGTATACTGCCTTTTTCGCAAGTCGAAGGTTTTCGGCTTGCTCAGAGGAAAGGATCATCGCATTTAATTCATCGACCTCATCTAAAATAAAAACCCAATCAGAAGTCATGAGCATTGTTTATTCCTCCAATCTCACTTTATCATAACAGAATTGAAGGGAAAATCAATGATTGTTCAACCGGCGTTTTTCCAATTGTCTTACCATTTCACGAACAAATACTAAATCGGAAAAGTATTTTTGCTTTTCTCCAATTTGCTGTGTTTTCTCATGACCTTTTCCTAGCAGAACGATTGTATCGCCTTCTTCCGCATAATTAAGTGCATGCTCGATCGCTTCTTTTCGGTTGAGGCACTCAATATACTCCTGTGAAGAAGAAAAACCTTCACGAATCTGCTTATTGATCTGCTGGGGATTTTCATTTCGTGCATTATCTGTCGTTAAAATAATATAATCCGCATAAATCGATGCGATCATTCCCATTTTTGGCCGTTTTGCCTTGTCTCGGTTACCACCGCAACTAAACATTACAATTAACCGATGCTTTGTATGTTTTTTTAGTGTTTGCAAAATCATTTTCATCGCATCCGGTGTATGGGCATAATCGACGACGATCGATAAGCCTAACTGATTTTTCACGTGCTCAAACCGACCTTCAGGCAAAACTAGATTTCCGATTGTATTGCATACATCACTTAACGGAAAATCAAGCTGCGCAACACAGCTTATCGCTGCAAGTACGTTGCTGCATTGATAGTCTCCCACTAACGGGATGTGCACTATATGCTTCTCTTTCTTATGTTGAATACAACAAGTTGTTGATGCTGGTCCGTCAACTAGCGTTTGGAAAAAGTAGTCGACATGGCTCCCCTTGCCGAAAAAAATACGCTTGCCTTTTGTCGCTAAACCAATGGAACGACAAACACTGTCATCACTGTTTATAATATTTTTTTTCGCCAAGGTCGATAAAATCTGTTTGGATAGTTTGTAGCGTTCAAAACTACCATGGTCTTCAATGTGATCTTCTGTCACATTCAAGAAAATACCGATATCAATATCACAATGATCCAGACGGTGCTTTTCCAGACCAATGGACGAAGCTTCCAGAACAACGTAAGGTACATCAAGACGGATTGCTTCTTTAAACAAAAATTGAATATTTTTCGCCTGTAATGTTGTCAATGCTTCCATTTCCGGATAACATTTTTCCTGGTCTATAAAAACACCGTTCGTACCGATTACCATAGTACGCTTATCCAACTGGTTTAGAATTTGTCCGATAAAATGCGTAACAGTTGTTTTGCCGTTTGTACCTGTTACCGCAATCACGGTTAATGCTTCTGCGGGGAAATTATAAATTTTTGCACTTGCATAGGCAATAAAACTCAAACAATTCGGTACCCAAATAATCGGTACAGGTAAATCGGCTTCATTAAAGTAATTTTCATCATCTACTACAATTGCTGCTGCGCCTTTCTCCAAAGCGCTATCAATATACGAAATACCACTCGACTTATTTCCCTTCCTGGCGATAAAAGCATCTCCAGGTAAAATAAGATTCGCATCGTCTTCCACTCGTTTTATTTCCACTCTAATGGAGCCCTTCATAGTGCACGGCCAATCTTTAATCAATTCTCCAATTTGCACGGTTTCACTCCTTACCATACTTTATGAAGACAAAAAAAAAACGCTACATATCGCAGCGTTTTATTTTTAATTTTTTTATTTCTGTTTCACATACAACTGTGTATAGTAATTCATAAAAGCTCCTGAACCGATATGCGTAAATTCCTCATCCGTAAGTAATGTACGATGTTCTTTCGAGTTCATCCAGCCATGAATTACCTCAATGGCATCTTTATAATTTGTTGCCACATTGACACCATGCTGCTCATAGCTCTGCTGCACTTCATTTAACTGGTCTTCAATCTTATATTCATCTGTCACTTGAGAATCCATCATTTCTAAAAACATATGTTCACTATTATAATCCGCCAAGGAAGCAAGCGTATCAGAAGGGAGTAAAGTAGGCAATCCATTTTGTACACGCAAGGAATTTGCCAAATCCGTCAATTGTCTCCGGTTCGCCAAATTAATATCAATTTGCATATAGCTGGAAGGAGTACTTGTTTCAAAGAGCTCCCCTATAAATTGCATTTCATACGGCTTATGTAATACGAGTGTTTCCCCATCCAGAAAACGGATACTGTATAATTGATTCGTTTCGTGATCTATGTATAATTGCGCATACAGATTATCATATTTTACTAGAATACGATCATGTAAATCTTGTTCATTCATTGCAAATATATAAATATTCTCCTCAAGTTCAACTGTTATTTCCTGCCCTAATACTGTTGTACGATAAATATCGTCCAATTGCTCTCCGATTACAAACGGTGCTATATCAAATTCACTGTTATTTGTATAAATCTGATTTACTCGATCTTCCTTCATACTGACCATTAACAGGCCATTGTCTGTATCGTAAATCCACCATTCATACCCATATTCCGATGGATCGATTCGCTTTGGAGTACTGTATGTTTCCAATACGTCCTTCGATGTTTTTCCTATTAATGTAGAAATACCTGTAGCTGGTCGCGGAAGATACTGTTCAGTCGGCATGGAAGGTTCCAGTTCGACTAAAGGTTTCGAAATGCTAGGCGGTCCTTCCAATAATTCTGTCTGAGAGGATTCTTCATTTGAAAAATAAACGACAATCCCGATACAAGTTGCAATAATTAATATGCGAAATAAAACTTTCATTAAAATCCTCCACCGTTATTTTAGGTAGTATAATTATACCAATTTTGGACGCTATGACACAATGTTGTCATTGCATCAATTACCATTTTGTTCTATTATTAGAATTGACCGTAAACTTATGTACGATAGGCAAAGGGAGGATAAAGAAATGTATTTTGAAAACACACAACTCGAACATGTTAAAGTTGATCAAGAAGTTTTAACGACAGTAATGGGCAAATTCGGTTTAGAGTGCCACGGTGCATGGGACTATGACCGAATGACATTTGACCGCTGCTATGATGTACGTGAAGGTCGTTTTTATTTACGTGTTTTTTGTAATGCAGTCTCAGGTGATGTAGGTGCACATAATGCAACTTTAAATATCAACAAACCTGCAATTGGAAAATACTATTATCCACATGGTGTTGAATACACAGATGAGGTATTCCCAGGACATCTTGTAAAAGAATGCGAAAAAGTACTGGCAGATGTTCGCAGAGAGCTATCAGCATACGGTATTTAATCCCTTTAAAAGCTGGCAACCCAACCCAGCTTTTTTTATTTGCCAAAAAAGCTCCCTATATCAAAATATAGGAAGCCTTAAAATTTAAAATCCTAAAATTGCTTTAAAGACAGACGTTGTTTCGCCGCCTTCATAAATAACATAAAGCAGTGAATATACAATAACACCGGTAATTGCTACGAAGAACCAGATAATACTTGTAATTGCACCAATACGGCGGTGTAATTTCAGCTTTGATTTAAAGCCTGAAATCAAGCTTGTCAGTCCAAATACTGCCCCAACAGTCGCTAATGTAATATGGAATACTAAAAAGATCGTATAATATATTTTCAGCTCATCCGGTCCACCGAAGGCCGTATTACCAATAAACACTGTTCGTGATACATAAATGATAAAGAATGCCAGTGCCGATACACCCGCTGCCATCATTACTTTTCTATGTGCTTCCACATTCCTCTTTGCGATCAATACCCAGCCAATTGCTACGAGCACTGCACTAATTACAATAAACGCTGTGCTTATTGTGGGTAATATAGGTAAATTCATTTTCAAATCTCCAATCTTACTTAATCTATCAATATGAACAACACCAGTATGTTGATTGCTCCAATTGTAAACAGTTTATCATTTTATTAGTACTGCGTTCTATTTTGAAACTCTTTCAAAGCATTATCCGTAATTTCCTGCTGATTCGAACGCTCTGTATTCCACCACTTACGGAAAATTTTAAACAAAATAACGCCAAATATAATTTCCTGAATAATTTTCATCAATACGCCGCCGACTTGCTGATCACTTAATAAATCCATACTAGAGAACAATTCCGGACCAGATAATGTAAGTCCTGATAATGTAGAGGAAGGAACACATAATTCCATCGCCTTCAGCCACATGTCACTATCACTGTATGTACCGTACATCGGGCTCGAAGCAAATATAATAAGCGCACAGGCTGGTGTTATCAACACCGCATTTGAGGCAATATACGCCAATTTAGTCATATTCTTCATTTCATGCTGCCCATCCACATTATTCAATAATGGCCAGTACATGAAAATAGCAGAAATAAATAAAATCGCTGTATAAGCCAGGTGGTATAATTCGTTTAATTTAATCGTGTCAAATACAGATGGTAAATGATAGACCGAAAATAAGCCAATAAAGACGATAATAGAAACGAGCGGTTTTGTGAAGATTTTAAAAATCGTTCGCATAACCGGTGCTTCCACAATCACTTTCCAAACCCACCAGGGAATTCCTTTTATAAAGAATATCGGCACTAATAATAATAAAAATGCCATTTGCGTCATATGCATCGTAAACATAATATGACCAAGCAAATCAATTGGAGATCCTTTAATTATATAAAAAGAAATGATTCCTAGTACAAAATAAGTTGCTTCGCTTTTCTTTAACGGTTCACTCAATTTAAACTTTTCTCGCCATGTAACAGTCAGTAAAAAATAGAAAGCCGTTACAAGTAGTAAACACCCGAATAAATATGGGCTCCATAATGCTTGAAAACCGAATATACTTATTGGCATATGATTATGCTCCTTTAAACATCATTAATTTTATCCCGCATTAACGTGTAGTAATTTATCTGCCTTGAAAGCGAAGCGACAGAGGCAAAACTTCCGTCTCTTTACTTAAGCAGGGCGAAAAGGAGAGGCAAGGAGATCAACTACCTGTAAAAGCCCGATCGGTTCGGGCCAACATGATGTTGGTCACACAAGCGTTGTCACAGGACGTGACGGTCTTAGTTTGTGTTCCTTCTAATTTATTGGGGAATGAAGCCCCCCCACTAATTGTACTTTCACTTTATTATAGATGGCATTTTCTCCAACATCAATGAAAGAACTATGACAATTGCTTGAATCAAACATGTATTTTGCATACAGGTTAGACCGTACATTATTTAAAATGAAGCTAAGTCAACCTTCCCACCCAATTAACACCATTAATTTCCATTGCGGGCGGACGCTTTCCGAATGCATCGGTAGTCGTTCCGATAAATATGTGGCTATATAACTCACTCTGCAAACATTCGTTAATAACAAAAAACGCCCCCAGCATTTGCTAAGGACGTCAATTGTTATGCGCTTAATTACCCCACCAAATAATTGTTGTAAACGCCAGGAAGAACGTGAACGCGATGAAGGCTGCACTCCAGATGAAGAACTCAATTACACCAACCATATGTGTTGTGCGATCTTCCAAGTGCATAAAAGCATAAAGTTGCAGTACTACTTGTACTCCAGCCAATAATAAAATAATCGGAATGATAAATGTTGGAGCAAAGTCAGCCAGTACAGCGGCAAATGCGATAAAAGTCAGGAAAATCATGATCGCAAAGTTTACTACTTGTTTACGCATATGCGCTTTGGCATGTTCTCTGTCATATTCGAATTGTGCCTGAGTACGTACTTCTACATGAGTTTCGTGTCCCATTTTATCCAACCACTCCCATCAGATAGACTACCGTGAAAATGAATACCCATACAACGTCGATGAAGTGCCAGTACAGTGAAGCTGCAAAGAACTTCGGTGCATTGTATAAGTTCAATCCACGGCCACTATTGCGGATGATTAATCCGGTAATCCAAACCAAACCGATAATAACGTGCAAACCGTGCATCCCTACGAGCGTAAAGAACGCAGAAGAGAATGCCGATTGTGTATAACCAAACCCGATGTGTATATAGTGCTGGAATTCATAGATTTCCAGTGCAAGGAAGCCTAACCCTAATAAAACTGTAATCCCCATCCAAGTACGAACACCGGAATAGTTAAAGTTTCTCATATGGTACATAGCATATACAGAAGTTAATGAAGATGTTAATAATAACATTGTCATCACAAACGCCAACGGTAATTCATAAAGTTCCTTTGCCGAGAATTCCATCCCTGCCGGACCGCTATCTTTAAGCGCGATATATGTAGCAAATACACTCGCGAATAATACTGTATCCGATGCCAGGAAAATCCAAAGTCCAACTAACTTGTTTTTCCCTTCTAAAGTAGCTTGTTCAGGGTGTTTCGGCCAAGTTTGTGGAGTAAATTTTTGATTAAGATCCATTACTTGTTACCCCCTTTATTACCTGTTGCACGGTAGTGAGCTAGATCCGCTTCCACTTGTTCAATTTCCGGAACTGTTACATGGAATCCTAAATCGTCTTTAAATGATCGAATAATCATACATGCAATTGTCAACCCAAGACCACCAATCATCAGCGCTAAAGAGATGGCAGGTGTTGTACCTGTAGCTGTACCAGCCTGAACTTGATCTCCCCAAGGGCTGTATAGAGCACCAAATGCAGCAATCATCATTCCGATTGACATAATGAACGGCAGTATTGAATTGTTTGGCATATGAATTTCACCTAATGGCTCAGCATAGACCATACCTTCTTTGTTGCCTTCTTCTTTTTCAATCCAATAAGGATCATAACCACGAATAAGTGGTGTTTGTTTAAAGTTATAGAATGGCAGCGGTGTTTCAAGCGCCCACTCAAGTGAACGACCATCGCCCCAGTAATCACGACGGTTAACCGGTTCAGATTTAATCGATAATATTGCATCGATTACTAATAATACTACCCCGATTCCCATCATAATAGCACCGATTGACGAGATAAAGTTGAATAAATCCCAACCTTGACCTTCCATGTATGTGAATACACGACGTGGCATACCCATTAATCCTAAGAAATGCTGGATGAAGAACGTTAAGTGGAATCCGATAAAGAACATCCAGAAAGTAATCATTCCCAGTTTAGGATTTAATGCACGGTTAAACATAATTGGCCAGTAGAAATGCGCTGAACCGAATAATCCTGTTACGATACCACCTACAATTACGTAGTGGAAGTGAGCAACGATAAAGTAAGAATCATGCAGCTGATAGTCAAGTGGTGCAGTTGCCTGCATTACCCCTGTAACCCCGCCTGCAACGAATGAAGGGATAAATCCAAGTGCATAAAGCATCGGCACCGTAACTTTAATCGAACCGCCCCAAATTGTAAGAATCCAGTTGAATACTTTCATCCCTGTCGGAACAGCGATCGCCATTGTAGCAACAGCGAAAATTGCGTTCGCAGTAGCACCTAAACCAACTGTGAACATGTGGTGGGCCCATACCATGAAGCCTAAGAAACCGATTAAAATTGTAGCGAATACCATTGATGAGTAACCGAATAAACGTTTACGAGCGAAAACCGGAATAATTTCCGAGAATAAACCGAATGCCGGCAGTACTAAGATGTATACTTCAGGGTGACCGAAAATCCAGAATAAGTGCTCCCAAATAATTGTATTACCACCCATTGTATGATCAAAGAAGTTTGCCCCAAACATACGGTCAACTAACATTAAGAACAATCCACCAGTAAGTGGAGGGAATGCGAATAAAATTAGTGAACTTGCCACTAAAGTCGTCCAAGTGAATAAAGGCATACGCATGAACGTCATACCAGGTGCACGCATCGTAATAATTGTTACGATGAAGTTAATACCTGAAATTAACGTACCCGCTCCCGAAATTTGCAGACCAAGAATATAGAAGTCAATACCATGGCCCGGTGAATATAAAGATAATGATGCATAAGAAGTCCAACCTGCATCAGGTGCTCCACCTAAAAAGAATGATAGGTGAAGGAATACTGCACCAATAAAGAACAGCCAAAATCCTAATGAGTTTAAAAACGGGAATGCAACATCACGCGCACCAATTTGAAGTGGTACGACCGCATTCATAAAGGCAAATATTATTGGTGTTGCTGCTAAGAATAGCATCGTTGTGCCGTGCATTGTTAATAGTTCGTTAAATAGGCCTGCAGAAATGAATGTACTTTCAGGGAACATTAATTGGATACGCATCAGTAACGCTTCAAATCCCGCAATTGCGAAGAACAGAGTACCGGCAGCTAAATACATGATTGCGATCTTTTTGTGATCGACCGTTGTTAAATAGTCCCATACATGTGCTCCAAAGCCCTTTTTCTGTGTAACAGAGCTCACACCTTTAACCTCCTTCAATATTTCTCTCTAATGTATAAATTACTTTTCAACTGATAATGTCATTAAATAGTCAGCAATTGCCTGTGCTTCTTCCCGACTAACATTGTATTTACCTGTCATTGTGTTACCTGGTTTATACGGTTCAGGATCGATAATCCATTCAGTCGTATTTTCAACTGTATGTTCCAAGAAACCAGCAACACGGTTACGGTCGCCGAAAGTTGTTAAGTTAGGACCTAATCCATTGCCTGCAACGCCGGATACTGCGTGACATCCTAAGCAAGAGTTGGCAAATGTCGCTTCACCTAAATCAGACGACTCTTTATCCGCTGTGGCACCTTCAGTACCCTGCATTGCTGTAACCCATGCGTCGAACGCTTCCGGTTCAAGTGCTTTTACTTTGAAGTCCATTAAAGCATGTGAAGGACCACATAACTCCGCACATTTACCATAGAACACGCCTTCACCATCGTTTAACCCCGCTGATTCTCTATCAAACTGTAAATAGAATTTGTTAATACCATCAACGTTAGTATCCATCTTTCCGCCAATAGCGGGAATCCAGAATGAGTGCTTTACATCAGATGCAATTAAGTTGAAGTACACTTTTTCTCCCGTTGGAACTACCAGTTCCTGAGCTGTGATGATACCTTGGTTTGGATATTCAAATTCCCACCAGTATAACTTTGCTGTTACATTTACTGTAAGTGCAGTATTGTTACCGCTTTCGTCTACTTCGTCCATTGCAGCAACATTCGAAAATTTATACGTATAGTGCAGCGTTGGAACAGCTAAGACTAATAATAAAATAATTGGAATAACTGTCCAAATCACCTCTAAAGTATGGCTGCCTTCCACTTGCTTCGGCATATGGTCTTCGCCAACTTTTGAACGGCGGAATTTAAAGAAAGCAACTAAATAAATTGTCGATACGACAATAACGACTAACGCCATAATAGCTATGGATAAATATAAGATGTTTAATTGCTCTTTACCGACTTGACCAGATGGACGAAGCGTCGAGATATACTCTTCACCACATGCTGAAAGGAATACTGTCATTACTGTTAATAACGAGAATAAACGCCATTTTTTAAGCCCTTTCATCATAGCTTAATAAACCCCTCTTTCTTTGTTGTATTTTCATGTGTAACCATGACTGCGGTTCTGTCTATGTGAATTCTTGTACAGTGCAATACTGTACTGGAAAGAATCCCGATTTTTTAGCCGCCCACTACTTGCTGCTTCCCTTTATGTTCAAATATTGATTAGTCTCCTGTTCTTCTAATCGAGTGAAGTAAATTACAGATCGATCGGAAAAATTCTAATATATTTGAGTAAAGTTTCACTTAAATAAAATGGCTCAGAAAATTATAAGTCCTCACATGCTGACAGCAGTCACTGCTATCGGTTACAAAAATCCGCTTACGCAATAAGTTGGATTTTTCAATTACTGAGACATTTTTACTTACATCCCATTTTACTGCTAAATTCTAGTTTATACTATTTTGCTAGAAAAATAAGCAAAAAATCTAGAAAACTTCAATTCTTCTTTAAGTCTTCAGTAATGTGAAGTACCGATTTCTATCTTTATAAGTGCAAGAAAACTTAAAGAATAATTGTGCTAAAAATCTCTATAGTTCGACGGGTTTTTGGTAAAAGGGTCCAATAACTTACTTCTCCTTTCAAATTTGTAAGCATATTCCGTTACCATAACTATATCTAAATTTGGATAGGATTTCTAGACGTTTCATGAAATTTCAAACTACTTCACGTCAAACTTGACGAAACATGCAGAAATCTCTATCAACAACTATATAGTAATGCATTTTTTGCCAATATTTGTGAATGCAAGGAGACGAATTTATGAACAATTTGTGAAAAAATGGTTGCGTTTACAATGGAATCCTGAATATGGTTGTATTTTTCAGATATTTTCGCTATTATCTAAAATTAGAGACGCTCTTTGTAGCGAAGCGAAAATTAAAGTAGGTGAGCTCATTTTATGCATCAAAAATATTATAAATTTCTAAAATGGTTTGCTGTTTTGTCTACCCTCGGCATGTTGCTCATCCTTCAAGGTGGAGCACTAGTTACAAAGACGGATAGCGGTTTGGGCTGTGGAAGAAACTGGCCGGACTGCAACGGTTCATTAATACCGAAAGAAATTACAACAGAAGTATTAATTGAATTTTCTCACCGTCTTGTAACCGGGACAGTATCCATTTTTATCCTCATTCTTGTTATTTGGACCTGGCGAGCACTAGGTCATATTCGTGAAGTTAAGCTTTTAGGATTTTTGGCGCTGTTCTTCCTAGCTCTTCAAGCACTCATTGGAGCTGCCCAAGTATTATGGGGACAAGGTGACTTTATTTTAGCGTTACATTTCGGAATTTCATTAATCTCATTTGCGGCTGTACTGCTGCTTACCTTGATTGTATTTGAAGTCGACAAAAAATTTGATGCCGATCGATTGTACATGAGCAGGAAATTAAAAATACATACTATTTGCGTTACTTTATATTCATATATAGTTGTTTATACTGGGGCTCTTGTACGTCATACCGATGCTAGTCTTGTCTGTCCGGACTGGCCGTTCTGCCGTAATGATCAGCCAATGACGATGCCGTACAATATGTATGAGTGGGTTCAGATGGGGCACCGTTTTGCAGTGTTAATCTTCGTAATTTGGATTGCCTATATTGCTGTCCATGTTATCAGAAACTACAAGAGTCAGCGGATTATTTTCTGGGGCTGGACAATCGCTATTTCACTTGTAATTTTACAAGTCATTGCCGGCATGCTTGTAGTCCTGTTAAAACTTCACTTATTCGTTTCATTGATGCACTCGTTATTAATTACACTTCTATTTGGTTTATTATGTTATTTGATCATGCTAGTTTCAAGGTCGAAATAAGTTAAATATTTTAAATAGAAAAGGGAGATTGCACTTTGCACTCTTCCTTTTTTTTCGTTAATAACAAATTGATGTTGCGCCACTGTAAAGCTCACGCGGATAAAGGAAAAATAAAAAAAAGCGCCGCAAATTTTAATTCAAAATTGCAGCGCTTTTCACTTTAAGCCAGATAGAGTTGTCCTATTCTAATTCAATAAGCAGATCGCCAGTTGAAATGGCGTCTCCTGCTTTTGCATAGATTTCTTTTACAATACCGTCTTTTGGCGCTTGGACTGTTGTTTCCATTTTCATCGCTTCAGTAATTAATAAGTGCTCGCCACGTTTTACTGTGCTTCCTTTATTAACAACGACTTTTAGAACAGTACCCGGCATTGTTGCGCCGATCTGGTTCGGGTTGGACGGGTCGGCTTTCAGTGCAATGCTGCCGTCTACTTCAACCGTTAAGTCTTGAATTACCAGTTCACGGGACTGGCCATTCAGTTCAAAATAGATAATACGTGTTCCGTCATGCTGCGGTTCACCGATTGATACTAGCTTTACAATCAGTGTCTTTCCTTTTTCGATTTCTACTTCAATTTCTTCGCCAATTTTCAATCCATAGAAGAATGTAGGCGTATCGAGTACAGAAACATCGCCGAATGCATTCACAGCATCAATATATTGCTCAAATACTTTCGGGTAAAGCGCATATGCCAGTACGTCTTGTTTAGATGGTGCTCGTCCATACTTTTCAGTCAATTCTACTGTCAGCTGATCAAAATCAACCGGCGGCAATAATTCTCCTGGACGAACCGTAATAGGCGTACGATCCTTCAAGACAACTTTCTGAATTTCCACCGGGAATCCGCCATGTGGCTGCCCTAAATAACCTTGGAAAAATTCAATAACGGATTCAGGGAAATCAATCGTTTGTCCACGCTCAACAATATTGTCTTCCGTTAGATCATTTTGTACCATGAATAATGCCATATCCCCTACTACCTTTGATGACGGCGTTACTTTTACAATATCACCGAACATTAGATTTACACGGGAATACATTGTCTTCACTTCATCCCAACGGTCGCCTAAACCGACTGCTTTTGCTTGCTGCTGCAGGTTACTGTATTGACCGCCAGGCATTTCGTGTACATAAATTTCAGAATGTGGTGCATTCATGCCACTTTCGAAATCAACATAATATTTGCGAACATCTTCCCAGTAGTATGACAATTTTTCCAGGCTATCGATATCTGCACGCACGTTTCGCTCAGAACCTTTCATTGCATAGTACAATGAGTTTGCGCTTGGCTGTGATGTTAAACCTGCCATTGAACCTAGTGCTGTATCAATAATATCAACACCCGCTTCAATTGCTTTCGCATATAAGAAAATTCCGTTTCCGCTCGTATCATGTGTATGCAAGTGGATTGGCAGACTAGTCGCATCTTTCAGCTCGGAAATAAGTCGGTATGCAGCTTGTGGTTTCAGTAGTCCCGCCATATCTTTGATTGCTAAAATATGTGCGCCCGTCGCCTCTAGTTCACGTGCCATATCTTTGTAGTATTGAACCGTATATTTCGCTCGGCTGTCATCTAAAATATCGCCCGTGTAACAGATTGCCGCTTCCGCCACTTTTCCGCTATTGCGTACTTCATCGATTGCTACTTCCATTCCTTTAATCCAGTTAAGCGAGTCGAAAATTCGGAAAACGTCCACACCTGAAGAAGCGGATTCCTGAATGAACTCACGGATCAGATTATCCGGATAGTTCGTATAACCTACCGCATTCGCACCGCGTAACAACATTTGAAACAGAACATTCGGAATTTTCTTTCTAAGTTTTTCCAAACGGTCCCATGGATTTTCGCTTAAGAAACGGTATGCAACATCAAACGTTGCCCCACCCCACATTTCAAGTGAAAAATAGTCATGCATTAGACGAGATGTTTCGTCTGCAATTTCTAGCATATCCTGTGAACGTACACGCGTTGCAAGCAATGATTGATGGGCATCACGGAATGTCGTGTCTGTCAGTAGAACATCCTCTTGTTCTTTAATCCATCTCACAAGTCCGTCAGCACCCCGCGCATCAAGAATTTGCTTAGTGCCTTCTGGAGAAGGAATAAGAATATCTACTTTTGGCTTATCTGGTTGTACAAAAATCGGCTTTGTACGTTTTTCAACACCTGGGAATCCATTTAATGTCACATTTCCGATATAGTTTAATAGTTTTGTACCACGGTCTTTACGTTCCGGGAATTCAAACAATTCCGGTGTCGTATCAATAAAGCTCGTATCAAATTCACCTTTTATAAATTTTTCATGTAATACAACATTTCCTAAAAACGGAATATTCGTTTTCACACCTCGAATACGGAACTCACGTAAGTTACGGTCCATTTTTGCCGCGGCTTCTTCAAACGTCATTCCCCATGTCGAAATTTTTACAAGTAAGGAATCATAGTATGGTGTTACTACAGCGCCCTGGAAGCCATTTCCTGCGTCCAGTCGAACACCAAAACCGCCACTTGAACGGTATACCATCAGTTTCCCTGTATCCGGCATAAAGTCATTTGCAGGATCTTCCGTTGTTACTCGAGACTGAATCGCGTAACCGAACAGCGGAATTTTGTCCTGTGCCGGAATTCCTACTTCTTTCGAATGAAGATCAAGCCCTTCTGCAACTTTAATTTGCGCATGCACAATATCAAGTCCGGTAATCATTTCAGTAATCGTGTGTTCAACTTGAATACGCGGATTTACTTCAATGAAATAAAATTGATTGTCTGCAACTAAAAATTCTACAGTCCCTGCATTAATATAGCCGACGTTTTTCATCAATTTTACGGCCGCATCACAAATATCATTGCGGAGCTGTTCAGAAATAGAATTTGACGGTGCAATTTCCACTACCTTTTGGTGACGTCGTTGAATTGAACAGTCACGTTCATATAGATGCACAATATTGCCGTGTGTATCCCCGATAATTTGTACTTCTATATGCTTCGGTTTAATAATCGCCTTCTCTACATATACTTCGTCCGAGCCGAATGCAGCTTTTGCTTCCGATTTTGCACGCTCATATGCTGATTGCAGTTCTTCTTTGGAATTAACTAAACGCATTCCACGTCCGCCACCGCCAAGAGCCGCTTTAATCATGATCGGGAAGCCATAGGTTTCACTGAACTGTTCTACTTCCTGCAAGTTTGCTACAGGACCGTCTGTACCTGGAATAACCGGAATTTCCGCAGAAACTGCCTGTTCACGCGCTTTAACTTTATCGCCAAACATATCTAGATGCTTAGAAGTCGGTCCAATAAATTGAATACCTTCTTCTTCACAACGGCGCGCAAAATCAACATTTTCAGATAAAAAACCGTAACCAGGATGAATCGCATCCACATTGGCCTCTTTTGCAATCTTAATGATGCCTTCAATATCCAAATAAGCATCAATCGGTTTTTTGCCTACGCCAACGATATATGCCTCGTCTGCTTTATAGCGGTGATAAGATCCGCTATCTTCACGAGAATAAATTGCCACTGTTTTAATATGTAACTCATTACAGGCGCGTAAAATACGGATGGCGATTTCGCCTCGGTTTGCGACTAAAATCTTTTGAATCGACTTCATTTCTCCTTAACCCCCAATTACTTTCTTTTTTCCAATTTGTGATGTGTGGATACATTAATAAGTATCCCCATTGCCACTGAGAGCAATAATATAGAAGTACCGCCATAGCTTATAAAAGGTAACGTTACTCCGGTTAACGGGATAAGTCCCGATAATCCACCTAAATTAATAAAAGTCTGTAATCCTATCCATGTAGAAATGCCCGCCGCTAACATTCGTGCAAGCGGATCTTTTGTTGACATCGCGATATAATAACCGCGCATCACAATAAAGCCTAAACCAAGAATAACAATTGATACACCAAAAATCCCTAACTCCTCAGCAATAATCGCCATAATGAAATCGGTTTGCGGTTCAGGTACATATCCCAGCTTTTGAATCGACTGTCCGAGCCCTCGACCTTCCAAGCCCCCTGCTCCGATTGCATAATATCCGTTGACTACATGATAACCCGAATTAAGCGGATCACTGAAAGGGTCTATAAATGAAGTAATACGGCCTCTTCGGCTTGCGTTAAAAACCGTGTCCCATTTAAAGATTAAAATACCGATCATTCCGACAACCCCTAGAGCCGAGAGCAGTCCAAAAATTCTGCCGAGCGTCTTACCTCTAAGTCCGCTCGTAATAACAACAACAAGTGCTATGGCTACAATAATAACAAGTGCACCTAAATCAGTTTCAAAACCGACAACAAGTACGATAAATAGCCACATGCCCAGCGGATACGACACATCATCAAATGTTAACAGCTGCATCGAACCCCGGTTCACACTTTTACGGTAAAAAGTTCCCGCAAAGAAAATAATAATAAAGAGTTTGGCAAATTCAGACGGCTGGAAATTCATAAGGCCGAACAGGCTTATCCAACTCCTTGAACCATTAACACTATTGCCGGCTATTAAAAGCCATAACTCTAGTATAAACATAACTGCCAGCAAAAGACCTAATATTGATTTATTGGATAATCTTTTATAGGGTGTAATTACAGCGATTGTAAACAAAATTAACGCTAAAATTATATTGACGAGCTGGCGACTGTAATAAAAGTTCGGATCTGCATCATATTGAATAATAGAAACCCAAATACTTGAACTGTAGATCATGACTAGTCCAAATAACATCAACAAAATGTAAACGAACAATAACCCATAATCAAAATTGCGGAAATAATTTTTAAAATACTGTTTCATGTTATAAACCTCATCTTTGAAAAAAAAACTCAAACCGCAATGTAGCGTTTGAGTTTTCTTTTATTTGTCTGTATACGCATCATGTAATAAAGAAAGCTCTTTCTCTAACGAATCGAGAATTCGCTTACCTTGTTCACGTTCGATCAGCCCGAGTTTCGCGGCAAATTCAATTTCACGCGATAAACCAAACATTTGTGTATCTAAAACTTCTTCATATAACGGACAAGATGGCATTGTCAGATTATCCATTTGTACGCGAATTAATCGAGCAATTTTATCTGCATCCGCAGTTAACAGCTCTAATGCTTTTTCCTGAAAGGAAGCTTGTGCTTTCGTATCCATGAGGACGCCCCCATCTATGATATTTCTTCGATTCTATCTTAGTAAAGTGTATCTTTTTACATTCAAAAATGCAAGTGTCTTTGTATGTTTTGCATTCAATTCAATTATATTTCTTTCTATGAGGAATCGCGTTATAATTATGAAGGAACTTAGTGAAGGGGGACTTACAAATGACCGAAACAATCATTCCAATTAAAGGCGCGGTTAAATTTGAACTAACATTAGATCCTACTGTATGGATTTTTGATGATCGTAAACTAGATCTGAATACATATTTTGTTTCAGAAAAAGTTGAAGAAAATAACGAAAAATATTTACGTGATATGGGTGCACACTGGTCGCGTGAAATTATGGAAGGTGCAGTATTTCCGCCTACATTGAAAACTGAACGTAAATTTGACCGTAAAGGCATGATGACAGGCACATTCGGAATGGCAATCAAACCATTTTTAAAAAATGCCGAACTTGCTGATGGAGCAAATGAAGTTGTTTTTGAATGTACAACAGACGAGGAATTTGTATTTCCATTAGAGCAGGCTGAAAGTTTCATTTTCAAATTCAGCCAAGATGGAAAGCCACTTTTAGAAGATGGACCAGTACATGTGTTATTTGCAGATGGTTCAAATGTTGAAAATCCAATAAAAAATGTGCGTGCGATTCGTATTCAATAGGAGGATTTCGTCATGCGTGTAAAATGTGTCATATGCGATACACTACATGAACTACCAAACGATTTACCTTTAGCGAAAAAATTACGCAATCGTCCCATCCATACGTTTATGTGCACAACATGTTCGGAACGTATTTCCGATAACACACATAAACGAATATCAACAGGAAAATTCCGCTTTTTCCGAACATCCTCGAAATTTGATGAAGAGTTTTAAAATAGGATTTGGAAAACCAAAAAACCATTTTTCTCATTGAGAAAAATGGTTTTTTTCTGTTTCTTTATAGGGAAATTATTAATAATCAAAAGACTGTTCGTGGAATTTAAAGTCAACGAAACTTTTCCCATCAATTTTGCTTAACTGGAAGAAATTCAATACTTCTGTTTTTACCCCTTCAAAAACACGTTCTTCATCAACAACATACGCTTCAACAGTCACTGGAATTTCACCAAATTGTGCTTTTACAGCCTCTGCAATTTGCTGTGCTGTTGCTTCTGAAACTTCTTCGTCCACTAATAAGTGCACAGTAGCTTTTTCCGCTTTCACATCTTCAAGTGCCGTTTCTTCTTCCAAGTCTTTCTGGAATACATTCGACATAACTAATATCTCTTCTCCAACGATTGGCTGAATCAGTTCATTTACTTGCATGTTTACGTTTTCACCATAATATTCGCCAAAATACTTACCGTCTTTTACTTCAAAATCATACACTGTTTTTGTTGTTTCGGATTGGACCGTCACTTCAAAATCATCACCGATTGCAGGTGCCGTAGATTTTGTAACGACAAATTGATCGCTATAAATTTCACTTAGTTCCGCTGCTGCATTATCTTCATTTTTCGCAGTTAATACTGCAGGTATAAAAATAACGCAAGATATAATAATTAGCGCTAAACCAACAATGATAAAGACTTGCTTTTTAGTAAGATTCATTTTCCTCTACTCCATTTTAGTTATTATCCCCAGTTATGAATTATAACGCTCCGAATAAAGCGTTTTCAATTAAACCGCCTTAAAAAAAGAAGGGAATGTGTCCAAATTAACACATCCCCCTCTCTATTAACTTAGTTGTTTCGCTTCTTCTCGTTTTTCACGCCATAAACGTGATTTATAAATGATCAGAATTAACGCTGCAACAATCAAACCTTCAATCATTGGTAAAAACAAAGCTAAAAATGTTAACACTATACACCCTATAAACAGGAAAGTATAGATGATAATATTTCTGCCGAATGAAAGTTTTTTTGCAAAGCCAAGTTTGTATACAATTGCCGACATAAGGAATACAAGAACGAATGTTGCATAGCCAGCTATTTCGAAGCTCGGTAAATTTTCGTATAAATATCTTGTAATTCCAGACATACGATTAAACACGTAATCACTTTCATTTGTAGATACAGTTGCCAGTAATACTAAATTAAAATAGCTACCAAACACAGCCATAATATTCAACATCATTCAACCTTTCCTTAATGACGCCAATTAAGCTTCTAACTCAGCGTTCTTTTTCTTTTTAGCAATACGTTCACGTTCACCTTTATCAAGGATCTGTTTACGTAAACGGATTGATTCTGGAGTTACTTCCAGGTACTCATCATCACCTAAATATTCCAATGCTTCTTCAAGCGTTAAAATACGAGGCTTTTTGATAACATTCGTTTGGTCTTTATTCGCTGAACGGATGTTTGTTTTTTGTTTTTGTTTTGTAATGTTTACAGTAATATCGCCATCACGGTTGTTTTCACCAACAACCATTCCTTCGTATACTTCTGTACCTGGTTCAATAAATAATGTACCACGGTCTTCAATACCCATCATACCATAAGTTGTTGATTTACCATTTTCCATAGAAACTAATACGCCTTGGTGACGTCCGCCTACTTTACCAGGCACTAACGGTGCATAGTGATCAAATGTATGGTTAATGATACCGAAACCTTTTGTGATTGACATGAATTCAGTTGTGTAACCGATTAAACCACGTGCCGGTACGTTAAAGATTAAACGTACTTGTCCAGAACCGTTGTTTACCATATCAAGCATTTCACCTTTACGAGTACCGATTGATTCAATAATAGATCCTACTGAATCTTCAGGTACATCGATTTGAACTCGCTCGATCGGCTCAGATTTCACGCCATCGATTTCACGGATGATAACTTGTGGTTTAGAAACTTGTAGCTCATAGCCTTCACGACGCATATTTTCGATTAAGATCGATAAATGAAGCTCCCCACGACCTGAAACTGTCCAAGCGTCCGGAGAATCTGTATCTTCTACTCGTAGAGATACGTCTGTTTGCAATTGTGCACGTAAACGCTCTTCGATTTTACGAGAAGTTACCCATTTCCCTTCGCGACCTGCGAATGGTGAGTTGTTTACTAAGAATGTCATTTGCAAAGTTGGCTCATCGATGCGTAATGGCGTTAATGCTTCTTGATGCTCGATTGGACAAACAGTTTCACCAACGTTAATATCTTCCATTCCTGATACTGCGATTAAATCACCAGCAACTGCTGTTTCAATTTCTTCACGTTTTAAACCGAAGAAACCAAAGATTTTTGTAACACGGAAGTTCTTCACTGTGCCATCTAATTTCATAAGAGAAACTTGTTGACCTACAGAAATTTTACCGCGGAATACGCGACCGATACCAATACGACCAACGAAGTCATTATAATCAAGTAATGCTACTTGGAATTGTAAAGGCTCGTCCGAGTTATCTACTGGAGCCGGGATAGCTTCAATAATTTTCTCGAATAAGCATTTCATGTCTTCTTCTTGGTTTGCTGGATCCGGATCTAAAGACGCAGTTCCGTTTACACCTGAAGCATAAACAACTGGGAAATCTAACTGATCTTCATCTGCACCTAGCTCGATTAATAATTCTAATACTTCATCTACTACTTCTAGTGGACGAGCTGAATCTTTATCTACTTTATTAACTACAACGATTGGTGTTAAACGTTGCTCTAACGCCTTCTTTAATACGAAGCGTGTTTGCGGCATACAACCCTCATACGCATCGACAACTAAACAAACGCCATCTACCATTTTTAAGATACGTTCTACTTCTCCACCGAAGTCTGCGTGTCCAGGCGTATCAAGGATGTTGATACGAGTCCCATTGTAATTTACTGCAGTATTTTTAGCTAAAATCGTAATTCCACGTTCACGTTCTATATCACCAGAGTCCATTGCACGTTCTTCAACACGTTCGTTTGAACGGAAAGTCCCTGATTGCTTTAATAATTGGTCTACTAACGTTGTTTTACCATGGTCAACGTGAGCAATAATTGCGATATTACGAATATCTTGACGTAAATTTGTCATTATTCCACTCCATATTCTTTTTTCAATTGTTTAACTGTGATATTATAGCACATGAAAGATTAAATGTCTTTTCACAATAATTAATTACATTTATTGTCACATATAAAAAGTATATGGAGGTATGAACGATGAATAAAGCAAAATTTGTAATGTTTATTTACGCATTAGCTGCGATTCTTTCAATGATTAGCATTGGATTTGCATTTTCACTTATTTTCATGACAGGGCCAAAATATGAAACAACCGGCTGGATCGGTGTTATTTTAGGTGTTATCGTTATGTGTGGAATTTTCGGTATGGCATTTAAGACAAAACGCAAATTCAGGGATCAAGGTTTACTATAGAAATAAAAACTTCGGTGCAACGATGCACCGAAGTTTTTTATTTTTTCACTTCAATATAATTTTCCAAAAATAATTGATGAATAGAAGGATTGGCGATCAGGAATGTGTCTTTCGATAAATAATCGAAATCTTCGCCTTTTAAGTTTGTGGCAATCGCCCCTACTTCTTTTGCAATAATAACTCCCCCGCCAATATCCCAAGGCGCAAGGCGCATGGACATATAGGCATCCAGCTTTCCGCTTACAACAAAGGCGATTTCCATTGCTGCTGAGCCGTATGAACGTGTCCCGCGCACGGTGCGAACAAGTTCGATAATCTTTTCGTGGTTAATGCGATTATTCGGTGTAACCCAGTTTGCATTTATACCGATTACCGCCTCTTCGATTTTTACCGGCTGCAGCTTGCGCAGCGGAGAATCGTTATACCATGCCCCTTCTCCTGCAATTGCATTAAATAAATCTTCCCTCATTACATCAAATATGTAACCTAATACTCCGACACCATCAACATAAATACCGATTGTAATCATAAAATGCCGGTGCTGCTTTACAAAATTCATCGTGCCGTCAATAGGATCAATAATCCACACAACACCTTCCAGATTTTCAACCTTTTCGCCCATTCCTTCTTCACCTAAAATACGATGCTCCGGATTAAATGCCTTTATTTTTTCAATAAAAAATAATTCCGTTTCCCGATCTATGTTCGTTACTAAATCATTGGGATTTGACTTTGTTTCGATTTCAATATTATAGGAAAATGCTGCTCGAATATTTTTTCCTGCTTCAAAAATTATTTCTTTTGCAAATTCATCCAGTTTTTTTATATCCATCGTTCATCCACCTTCCGACAACAATCGCTAGTTTATATATGTAAATATGTTGAGCTCTTTTAAAGTATCCTTATTATAACAAAAAATCACTTGCTTTCTTACGTCGGCAAGTGATTTTTTATTTTGGAAACGTTTTTTTGTTACGCATATGCATGTAAACCTTTTAATTCCTCTTGGATTTCTGTTAATCGTTTTTTAGATTTATCAATTTCAGATTGATTTTTGTCATTCATCGCCGCATAGAGTGTTGCTAATTCATAATCCATTTCCAACATCAAAATCTCTTCGTATTGCTTTTCAATATCAACTTTGCGTATAATCTTAATCATCTGTTTCATAATAAATCACTTCCTTATCATAATTTTTCAGACTTTAACCAAACTGGATAATATAAGTAAATTCTTAAGATTATAGCCTCACCTTTGATATTTTCCATTGGTATAAAGTTTCTATTACAAGATTTTTTCCCAAAAAATTAATAAAATAAACATAAAAACGAAAGGAATTATAAAAATGAGTATTGTCAATTGGACTAAAGAAGACTTCCAAGTATTTGATATTGACGGTCTAGATGAGCGTATGGAAGCTTTAACAACAATTATCCGCCCGAAGTTTAATGAGCTGTCAGAAACGTTTACAGGGTATTTCAGTGCACAAACAGGAGAAGAGTTTTTCGGTCATGTTGCGAAACATGCCCGCCGTACTGTAAACCCACCAAAAGATTCCTGGGTTGCATTTGCTCCTTATAAGCGTGGTTATAAAGCTTTGCCGCATTTCCAGATTGGGTTATGGGGTACGCACCTTTTCATCGTTGTTGCAGTGATTTATGAAGCGCCGCAAAAAGAGGAAATGGCACAGCGCTTACTGAAAAATATGCAAGTGATTAAAGATTTATCCGATGATTACGTACTTTCCGGGGATCATATGCAACCAGATACGATCTCTTTAAAAGAAGCGCGCACCGAAAAGCTTGAACAGCTCCTTATACGCCTGCGTGATGTAAAAAAAGGAGAATTTCTTGTTGGGCGTCGTATACCTGCAGATGAGGCAATTAAAATGTCTGCAGAAGAGTTTTTGCTATTGGCTGAACAAACATTTGATGAGCTTCTCCCTGTTTATAAAATCATCAAAGGTTAATTGCAACCATTTATTATTAATATGTACAAAAGACTGCTAAACATTCCAACAATTTAAAAATAATTTAAAAAATTCTTGATATTAAGACTAAAAGCAGCATTTTCCTCTGGGAGAAAATGCTGCTTTTTGCTGTACAGAAAATCCGTTTCTTTTATAAATATCTTGCCTTAGCCATGAAGTTCTTCTGTCACAGCTTCGTTTTTTATTACATTCTTACAATTTGCCCGTCCGCTAATTCTTTCGCAAGCTTTACGACCCGGTATGGGACATAGGAACTTGCCTGTTCGAATTCACGGCAGATTGTTTTTTCTTCCGCCTGGGAAGGTACAATCTCTTTAAAACGTTTGTAGCGTGCCATGACTAGTTCACGCTTTGCCCCTTTTTCGTAGGCCATTTCCACCACTTCAAAAAAGCGTACGACATCGACCATTTCTTCTGTTGACCAGTCCGTCGATAATGGGTATGAATATTCCATAGTTATTACCTGCCTTTAATTATTACTGACCCCATTTTAAACGGATTTTTTCCGCTTGTACAACCATACGCTGAATTAATTCTTCAGCTGACGGTACATCTTGAATTAATCCTGTTACTTGACCCGCCCATCCGAAGCCTTTTGTCGCATCTCCACTGTAAATGAAATTTTTGTTTGCTTCACCGCTAATATATGATTTCAGCGCTTCATATGTAGGGGTTTTTTGCTCAACTTCTAAAATCTCATCTGTAAATGCATTGCGGATTACTCGGGCAGGCGCACCAATCGAGCGTTTAATAATCGTTGTATCTGTTTCTTCACTATCAATCAGTGCCTGTTTATATGCTAGAGAAGCGTGAACACATTCTTTTGTCGCAATAAAGCGTGTCCCCATTTCAATTCCTTCCGCCCCTAATGCATGTGCTGCCATCCATCCTCGTCCGTCTCCAATTCCCCCTGACGCAATAACCGGAATCGATACACTATCGACTACTTGCGGTACGAGCACCATTGTTCCGACATCATCTCGCCCTAAATGGCCCCCGCCTTCTTGTCCAACAACCATTACGGCATCCGCTCCCAGCTGTTCAGCTTTCTGCGCTTGTCGTTTCGCAGCGACGAGTACAAGTTTTTTACATGATGCATCTTTTAATATGTCGAATATCGGTGCCGGGTTTCCTCCAGTAATAGTTACTACAGGTACATCCATTTCACCAGCTACTTCGATCATCTTTTCGTATCCTTTTCCATGCATTCCTATCGCAAAGTTTACACCAAACGGCCGATCTGTCATTTCTCTCACTTTTTTTATTTCCTCTTTTAACGCTTCCGGTGACGGCAAGCTCATGGCGGTAATCTGTCCTAAGGCTCCTGCATTTGAAACCGCTGCAGCAAGCTCAGAATAGGCCAGGTACGCTAATCCCCCCTGAATAATCGGGTATTGAATTTGTAATAAGTCGGTTACTTTTGTTTGCCATTTCATTGTTATTCCTCCTAAAATAATAACTGTCAATTCAGTTGATTAAAATATTTATATAGTCAGCAACTTTAATAGGTGCTATAATTCATTTGTTTTTAAAAAATACTATATAGTGAGGTGGTACCTGCGTTGTCACAGTTAGAGACTCCTTTGTTTGATGCATTACTTAAGCATCGCAACAGACACCCTATCCAGTTCCATATCCCAGGCCATAAGAAAGGGCAAGGAATGGATCCAGCTTACAGAGAATTTGTAGGCGACAACGTTTTATCAATTGATTTAATTAATATTGCTCCACTAGATGATTTACACGCTCCTAAAGGTGTGATTATGCAAGCACAAAACCTTGCTGCTGAAGCCTTTGGTGCTGACCATACATTTTTTTCCGTGCAAGGTACTAGTGGCGCCATTATGACGATGATTATGACTGTCGTTGGCCCAGGCGATAAAATTATAGTACCGCGGAATGTACATAAGTCGATTATGTCAGCTATTGTTTTTGCAGGTGCTATTCCTATTTTTATTCATCCGGAAGTTGACAGTGAGCTCGGCATTTCTCATGGTATTTCGCCAGAGTCCGTTGAGCGCGCATTGACGACATATCCAGATGCGAAAGCCGTACTTGTCATCAACCCGACATATTTCGGTTTTGTTGCAGATTTAAAACGCATTGTCGAAATTGTACATGCACGTAATATTCCAGTAATTGTGGATGAAGCTCATGGCGTTCATATTAAATTCCATGATGAGTTGCCGTTATCTGCAATGCAAGCCGGCGCGGACATGGCCGCTACGAGCACGCATAAGCTTGGCGGCTCCATGACAGGCAGCTCTGTCTTAAACGTCAGAGAAGGCCTTGTAACAGCTAAAAGAGTACAGGCTGTATTCTCTATGCTGACAACGACATCGACTTCCTATCCATTACTGGCGTCTTTAGATACGGCACGTCGCCAGCTTGCTGTCCATGGATATGATTTATTGGACGAAGCAATCCGTTTGGCAAATGATGCCCGTAAACGCATTAACGCAATTCCGCATCTACATTGTGTAGGACGTGAAAAACTCGGAACTTCGGCTACATTCGATATGGATCCATTAAAACTGTTAATTTGTGTTAAAGATTTAGGCATTACCGGACATGTTGCAGAAGAATGGTTACGTCAGAATGCTAACTTGGAAGTAGAGTTGTCCGATCTATACAATATTTTATGCTTAGTAACAATTGGAGATTCGAAAAAAGAAATCAATTTACTTGTTAATGCTTTGACACGTATGTCGAAAAACTTCGAATCGGAAGCATCGATTACTGAAACAAATGTTCAAATACCTGAAATTCCCGCTCTTGCAATGACACCGCGTGATGCATTTTATGCACAAACAGAAAGTATTCCTCTTGCACAGGCAGAAGGGTATATTTGCGCAGAATTTATAATGGTGTACCCACCGGGCATTCCAATATTTATTCCCGGGGAAATAATTACGCAGAGCAATATTGATTTTATCAAGATGAATATTGAAGCAGGTCTCCCTGTTCAAGGACCTGAAGACAGTACATTACAAAATATTCGTGTTATTAAAGAGCGGAAAGCGATTTATTAATATTTCTGACAGACAGCTAAATGCTGTCTGTCTTTTTTAAAATAAATAAATCGAAATAAGCGGAATAATGAAGGCCCCAACAACCGCACTAAGCCCCATAGACAGTGAGCCAATCGATAAATCTTCTTCACTATACTCCTTTAATTTTGTCAATCCGACACCATGCGAAGCACTTCCCATAGCGACCCCGCGACTGATCGCCGTATCAATTTTAAATAATTTAAATAAAACCGGACCTAAAATAGCACCAGTAAACCCTGCCACCATTACCATTACAGCAGTCAGCGGCGGTATACCCCCAACAATATCGCTTACTTGCATTGCCACAGGTGTTGTTAATGATTTTGGTAATGAAGTAAGGATAAAATCTTTGCTTGATCCGAAAAGTAAAAGTAATGCTACTACGCTAATTAGACCTGCGAGCATTGCGACAATGATGCTCGTAATAATCGAGTATTTGTATTTGAATATAAGCTCCCGCTGGTTGTATAAAGGAAATGCCAATGCTACGACTGCAGGACCGAGCATTTTGGATATCCATTGTCCCCCTTCCATGTACGTTTCATATGGAATATTAAAAACTAGTAAAATAATGACTGTAATACAAGTAGCCGTTAAAATAGGCAATAATAATGGGTGGCCAAACTTCAAGTACAGCCTGTTCAGTAATATAAAAAGAAGAACAGTGCTACTTATGATGGATAGAATTAGCAGTAGATGCAGCAATATTCTCTTCCTCCTTCATTTTGCATTCCTTTTTTTCTATGAATTTACCTATTTTTCCGGTTATGACCAGCGCAAAAATTGTACTGATAATAACAGCTAAAACAAAAAGCCCTCCTGATATCGTGAGTAATTCAGGATAATTAATGACAGCCACTGTTGAAGGAATAAAAAACAATGTTAAAAATGCAAGCATAAAACTGGCACCGTTTTGTATGTATTTTACATTTAAAATTTTAAAGTAAAGAGCAAGCCATAATATAACTAACCCGATAATACTTCCAGGTATAATAATACCGGTAACTGAAACGATAAATTCTCCAGTCAGATAAAACAAAATAATAATACCAATTTGAGTGGTAGTACGAATAATCTCCACCAGTTAACCCCCTTTACACAGTTTTATCCCGCATTAACAGGTAGTGACTCTCCTGCCTCTAAACGTAAACAGGTCGAAAAGGATAGGCGGGAAATCAACTACCCGTAAAAGCCCGATTGGTTCGGACTAACACGATGCTGGTCACACAAGCGTTGTCACAGGACATGACAGTTTTAGCTTATGTTCCTTTTAATCAGTAGAGATTCCCCCTTACTGATTAAAGTTCCACTTTATTGTACGTCTATTAGAAATTTCTGTCTATTTTATTTTCCTACTATAATTTGGGTCATGATTTTATATTTAAAGTAATGCGAAAAGCCACCTTGTTTAAATGTGACGACTTCCTTGATCAATGAAATCCTCAAACAGTATTCCTCCTATAATTAGAGCTTATTTCACATTTTAGCTGAATTACATTTATTTTGTTGCTCTACTTTATTATTTTTTACATGAATCTTTCAGTTATAAATAACCATTTTTTACATTTAAAAACTCCCTTTATAATGGAAGAAAAAATTTTTTGCTTCTATCAGAAAGCGTTTTTCCTTTCCCTTAGGTTGACCCAACCCCTTGTTATTTATAACCATAAAAAACACTGCCCATTTAAAATGGGCAGTGTAATTTTTATATCATTATTTAGTTACAATATGGATTGGGTTGCCTAGTAAAACTTCAGCAGCTTCCATTGTAATTTCACCTAAAGTTGGGTGAGCGTGGATAGTCAATGCGATATCTTCTGCAGTCATACCGCCTTCAATAGCAGTTGCCATTTCAGCAATCATATCAGAAGCACCGACACCAACGATTTGAGCACCAACTAATAAGCCGTCTTCTTTACGTGCTACTAGTTTCACGAAACCTTCTGTTTCGTTTAATGCTAATGCACGACCGTTTGCAGCGAATGGGAATTTAGCAGCTTTCACTTCTAAACCTTCCGCTTTTGCTTGCTCTTCAGAGTAGCCTACAGTTGCCATTTCTGGATCTGTGAAGCATACTGCAGGAATTGCTAAGTAGTCAACTACTGATGGTTCACCAGCGATTGCTTCTGCAGCAACTTTACCTTCATAAGAAGCTTTATGAGCAAGTTGTGGACCTGCAACGATATCACCGATTGCATAGATGTTCGATACTGAAGTACGACCTTGTTTGTCTACTTCCAATAATCCGCGTTCTGCGAATTTAATACCTACTTCTTCTAAGCCCATTTCATCCGTATTTGGACGACGACCTACAGTTACTAATACGTAATCTGCTTCAACAGTTTTTTCTTCGCCACCTGCTTCATAAGTAACAACTACGCCATTCTCGTTTTCTTCTACGCCTTTAGCAGAAGCGTTTACTACAACTTCAACGCCCTTTTTCTTCAGACCTTTTTTAACGATTTGCGTCATTTGTTTTTCGAAACCAGCTAAAATATCTTTACCGCCTTCGATAATTGTTACTTGAGAACCTAAGTTAGCATAAGCTGAACCAAGCTCTGTACCGATGTAACCGCCACCGATAACAACTAATTTACCTGGTACTTCAGGGAATGATAATGCACCAGTTGAGCTTACTACACGCTTTGTAAATTTAAATGTTGGGATTTCGATTGGACGAGATCCTGTTGCTAAAATAGCATTTTTAAATGTATAAGTTTGAGCATTATCGCCGTCGATAACACGTACAGTGTTTGCATCCACGAAGTATGCTTCACCTTTTACGATATCTACTTTATTTCCTTTTAATAAGCCTTCAACGCCGCCTACTAATTTTTTAACAACGCCGTCTTTAAATGCTTGTGCTTTAGACCAGTCTAATTTCACTTCAGATGCAGTAACACCCATATCATCTGAATGCTGGGCATTTTCAAAGCGGTGACCTACTGAAATTAAAGCTTTTGAAGGGATACAACCTACGTTTAGACATACCCCGCCTAATGCTCCACGTTCAACGATTGTTACTTTTTGACCTGTTTGTGCTGCACGAATTGCTGCTACATAACCACCAGGGCCAGAACCTACTACAAGAGTATCTAGTTCGATTGGAAAATCTCCTACTACCATTTTTTTACGCCTCCATTAATAATAGTTGCGGCTCACTTAATAAACGTTTTAAATGATTTAAAGCGTTTTGTGCAGTCGCTCCATCGATCATTCGATGATCAAAGCTCAATGATAATGCTAACACATGTGCTGCTACAATTTCACCATTTTTTATTACTGGTTTCTCTGAAATACGACCAATTCCTAAGATTGCCACTTCAGGATGGTTAATTACTGGTGTGAACCATTGCCCACCAGCTGAACCGATATTTGTAATCGACATTGACGCACCTTTCATTTCATGCGGTGCTAGCTTACCATCACGCGCTTTTACAGCCAATTCGTTAATTTCCTGAGATAAGCCAAATACAGACTTACGATCAGCATGCTTAATTACAGGAACTAACAAACCTTTTTCTGTATCAGCCGCAATACCAATATTATAGTAATGTTTTTGAATAATTTCTTGTGTCGCATCATCCAGTGAACGGTTGAAATCAGGATATTTACGTAAAGTCGAGATTAAAGCTTTCACAACGTACGGTAAATATGTCAATTTAACACCTTGTTCCGCTGCAATATCCTTGAATTGCTTACGGTGTGCAACAAGTTCTGTTACATCCACTTCATCCATTAACGTTACGTGCGGAGCCGTATGTTTTGAATGTACCATCGCTTTTGCGATCGCTTTGCGGATACCGCTCATTTTTTCGCGTGTTTCAGGGAACTCGCCTTCAAGTGCTACAGGGGCAGCTTGTTTTGTTTCTGCTTGTTTCTCTTCTGCTTGTGGCTGTTGTGTATCTTTTACTTCTTCTGTTTCAGAAGCCGATTGTTGACCTCCGTTTAGGAAGCTCTCAATATCTTCCTTTAACACACGGCCGTTTTTGCCTGTGCCTGAAACTTGCTGAATCTCGACACCTTTTTCACGAGCATACTTTCGAACAGAAGGCATTGCGATAATGCGTTTGCCTGAAGTTTCTGTTTCGGATGGCGGTGCAGCTTTTTCTGTTTCAGCGGGAGCTTCCGGCTGAGCAGCATCTGCACTCTTATCCGTTTTAGTTTCTTCTTTTTTCACATTTTGGCCAGCCTCAGCAGTAGACTGTACTTGTGCTTCTGTTTTGTTTGATTCATTTGATTCGTGGTGGTCATCACCTTTTAGTTTTAAATCTTCATAGCCTGGTGCATCAAAGCGGATTAAGGCATCCCCGACAATCGCAACCGTTCCTTCTTCTACATAGATTTCTTCTACTGTACCATCAACTGGTGACGGAATTTCAACGACTGCTTTATCATTTTGAACTTCTGCTAAAATATCGTCTTCTTTTACTTGATCGCCAGGTTTAACGAACCATTTGACGATTTCACCTTCATGAATACCTTCTCCGATATCTGGTAAACGAAACGTAAATGCCATTTATCTCACCCTCAATTCTTAGAATGTTAAGACTTTCTTTGCAGTTTCCATTACATCTTTATACGTAGGTAACCATACACCTTCCGCTTGCGGGAATGAATAGATTGTATCTGGTGCAGCAACACGTAATACTGGTGCTTCCAATGACAGAATCGCACGTTCTGTAATTTCTGCGACTACATTTGCCGCAATACCTGCTTGCTTTTGCGCTTCCTGAACAACAATTGCACGACCTGTTTTTTCAACAGATGCAATAATTGTTTCGATATCTAACGGCTGAATTGTACGTAAATCGATTACTTCTACCGAGTAGCCTTCTTTCTCCAATTCTTCTGCCGCTTTTAGACTTTCGTGAACCATTAAGCCGTAAGCAATGATAGAAAGATCTTTTCCTTCCCGTTTCACATCTGCTTTACCCAATTCAATTGTATATGACTCTTCCGGAACTTCTTCACGGAATGAACGGTATAGTTTTAAATGCTCTAAGAAAATAACCGGATTATCATCACGAATCGAAGCAATCATTAAACCTTTTGCATCATATGGTGTTGATGGAATAACAACTTTTAATCCTGGTGATTGAGCCATCAGCCCTTCTAAAGAATCCGAGTGCATTTCAGGCGTATGAACACCCCCGCCAAATGGAGAACGGATTGTTACTGGTGCATTATACGTACCGCCTGAACGGTATCTCATACGAGCCAATTGCCCGCTGATAGAATCCATTACTTCGAATACGAAGCCGAAAAATTGAATTTCAGGTACTGGACGGTATCCAGTTAACGCTAAACCAATTGCTAAACCACCGATTCCTGATTCTGCAAGTGGCGTATCAAATACACGATCAACGCCAAATTCTTTTTGAAGACCTTCTGTTGCACGGAATACCCCGCCGTTTACACCAACGTCTTCACCGAATACTAAAACGTTCTCGTCATTTTTTAATTCGCAGCGTAATGCATCTGTAATTGCTTGAATCATTGTCATTTGTGCCATGGCTTATTTCGACTCCTTCTCTTTATAAATCGCATACTGTTCTTTTAGGTTCGCCGGCATTTCTCCAGCGTACATATTTTCCATTAATTCCGTAACTTTTTGTTTTGGTGCTTGGTCCGCTTGTTTAATAGCATCTTTAATTTCTTCTTTAGCACGCTCAATTACTGCTTCTTCTTTTTGCTCATCCCATAAACCTTTACCTTCAAGGAATGTGCGGAAGCGTACTAATGGATCTTTCGCAGCCCATTCATTGTCGATATCCGTTGTACGGTAACGTGTCGGGTCATCCCCCGCCATCGTATGCGGCCCATAACGGTAACACATTGTTTCGATTAATGTTGGTCCTTCACCACGAACAGCTCGGTCACGCGCATCCTTTGTCGCTGCATATACTGCTAATGGGTCCATTCCGTCTACTAATACACATGGAATACCTGCCGCTACACCTTTTTGTGCAATTGTTTTAGCAGATGTCTGTAATTCACGCGGTGTCGAAATTGCATATTGGTTGTTTTGTACGATGAAAATCGCCGGTGATTTGAATGCACCTGCAAAGTTAATCCCTTCGTAGAAATCACCTTGTGATGAACCACCATCACCTGTATAAGTGATCGCAACTGTTTTTGAACCACGTTTTTGTAAACCAAGTGCTACACCAGCAGTTTGGATATATTGTGCACCGATAATAATTTGTGGTGCCAATACATTAACGCCTTCCGGTACTTGGTTCCCAATGAAGTGTCCGCGGCTGAATAGAAATGCCTTCCATAACGGTAAACCGTGCATAACGATTTGCGGTACATCACGATACCCCGGCAAAATCCAGTCTTCTTTTTCCAAAGCATAATGCGATGCAAGTTGTGAAGCTTCCTGACCCGCAGTCGGTGCATAGAAACCAAGACGTCCTTGACGGTTTAACGAAATCGAACGCTGATCCAAAATACGTACGTAAACCATACGCTCCATCAATTCAACTAATTGCTCGTCCGTTAAATCCGGCATTGCCGCTTCATTTACTATTTCACCCTGCTCGTTTAAAATTTGGAACATCTCAAACTTACTTTCAATTTCCTGTAACGTTCCAGCTGGGTCCAATTGATTCTTCATTTTTTCTGCCATTGTTTACATCCCCTTTGAACTGTATTAAAAAATTTTCGTTTTTTACTAGTACAACGTTTCTATACACCGAGTATAAAGAATAAAATTCTATCGGTCAATCATTGTTTATCATCTTAATTAAAGATTTTTCCTCGCATTTGTTTAAACTGATACAGTTACATTACCTGTATTATACTGTAATCACCTCTGTACTATAATAGAAAAAACACCCAATAAATTTTATTATTTAATTTATAACACCCCTCGATTTATTCATTCCCTTATAATGAATTGTTAAATCTGAATTTATGATAAATTTCTTTTGGAAAAGGTTTTTTCTTACTTCGATTTCGATGAGTCGTGTATACTTACACATATAAGTTTGAACTGAAAGGAAGTTTCACATGATTTTAATGGAACACATTATCCGTGAAGGACACCCTACTTTACGTACCCGCGCGGAGGAAGTTACTTTTCCGTTATCTGCAGAAGATCGAAAACTTGCAGATGATATGCTTCAATATTTAATTAATAGCCAAAATCCCGAAATTGCTGAAAAATATAATTTACGCGGTGGCATCGGCTTAGCTGCAAACCAGGTAAACAGTTTAAAACGTATGTTTGCATTGCATTTGGAAGATGAAAACGGCGAACAAATCAGCTTTGTCGCTGTTAACCCTAGAATTGTTAGCCATTCTGTTGAACAGACTTATATAACAAGTGGTGAAGGCTGCTTATCTGTAGACCGTGCAGTTCCTGGCTATGTTTATCGCTATGCACGTATCACTGTGAAGTTTATGACAGTGGACGGAGAAGAAAAGAAAATGCGTTTATCCGGACTTCCTGCAATCGCGTTCCAGCATGAACTTGATCATTTAAACGGAGTTATGTTTTATGATCGCATCGATGAAAAAGACCCGTTTGTTCAATTAGAAAACAGCATTCCATTCGGAAGAGATTAACTTCAGCTGAACCCACTTTCGTTAGTAGCGAAAATGGGTTCTTTTTTGATCAGTTACTATAGAAGAAAGTCATTTCAGCTTTTGAAAGTTTTAATAAAATCCGTAAATGTTCTAATATCCTTTTAATTGTTCTAATAAAAAAGAGATTTTCCAATATAACTGTCCATTGTTCTAAAATGGTAGCGTGATGTTCTAAAATCCTTTCCATTCTTTCTAATATCGACATCTGTTTTTCTAATAAATATTAACATTGTTCTAATAAAATAAACGCCCATTCGATAACAAAAAACGCTGTGAAAAAGTCTTTTCACAACGCTTTTCCTACCCCTAACTAAATCAACTTCAACTTCTTCATTGCGTCAGCCAAGCCGTCATTGTCCACATGTCCAGTAATCATTGAAGCTGCTTCCTTTGCCCGTACATGACCATTTTCCATCGCTACACTATAGCCAAACTCTGACAGCATTTCAATGTCATTTAATCCATCGCCAAATGTAATAACATCCTCTACAGGATAATTAATATGTTGCAGCAATTTTCGAATGCCATTTGCCTTTGATCCACCATCTGGCAGGACGTCACATGAGAAAGGATGCCAACGGATAAATTGTACTTGCGGGAATTGCTGCTCATAAATCGGCTGATCTTTTTCTTCTATAAATACAAGTGTTTGATAAACCGGTGTATGCAAGTAGTATCGCGGATCGATTTGCGGATATGGATACTGAAGTGTGGATAAACTGCTCTCCACACTTTCATAGTCGCTTTCGGTAGCAATCATTTCCTTTTCATTCAGGAAAACTAACGGATGATTTCGCTGTGCGCCAAATTCGAGTATTTCAGTTAATGTTTCGTTGGCGATCTGGTCTGTATAAACCACTTCGCCTTGATAAACTACATATTGCCCGTTAAATGTCACATATGTATCGATTTCAAGCTCTTCCAGTATCTCTTTTATCATAAATGGCGCACGTCCTGTTGCAATCGCAATTTCGTGGCCATTTTCGCGTGCCTTGAATAGTGCTTCCTTTGCTGAAGCAGGTAATTTTTTATCTGAATTGTATAGAGTACCGTCTACATCAAAAAATAATATTTTCTTCAATTTATAACGCTCCTTTAATTATCATCCCGCATCAACGGGTAGTATATCATGCCTCGAAAGTGTATCGGCATAGGCGAGATTCCCGCCTCCAGACTTCAGCAGGGCTAAAAGGATAGAGATGAGATCAACTATCCGTAAATGCCCGATTGGTTCAACTAACAATCCATGGGAGTAAAACTCCCCATGGATTGAAGTTTCACTTTATAGGCCCTTTACAAAAATCTGAATATTTAGTATAATGAGTGTGAGGAGTGATGACCTATGTTAAAACGTCTCAAAAAGAAATGGCGAAAACGATTGAATGGCATCCTCGGAAAAAAATTAATTGCCTAACACTTCATTTAGAGTGGCACGCCCAATTACAGGACGTGCCATTTTTTTCATTCGTGGCCACTTTGATGTTCACGAAATTTGAAGGGCTTTTCTTTATTTTAAAGGAGTCCCGTGATAATATAAAGGAAATGCATTTTTCTACAATTTAGAAGTGCAGTAATAATGTTCGTACTTAAAGGAGAGTAACTATGATTTACAAAGTCTATTATCAAGAAAACATTTCTGAGATTCCAGTTCGCGAAAACACAAAAACACTTTATTTAGAGGCGGCATCTGAACGTGAAGTACGTCACTATCTAAAAGACCGTAACTACAATATCGAACTTGTTCAACTTCTAGAAGGCAACTATTTAGAATACGAACAAAATAGCCCGAATTTCCGTCTGGAGAACGCTTAATTGTTATGAAATTCGTTAAGAATGATCAAGCGGCTGTATTCGCACTCGGCGGACTGGGCGAAATCGGCAAAAACACATATGCAGTACAATTCCAAGATGAAATCATACTAATAGATGCAGGTATTAAGTTCCCTGAAGACGATTTGCTTGGCATTGACTATGTAATTCCAGACTATACGTATTTAGTTCGAAATGTAGACAAAATCAAAGGCTTATTTATAACACATGGTCACGAAGATCATATCGGTGGTATTCCTTATTTATTACGTCAAGTTAATATTCCGGTATACGGCGGGAAACTTGCACTAGGTCTACTTCGCAACAAATTAGAAGAGCATGGCTTATTACGTACAACAAAGCTGATTGAATTTAAAGAGAATGATGTCATTAAATTCCGTAAAACGGCCGTTAGCTTCTTCCGTACAACACATAGTATCCCAGATGCATATGGTATTGTCATAAAGACACCACCAGGTAATATTGTGCATACTGGTGACTTTAAGTTTGACTTTACTCCAGTAGGCGAGCCTGCTAACTTGACGAAAATGGCGGAAATCGGCCGCGATGGTGTCCTTTGTTTACTATCGGATAGTACAAACGCCGAAAAGCCTGATTTTACAATGTCTGAGCGTACAGTCGGGAAAAGCATTGACGAAATTTTCCGTAAAGTTGACGGACGTATTATTTTTGCAACATTCGCTTCAAATATCCACCGTTTACAACAGGCAACAGATGCAGCCATGAAATATGGTCGTAAAATTGCTGTGTTCGGTCGATCAATGGATAATGCGATTACAATCGGCCGTGAATTAGGCTATATTACAGCACCTAAAGAAACATTTGTCGATATACAAAGCTTAAACCGTTTACCTGCAAATGAAGTGATGATTTTATGTACCGGTTCACAAGGTGAGCCAATGGCTGCATTATCACGTATTGCTAATGGTACACACCGTCAAATTCAAATCCAGCCTGGTGATACAGTAGTATTCTCATCTTCTCCGGTTCCTGGTAACACGATGAGCGTAAACAAAATCATCAACTTATTATTCCGTGCTGGTGCAGAAGTTATCCATGGCGCATTAAATAATATCCATACTTCAGGTCACGGTTCTCAACAAGAACAAAAGCTTATGCTTCGTTTAATGAAACCGAAATTCTTTATGCCGATTCATGGTGAATATCGCATGTTGAAAATTCATACTGAATTAGCTGAAGCTTGTGAAGTTCCATTGGAAAACTCATTCGTTATGGAAAATGGCGATGTTCTTGCATTAAGTGCAAATGAAGCACATGTTGCAGGACGAATTCCTTCAGGCGATGTGTATATCGATGGGAACGGAATTGGGGATATCGGCAATATTGTATTACGTGACCGCCGAATTCTTTCAGAAGAAGGTTTAGTCATCGTAGTCGTAAGTGTCGATATGGCTAAAAACAAAATTGTTTCTGGTCCGGATATTATTTCTCGCGGATTTGTGTATATGCGTGAATCAGGCATGATGATCAATGAAGCACAAAAAATGCTGAACCATCATTTAAACAGCACGATTCAGGAAAAAGATACACAATGGAATGATTTGAAAAATGAAATTACCGATGTATTAGGCCCATATTTATATGAAAAAACAAAACGTCGTCCAATGATTTTACCGATCATTATGGAAGTATAAAACGGGACTAGTCCTCAATATAAAAAATCCATCATTTTGCTTTCGCAAAATGATGGATTTTTAGTTATGTCCGAATTCCCGTCAAAACAGCTCTAACCTACCGCTGAATAACCTTCTTCACAAATCGGTTAATATCGACATCCGCGCCGATTATAAGTAAGACATCCCCTACTTGAATACGTTCTGTTGCATTTGGGGAAATCATGATCTCATCACCGCGTGTAATGCCGACAATATTCAAGCCGTATTTTGCCCTTACATCCAGCTCGATTAACGACTGGCCGGCAATACTTTCGTTTGCTTTAATTTCCATGATGGAATGTTCACCGGAAATCTCCAAATAATCAAGGACACTGTTAGACATCATGTTATTGGCGATCCGGATACCCATATCACGTTCAGGGTGTACGACAAAATCTGCACCGATTTTCAGCAATACTTTTTCATGGTAGTCATTTTGCGCTTTAACTGTAATTTGCGGAACCCCGAGCTCTTTCAAAATAAGCGTAGTTAAAATACTAGATTGGATATCTTCTCCAATCGCTACAATGACATGTTCGAAATTCCACAAACCTAGTGATTTGATTGTTTCCTCTTCTGTCGTATCCGCTACTACAGCCTGTGTTGCTATGCGGGCATATTCATCGACACGTTCACTATCTGTATCGATTGCCATTACATTGGCCCCCTGTTTAACGAGTTCACGTACGATACTTCCTCCAAAACGTCCTAACCCTATTACTACGAATTCTTTTTTCATTCTTCTCTCCTCCGAACATCCAGTTGCCACTAGTTTAACGCATCAAAACAGCTATTGTCATTAAATTATACGTTCTATTTTCTGTTGCAGTAATTTCGATGCAAAATAGCCCGCCTTAAAAAAGCGTAGTTGCTGCTGTTGATCAAATATATAGTAAGCAGGTACGAATTTGTTTCCAAAACTGTCGCTTATTTTTAGTTCATTATCAAGGTAAACAGGGTATATTATTTCCAATTGCTTTATTTTCTCTTTAACAAGGGCATCCGAATAATCCGATTCTTCTCTTGGCATATGAATCGCATGAACCGTTAACCGATCCCCAAATATACGTTCCAATTCCTTCAAGTTTTTAATGGAATGGGCACATTCCGAACAGCTCATTGACCAGAAATAAACCAATGTTGCTTTAGCATTTTCTTCGTAAGTATTCTCCCGATTTAATATTTTCGTCGCGCCACTTAATGATGGCATTATTGTTCGAATCCTCATTTATATTCACCTCGTTGTAACATATGTAATAACGGTTTTTTCGGTACCATTCAAATGCCTCAATACGTATATCAATATATATTTGGACAAGACTCTTGAAAATACATATTTATTATGTATAATTATTATTGCTTTCGTAAACTAAAAGTAATGTAAAAGTAAACTTCCTTACTCAAGGTTTATATACAGTAAACTATTGAGCGAAAAATATAAGGGGTGTGACTATATGCAAATTGGTTCAAAAATTAAATCCCTTCGTATAAAAAAAGGGCTTACCCAGGAAGAGCTCGGGGAACGTACCGATTTAACGAAAGGTTATATTTCCCAATTGGAGCGCGACTTAAATTCCCCTTCCATTGAAACATTGTTTAACTTACTGGAAGTTCTCGGGTGTTCGCCTCGGGACTTTTTTGATGATACGCAAAAAAATGAAAAAATTGTTTTCGCGAAAGATGAACAAACATGCTTCATTGATCAAGATAAAAAATATGAAATTGAATGGCTTATTCCTACTTCAAACGAAAAGGAAATGGAGCCTGTTTTCATAACATTGCAAAAAGATGCAGAATTTAAAGCATTTGAGCCCTCTCTGGCAGAAACGTTCATCTATGTTCAAAACGGACGAATTCGAGTCGTTCTTGGCAATGAAGAATATATCGCCAGTGAAGGTGATGCCGTATATTACGAAGCATCTTCCAACCATCAAATTTTCAATGCGCACAGTGGCATAACAAAATTGCTCCTTGTCGCGACACAATCATATTTATAAATTAGGAGGATGCATAATGGATAACACGATTATTCGCTTTGAGAATGTCACAAAATCATATGATGACGGAACAGTAGTATTAAAAAATATTAACTTTGAATTGGAACGAGGTAAATTCTATACATTACTCGGACCATCCGGATGCGGAAAAACAACAATTTTACGTATAATTGCCGGGTTTACCGATGCCTCTACAGGGGATGTTTTCTTCAACGGAAAACGTATCAATGATGTTCCTGCAAATGAGCGCCAAGTAAATACAGTATTCCAGGATTATGCACTCTTCCCTCATTTGAATGTTTTTGAAAACGTCGCATTTGGCTTACGAATCAAAAAAGTAAAAGAAGCCGAAGTGAAAGAACGGGTGCAGGAAGCATTAAAGTTCGTTAACTTGGCGGGCTACGGCAGCCGGGAAATTTCCGAAATGTCTGGTGGTCAGCGTCAGCGTGTTGCAATTGCCCGTGCAATCGTCAATGATCCGGACGTAATTCTACTTGATGAGCCTTTATCTGCGCTTGATTTAAAATTACGTACAGAAATGCAGTACGAACTACGCGAACTGCAGCAGCGTCTTGGTAAAACATTTATATTTGTTACACATGACCAGGAAGAGGCACTTGCAATGAGTGATGAAATTTTTGTCCTTTCCCAAGGTGAAATAAAACAGTCCGGTACACCTGTTGATATTTACGATGAGCCGATCAACCGTTTTGTTGCGGACTTTATCGGTGAATCCAATATTGTAGACGGAATCATGCTTGAAGATTACCGCGTAAAATTTGCTGGAAAAGAGTTTGAATGTGTCGACGGAGGGATGAAACCGAATGAAAAAATCGATATTGTTATTCGTCCGGAAGACTTGGAAATTACAACACCTGAAAACGGCAAGCTGATCGTAACAGTAGATACACAACTGTTCCGTGGCGTGCACTACGAATTATCGACATATGATAAAGACGGCAATGAATGGCTTGTCCATTCATTGAAAAAAGCGGAAGTTGGCGCGGAAATCGGGTTGGACTTTGATCCGGAAGCAATTCATGTAATGCGTTTAAATGAAACGGAAGAAGATTTCGATAGACGTTTAGAAGCGTATGGGGATGAAGAACATGAATAAAGCAGCTAAAGGACCTTTAATCCCCTACGTATTTTGGATAATTTTATTCGTTATCGCGCCAATTGCGCTAATCGTCTATTATTCAGTTCTTGATTTAAACGGGAATTTTACATTGGCCAACTATGCGAAATTCTTTACACCGGTTTATTTGAAAATGACATTAAGCAGTTTCTGGTATGCATTTTTAATTACATTGTTTACCTTATTATTTGCCTATCCAACTGCTTACTTACTGACTAAGACGAAGCATAAACAGCTATGGCTTATGCTGATTATTATTCCTTCTTGGATTAACCTGCTGTTAAAAACATATGCATTTATCGGCATTTTCGGTTTGTACGGTCCGATCAATGCAATGATTGAAGTATTTGGTTTTGATCCAAAACAAATTTTATTTACGGATTTTAGTTTTGTATTTGTATCTGTTTACATTTTCATTCCGTTTATGATTATTCCGATTTTTAACTCATTGGATAAAATGAATCCTTCACTTATTTACGCATCACGAGACTTGGGGGCAAATGCATGGACAACTTTCCGTCGTGTCATTTTCCCGCTGACAATCGATGGCGTAAAATCAGGAATTCAAGTAACGTTCATTCCAGCATTATCACTGTTCATGATTACACGTTTAATCGCCGGCAACCAGGTTATTACTTTAGGTACGGCGATTGAACAACAATTCCTTGTTTCCCAAAACTGGGGTATGGGTTCGACAATTGCCGTGTTCTTAATTTTATTCATGGTGCTCACAATGCTGTTTACGAGACAAAAATCTAAAGGAGGACGTATCTGATGAAAAAGTTGTCCGCTATGTCGAAAGTATATTTACTTTTCGTATTTGCGATCCTTTACGCACCAATATTTTATTTAATTTTCTACTCCTTTAACAGTGGCGGCAGCATGAATAATTTCGAGTCATTCACACTTGAGCACTATGCGGCTGTATTTGAAGATTCAAGATTAATTATTATTTTGCTGAACACAGTACTTGTTGCCCTTTTATCAGGTTTAATCGCAACGATTATCGGAACGCTTGGGGCGATCGGTATTGTTTCATTGAAAGATAAAAAGATGCGCAATACATTGCTTTCGTTAAATAATGTTCTGATTGTTTCACCTGATGTTGTAATCGGTGCAAGCTTCTTAATTTTATTTACAATGATCGGTGTAAAACTAGGATTCGCTTCAGTACTTGTATCGCATGTCGCATTCAGTGTCCCGATTGTTGTACTTATGGTTTTACCGAAATTGCTTGAAATGAATACTTCCCTGATCGATGCTGCACGAGACTTAGGTGCAACGAAACGCGATGTATTGACACGTGTTATTTTACCGTATATTTCTCCAGGAATTTTCGCCGGTTTCTTCATGGCATTGACGTATTCCCTAGATGACTTCGCGGTTACATTTTTCGTAACAGGAAATGGCTTCAGTACATTATCTGTAGAAATTTACTCGATGGCCCGTGCCGGCATTTCATTAACAATCAATGCTATTTCAGGGTTAGTATTTGCTGTAACGGTATTAATCGTTATCGGATACTACTTTATTAACAAACGATCAAAATCAGTAGCAACGGGGGGACAACGATGAGAGAATTAGTTCAAGCAACGGCTGCCATTGTCATTGTATGTGCCCTGCTGTTTTTTACAGTTGACCGTATGCAATCAGCTGGTTCTGCAGGAAGTAAAGATACATTAACGGTTTATAACTGGGGGGAATATATCGATCCGGAATTAATCGATAAATTTGAAGAAGAAACCGGAATTAAAGTAACTTATGAAACCTTTGATTCAAATGAAGCAATGTTGACGAAAGTACAGCAAGGCGGCTCTGCCTATGATATTGCTGTCCCTTCAGAATATACGATTGAATCAATGAAGGAAGATGACCTGCTTATTCCGATTAATCATAACTTAGTTCCGAATCTGCAAAATATTAATGAAGACTTTCTGGATTTGCCGTTCGATCAAGGGAATGAATACTCCATCCCTTATTTCTGGGGAACAGTTGGAGTTGTCTATAATCCGAATTTAATTGATGACCATTTAACTTTTGAAACTTGGGAAGACTTATGGGATCCTTCATTAAAACGTAAAGTATTTCTGGTTGATGGCTCCCGTGAAGTAATCGGAATGGGGCTGAACTCAATCGGCGAGTCACTTAATGTGAAAGATGATGACTTATTGCGTAAAGCGACAGATCATTTAATTGAGCTTTCACCAAACATTAAAGCAATTATCGGTGATGAAATTACACCGCTTATGATAAATAATGAAGCATCTGTAGCGTTAACATTCTCCGGTCAGGCGGCAGATATGATGTGGGAAAATGAAGAATTGGAGTTTGCCGTACCGCAAGAAGGCTCTAACTTATGGTTCGATAATATGGTTATTCCAAAAACTTCACAAAATATTGAAGGTGCCCATAAATTTATCAACTTCATGCTTGATCCTGAAAATGCTGCACAAAATGCAGATTATGTCGGCTATTCAACACCTAATGAAGCCGCTTGGGAACTGATGGATGAGGAAGTTATTAACGATGAACGTTTCTACCCGTCACATGACCAGCGTGAAACATTGGAAGTTTATGAAAACCTTGGCCTTGAATGGCTAGGAAAATACAACGAATACTTCCTTGAATTTAAAATGAGCTTGAAATAAAGTTTGAAGTAACACGAAGGCGTGGCCAATAATTTGGTCACGCTTTTTTTATAGCTTATGTATGATACGCCTGTCGATTTGATTGTTTTGTTCATCCCACATCGTATGAATTTCAAATGTTCCTGGCTCGAAGAACAAATCGAAGCGTACTTGAATATCCTCCTGCATCGGGTAATATTTGGCCTCGCTTATTTTCACCCACTCCAGCTCCCCTTCTGTGCAGGAGTCTAAAACTTCCCCCGCAAAATCATCCGTCCAGTAATTATAAATAATAAAATGCTCGAGCAATTCCGGATTCGTGTAATGGGAGATTCCTTTAAACACTAATGACTGTACTTCCAACCCTGTCTCTTCTTTTACTTCACGGATTGCACCTTCAGCAAAGCCTTCAGGAAAATCCACTTTACCACCCGGTGGAATATATCCTTTGAATTGATCATGCTGTCGGTTGAGCAACAATACTTTATCCTCTTTTTGAATCATGACAACAGTCCAAAATTTATAATTCATCCATACTTCCCCTTTCACATGCCGCCAATTCCAGACATGATAAATGGTAAAACCGATTTAATATAGGCTTCCGGTTCAACTTTTTCAATGCTTCTTTTCCACTCTACAGAAGCTCCATATATCCCCCAGCTCAGCATGACTGACGTAAGCTTTAATGTTTGCACATCATCATTTGATCGCTGGTTAACGAGCATATGATAAAAAATGATTTCAAGCTGTTCCCTGATAATTCGAGCAATCGTATCTTCATAGCCTCGATGACAACGAGTAGATAATGACATTTGGAATTCTGTAATGGCCTTGAAAATGCTGCTTACCACTTCTTCATTTAATTCACTGCTTTTGTACGTCTCACAGTTTAAATTAACTAATAATACTTCCGATAATGATTTATCCAAAAGATCGTAAATATCTTCAAAATGATAATAGAAAGTTGCACGGTTAATCATCGCCTCAGCTGTAATATCCTTCACCGTTATATCCTTGAATTCCTTCTGACTTGAAAGTTCTATAAAAGCATCCATTATTAGTTTACGTGTACGACGTATTCTAGGGTCTACTTTTACTTCCTTCATTATAATCCCTCCCACTTTCTATACAGATTCCCGAATGTGTTGAATATACAACACATCGCCCGAACTATCGGTACTCAATGTATTTAACATATTTTACAATTCAATTATAGAACAAAGATATCACTTAAGGGAGGAATTTACATTGAAAAATAATAATATGGTTTGTGATTTAGTAACTGGAGTTTGTGGTGTGGCTGAGGAAAGTGAATTGGAACTAATTGATTTTAACAAACAGAAAAAATCAGTGGATCTTTATTATGTAACAGATCCGATTTGTTCACATTGCTGGGCAATCGAACCTGTAATTGGCCGTTTTATAAAACAGTACGGAAAGCATTTCAACTTCCATACTGTAATGGGAGGCTTACTGGAAAAATGGCATGACGGACCTATTGATCCTGCAAACGGAATCTATAAGCCAGCTGATGTTGCTGGCCATTGGCGAGAAGTAGGCCAGTATTCAAGAATGCCGATTGATGGTTCTCTAATGGTGGATAATCCTGTTCACTCGTCCTATCCGCCGTCTCATGTTTTTAAAGTACTCCAAAAAAATTATAGTGAGAAGGTTGCATCCGAATATTTACGTCGTGCAAGAGAAGCCCTTTTTGTATTTAACGAGAATATTTCTGAACGGTCTGTTTTAGTAGAACTTGTTAATCAGCTTGGACTTAATGGTGAATCCATTGTAAGTGAAGCAGAGCAACCTATCGGACAACAATTATTAAATGAAGATTTCGAACTCGTGAAAACTCTTGGAGTAAGAGGTTTCCCATCGATTATCATTGTAAACAAGGAAAATAAAGGTGTAAAAATTGTTGGTGGTCAGCCATTACAGGCCTATATTGACGGCTTAAAACAAGTTATTGATACAGAAGAACTTCAACCAGCAGAACAGCCATCCTTACCTACACTTCTAAAAACGGAAAAGCTGATTTTTTCTAAAGAAATTGAAGTAATGTACGATCTGGAAAAATCGGATGTTCAATTTTTTATTAATCAGCAACTCTCACCAGACGAATACAAGTTGCATGAAATTCTCGGTGAATCTTATATAGCAACGAAATAACGTTTATTAATTTTTAACGTACCCCCTACACAAAAGCATTATGTGTAGGGGGTATACTTGTTAGTATAAATACCCGATAGTTCATGACTTCTATAGCTTCATATAAAAGCTTCCTACTAACAATTTCTTTATTAAGATTCGACATGATTAAATGCAATTTTGAAATTTATAGAGTATGATATTTAATATAAATTATATATTTCTAGTATCGAAATACCTAAACAGGAAGGCTGGCATTCTATGACAGAAAAATCCAATAAGTTAGCGCTTTATTTATTAATGTTTAATATGTTCATTACAATGGGCGGTATCGGGATTATTGTTCCTGTTATGCCTGCCTATTTGCAAGTTTTCGGTGTCGGTGGACAAGTGCTCGGTTTTTTAATTGCAGGCTTCGCTCTCGCACAGTTTCTTTTCTCTCCGGTTGCCGGAGATTTGTCGGATCGACATGGCCGGAAAATGTTTATTATTGGCGGACTGATCGTGTATGGGTCTTCACAAATTTTATTCGGTCTCGCTTCAGAAGTATGGGTTTTGTTTTTAGCACGTTTTTTAAGCGGAACAGGCGCAGCATTTATTATGGCGCCAATTATGGCATTTGTAGCCGATATTACGACATATGAAGAGCGCGGCAAAGGGATGGGTATGATCGGTGCAGCTATGTCTTTAGGCTTTATGGTCGGTCCGGGTGTAGGCGGTTTCTTATCTGAAGTAAATTTGACATTCCCTTTCTTTTTAGCCGGAGCTGTAGCATATATGGCTGCAATAATGTCTGCTATATATTTACCTAATATAAAAAATATTCGAGAGACAATTGCGCCACGTGAAAAACTGGCAATGCAAATGGTCAAATCTGTGAAGACCTCCTATTTCATCTTTTTAATCATCGTCTTCACGTTCAGTTTTGGTATTTCCAATTTCCAAGCAACTTTAACACTTTATTTAGACCATAAGTTTGGTTATACTCCCTCAGAAATCGCCATTATTTTAACAGTCGGCGGGTTTGCGGGTGTAGTGTTGCAAATGTTTGTCGTGAATAAACTATTTAAACGTTTCGGGGAAATGAAGGTTATTTTAGTCAACTTACTGTTGGCGGCCGCAATGATGCTGCTCGTTATTTACATTAGTGGCTTCTTCATCATTTTAATTGTCGCAACTCTGTTTTCGATTGCCACAACATTTATTCGTCCTGCAGTAAATACACTTATTTCAAAGCTTGCTGGTAATGAACAAGGCTTTGCTGCCGGTATGAACAATGCTTATATGAGTCTTGGCAATATGTTCGGTCCAGCACTTGCAGGTGTCCTGTTCGATTGGAACCCGAATTCTCCATATATTCTGGGAACTTTTGTGCTCGTCGGCTGTTTCACGCTTGCCTATTTATGGACAGTCAAAAAAGCGCCTCATTTAATGAAAGCCACTTCATAAAACAAAAAAAGCTATCCAAAATTTATTGGATAGCTTTTTTTTCTTATATCAGACCAGCTGGCGGATAAATTGTTCGACGAAGCGGCAATTTAGAGGAATGAGTGATTCGTCCGGTGCCATTTTAGCATGGTGGAGTCCGTAATTTGAATTGGCTCCTGTCCAGAACATCGCACCTGGCAAATCCTTGATGAAATAACCGAAGTCTTCACCTGTCATTGCAGCAGGACATTCATAAGCGGTTGTCCCTTCAAACTGTTCAGCAAACTCCAGCAAGGCATTGGCACAATTAGCATCATTATTTACCTCATAATACATTGAGCCGTAATCAATAGCGATAGAGCATTCAAATGCGGCTTCTATTCCTTTGCATATTGCTTCAATACGACGTTTTACTTCTGCCATTGCCTGTGCATTCAACGTTCGGATCGTTCCTTCAAGACGTCCATTTTCTGCAATGACATTCTGAACTGTACCAGAAGTCATTTTCCCGATTGTAATGACTGCACTATCCATTGGATTGACATTCCGGCTAATAATTGTTTGCAGCTGCATCACTAAATTGGCCGCCGCAATCGTCATATCCCTTGTTTTATGAGGGTAGGCTGCATGACCGCCAATCCCTTTCAAATCAATAAACAGCTCGGAAGTATTGGCAAACAGAAGCCCCGGTCTCGTTGCAATTGTACCTACCGGATATTCCGGAGCGATATGAAGTGCATAGAGTTCATCTGCAATAAGATGAGGCTGTTCTGCTTTTAGCCATTCCAGCATCGGTTCTGCCCCGCCTGGACCTTCCTCGGCTGGCTGAAAATAAACAACGACATTTTGAACAGGCGGCTGTTTTGAAAACTGCTCGACAAGTCCAAGCGCAATGGACATATGACAATCATGTCCGCAAGCATGCATAAATCCGGCATACTCCGATTCAAATGGGAGTCCCGTCTCTTCTTGTACAGGTAGAGCATCTATATCGGTACGCCAACCAATCAGCTTTGACGGGTTTGTTCCTTGTATATATACAACAATTCCTGTTTTCCAAGTCGTTGTTTTCAAATATTGCTGATCCAGATTTGAAATAAACTGGAGTAAATAGCTTTGTGTTTTAAATTCATTAAAGCCTACTTCAGGAATTTTATGTAGGTCTCGTCTTACTTCAATAAGATGCCTCATGTCGTTCCCGCCTTTTTATAAGTTACGCAGTGAATCGATAATTTCTGTTTTCGACTTTGTTTTTTCATCTAATACTTTAATTTGACGAGCTGGTACGCCTGCTACGACTGTATATGGTTCAACGTCTTTAATAACGATTGCTCCGGCTGCTACTACTGCACCTTTACCGATGCGAACACCTTCCAATACTACGGCATTTGCACCGATGACAACATCATCTTCTACAACAACCGGTAACGCACTCGGTGGCTCTACTACCCCTGCAAGAACAGTTCCTGCACCGATATGGCAGTTTGCTCCTACTGTTGCACGACCACCTAGTACCGCGCCCATATCAATCATTGATTTTGCACCAATTTCTGCACCAATATTAATAATGGCACCCATCATAATTACTGCATTGTCACCGATTGTAACTTGATCACGGATAATTGCACCTGGTTCAATACGTGCATTTATTTTTTTCGTATCTAAAAGCGGTACGCCTGAATTACGACGATCACTTTCTACTACATAGTCTTCGATAAGGTCTGCATATTTTTCTAATGATGCTACAATTTCGGACCATTCGCCAAACACTACCGCATTGTTTCCTTCACCAAACACTTTGCTTTCGGTACCAAATGATAAATCCGCAACACCAATTCCCTTTACATAAACTTTTACTGGTGTTACCTTTTTTGCTTCTGAAATAAAATCAATAATTTGTTGTGCATTTAATTTTTCCATATGACACCTCGCTGCGTGTTAGATTTTTTAACATGAATAATTGTACTAAATTTTCAGTAATATTAAAACTATTTTTTTAGTTGTTTTCACTTGAATAATCATACAGACAGCGTGCATGGTCTTGTACTAAATCGACAAAAGCTTCGACTTGGCGTAATTCGAATGTTGATTCATATCCGATCAGCCATGTATCCCGTGTTAAACCGTCATCATTTCCATTATTGGCCAAAGGGATTTTATGAACATTTTCTTCACCGTTCAATGTAATTGAAGGTAAAATTGCATAGCCGATACCATTTACAGCCATTTGCTTACAAGTTTCAATTTGATCTACAATGATTTGATGTTTTGGATTGTAGTTGAAATGACGTTGCCACCATTGCTGGATTTCCTGGTAATAATTCGAATCGCTTTTAAATTGGATAAACGGGCGGTCTGATGTCAATATATCTTCCATATCCTGGATTTCCTTATCCACTAAATACATCGTATCGCGGAACAAATGAATTTTTTTACCTTTCCATTCTGCCTGTCCGCGGACAATACCAATATGCGCTTCCCCATCATAAAGGGCTTTTATGATTTCAGAGCTCCATCCAGTAATTAATGAAATTTTCGTATCCGGATATTTCGTTACATAGTCTTTCAATACTTTTGGCAGCCAGTTTTGACCGACAATCGATGCACAGGCAATTTTTAATGTACCGTGCACTTTTGTATTCAGCGAGTGAATCGTTTCAAAAATTTCCTCCCGCTTTACAATCAAATCATTCGAATATTGAATGACCAGTTCACCTGCAGGCGTTGGGGTTAATCCTTTTTGGGAACGGATAAATATTTGAACGCCCCATTCTTTTTCAATTGACTGAAGTCGCTGTGACAGTGCTGGCTGCGTTAAAAAAAGGCGCTCTGCCGCTTTTCGCATATTTCTCTCTTCTGCCAACACTTTAATAATTTCTGCCTCTGTTGCTGTCACTGACAACCCTTCCTTTCCGAACAAACGGTTAAAAAAACGACAAAATCCCTTTAGGACTTTGTCGACTTTTATTTTAAGCGTTTTGCTGGTAAATATATTTCTTTAATTGTTTTAGAATAATTCTTCGTGTCATAATACCGACAAATGTGCCTTCTTCATCGACTACACATAAAAAGGCATGGTTAATTACTAGATCGAGTGCACGTTGGAATGTATCCGTAATTTTTAAATACACAACTTCCTGATTCATGACCTCATCCACACGAATGTCTGCTAATCTATCATATTCAATTCGCTCTAAGCCTAAAATAGACTCCGTTATCATTTTGGTACTTAATAAACCTTTTAAACGATACTTTACATCCAGAACTGGAATAGAAGAATACCCTGTTTTTGTTAAAACTAATAATGCATGTTCAGCGTTATTGCCACTTTGTACATGGGCGACCTTCTCAGATGAAATAATAAAATCTTTTATAGGCATATCTAGTAAAGCTCTGTTGTTCGTTGAAATCATGACATTCTACTCCTTTATCCCGCTAATAACGGGCAGTACCATACTAAAATAAACTGAAAAATTACTGCCGTTATTCTTTGCCCTGTCTTTCGACAAAACAGTTTCTCTAATCTCTATCATACCATATGGATCATTTTTATGACTATGAATGCGCCTAGGATTGGAAAAGAAAAAGCATAATAAGACGAGAAGATTCGTCCCATTATGCATTAATTTCAGTAACCTCTTGCCCAATAATAAAAAATAATGATACCTGTAAATGTGCCAAAAACTGCATACGATAAAATAATTGGATTGAGCAGGAAAGGATGCTCCTGAATTTCTTCAGGCACTTCCGAATCACGTTCCTGACCGCTCCCTTCTATATTATGTCCAACACGTACCGTTAAATAATAGCCTATAAAACTTAGTATGATGACAACGAAAATCGTTGGATAAAGCCATATTCCGATTGTGATCGCCTCCTTTTAACAGTTAGCGATAGTATGCAGCAATAATTTGGAATTTATTCTTTTTAATATCCTTTGAAAAAGTTAAAATGGGTGCTGATTTAGCCATTGTCCGCCATCTAAAGTAATGCATTCCCCATTTAAATAGCTTGCCTTATCCGACAGCATAAATACCGCTAGATCTGCTATTTCCTCAGGTGTTCCAAGACGCTTTAATGGTACAGAATCCAATGTACGTTTCGCTTGTTCTTCCGATTCCCATAGTTTATCTGCCCCGCCTGTACGCTCAATTGGTCCTGGTGCAATGGCATTTACACGAATTCCATATTGGCCGCCCCATTCAACCGCAAGCGAACGTGTCAACGAGAGCACCCCGGCTTTTGCGGCAGCTGAATGAATGACACCAGCTCCTGCACCCCAAGCATATGTAGCCACCATATTGATAATCGAACCCTTTATGCCATTCTCAATCCAATAACGACCAATTGCGGAAGTACAATAAAATGTACCATTCAACACAATATCAATTACAGCCTTCCATCCGTTCGGCGATAATTTTTCTGCATGCACTAAAAAGTTTCCTGCCGCATTGTTCACTAAGCCGTCTACTTGCCTGAATTTTTCAGCTGCAAACGCAACCATTGCCTGTGCATGTTCCGGTTCGCGAACATCCATTTGAAATGTTTCGATTGAAGAACCAAATTCCTCTATTTCCTTCTTTGCATTGGCTAAACGCTCCAAGTCACGCCCCGTGATCACAACATTTGCCCCTTCTTTCACGAAGTGCTTTGCCATACCGAGCCCCATCCCGCTAGAGCCGCCCGTAATAATAATCGTCTTGCCTTGTAACATTTCATCCATCCCCTTTGCTTATAAAATGAACAGCCATTCATAATTAGAGTTTACTATAATAGAGAAGAAATAAATACTAAAATATAAATTTTTCTGTTTTATGCAGTATTTTACTGTTTATGCAGTATGTTTTCTTTGTTTAAGAGAAATGGAGTGAGCAATGAATTATGATTTTCTAATATATCGTCAAATCATCTAATATAAATTTACTTATTCTAATAAAATTACGATGTTCTAATATATCTTCAACATGTTCTAAAATGTATGTGCTTTGTTCCAATACCATCTTCAAAGTTTCTAATATCACGGTTCTTTATTCTAATAACCTTCACAATTGTTCTAATAAATCCCCCCCATCAAATTTAAAAAGCTATGAACATTTTGTCCATAGCTTAATTTCTTCTACTATTCTTCCATAATCGGACCGAGTGATTCGGCTAGAAAGATTTCCTGACTGTTAATTCGGACATCACTATGATGGCCTTCTTTATAGTGGTATTTTCCATTTGAATCCTGGATGCGTACTTTTTGATTATCTTTAATTTGGAGCAGCATAATGCGCTGGATCCGGTATTTTATTTCCGGCGAATAGATCGGAAACAGTATTTCCACACGTTTAATCATATTCCGGGTCATCATATCTGCAGAAGATAAATATAGATTATCCTCCCCATTATGATGGAACCAGAAAATACGGGAGTGCTCAAGGAAACGGCCAACGATGCTCAATACGGTTATATTTTCGGAAATTCCCGGGATGCCTGGACGCAGACAGCAAATACCACGAATAATCAGCTCGATTTTCACACCTGCAATCGAAGCCTCATAAAGTTTCATCATTAAATCCTTGTCGGTTAAAGAATTCATTTTTGCCCGGATAAACCCGTTTCCATATTTTTTATGTAATGCAATTTCCTTATCGATTAGATCAAGGAATTCATCGCGAATATCAAATGGCGCGACGACAATATGGTGGAATTCGGGTTTTTCCGTATAGCCGCTTAAATAATTGAAGAAGTTTGTCGCATCAATGCCAAATTCCTTATGAGATGTAATAATCCCCATATCCGTATAGATTTTTGCAGTAGCATCATTGTAATTGCCCGTCCCCAAATGAACAAAGCGTTCAATTTTTCCGTTGCATCGACGGACGACAAGTGTAATTTTTGAATGTGTTTTCAGATTATTCATTCCATAAATGACAAGGCAACCTGCTTGTTCAAGCTGTTTGGCCCAGTGTACATTATTTTCCTCATCAAAACGTGCTTTTAACTCTACTAAAACTGTCACCTGTTTACCGTTTTCCGCCGCCTGCTTTAATGCTTGAATAATCGGCGAATTACCACTTACCCTGTATAGCGTTTGCTTAATTGCCAAAACGCTCGGATCTTCCGCTGCTTCTGCGATAAAATCGACAATCGGTCCAAATGATTCGTATGGATGATGGAAAAATATATCTTGGGTTAACGCTTTTTCAAAAATATTTTCGTCTGACTGTAAATCATGGGGAGGCTGCGGAATAAAACTTTCATACTCCAGATGTTCTCGTCCTACCGAAATCTCTTTTACAAAACCGAACATTGCCGTTAAGTCGAGCGGGCCATCAATTTTGAAAACATCGGACTCTCCCAGTTCAAATTCATCCAGTAAATAATCCAGCACATCATCATTCATCTCACCGTCACGTACTTCCAAACGTGAACCGACGCCCCATTTACGCTTTTTCAGTTCCTTTTCGATTTCCACTAACAGGTCTTGTGCGCCTTCCTCATGAATGGTCAAATCTGCATTTCGCGTTAACCGGAATGCTTGTGTCGATTTCACTTTATAGCCTAAAAATAAACGGTCGATATTACTTGAAATGACATCTTCCAATAATACGAACAACGTCTTCTTTCCATTTGACGGTATTTTAATAAATCGGTTCAATACGGACGGCACTTGGACAATTGCTACTTTATCCATATTGTTTTCCATATCCTCACTGCTGTTTTCCAGCATGACAAACAAGTTGAGTGTACGTCCCAACAACGTGGGAAACGGACGATAGGCGTCAACCGCTACAGGGGTAAGGACAGGAAATATCGTTTCTTCAAAAAATTCATTGATATAAATTTTTTCTTGCTCATTCAGCATTTTTAAATCAAGAATATGCACATGTTCTTTTGGTAAAAGCTCATGCACTAAATGGCGATACACTTCCGTTTGACGTCTCACTAATGCTTGAGTACGTTCAGCAATTTTAGCAAGCTGCTCTTTTGGTGTTAGACCGGACTTATTTTCAGGCTTATGATACCCGGCCCGAATTTGATCTTGCAAACCCGCAACCCGGACCATGAAAAATTCATCTAAATTGGAACTGAATATTGCCAAAAACTTCATCCGTTCCAACAACGGGTTATTTGTATCTTCCGCTTCTTCCAATACTCGTTCATTAAATGCGAGCCAGCTCAGTTCGCGGTTGTTGTAATACTGCGGCTTAGCAATTTCTTCATGCAACTCGATGCTAAAATCCGGACTATTGTCAAAATCTTCATGCTCCGGATTAATGAAAGAATTCTTTTCCATATTCATTGTCATATCACCCCTGCCTTTCTTCCTTGAACTCAAGTTTTACATCGCCTTTGAAAACGCGTTCGATATGCTTTTTCTGTTTTTCCGCCTGAGCCATTTCAGCTATTGCCCGCTCAGAAGTCAGTACTTCTATGTGAAATTGGTTATTAACTTTTTCAATCGCAACATTTTTAACGACATTGCGCTTCGTCATATTCAAGGCGTAAACAAATTTCAAAATCGCGCCAAAATCGCGCAGCTTTTTAAATTCTTCTTTTGAAATCCAAGAATCAAACGGCCGTGCAAAACGCAAAAAGTAATCACGGTTTTTATATGATGCCAGCAATGCCAGTTTAACCCGATTAATATGGGACATGCCTGGTATTGATTGATTGGAAACTAAATAAAATGTGTGCTGGCTGGACGAATCCAGCTCGATATATTCTCCGATCCCATAAACTTTTGCGGCTTTCTTTAATAGCTGTAAATCTGTTTCACTATATTCAAATAGCTTTAAATTAATACAGGCCCGGTATAATTGTTCTGTCAATGATTCCAGTGTTTGTACTTCCTCTTCCGTACGTCCATAGGCTAATGCTAGCTGCCGGCCACTTTCTTCAAAAACATTGTATTTGTCATAGGCTTGAGGATTCCCTTGCAAGACACGGCTAATAATGAGCCCTTCCCGTAACCCCTTTTTACTGACCTGAAAAGAATTTGAATTTACAGTAGACAGGAGCGCCATAAAAACTTCCAATGCCGGAACAATAATATCGGCCCGGTCTGAAGAAAGACCATCTAGCTGTCTTAAGTTATCGTACGAAAATTCTGTCAAATAGTCGCACAGTTGTTGTAAGTCATTCACCTTCATTTCATATTGATGTACACCAGACAGTGGATAGCCTATTTTTTGCTGATGAACTTGGGCAATATTACGTGCGCTTCCCCCGATTGCAATAACCGGTAATTCCATATCAACTATCCATTTCAATGAGCTAAATTGTTCCTTTACAAACGCACGCAGCTTCTCACGCTCACTTTTATTAATAATCGTACCGCTTACGAACTTTTGCTTTAAGGAAACTGTACCAAATGGAAAGCTGATTGTTTTTTGGAGCTTTTTATTGATGAATAACGTAATTTCAGTCGAACCACCTCCAATATCAATCGTCACTGCAGATGGGGTTTCCATTGAATGGGCAACTGCAACAAATCCGTAATATGCTTCTTCTTCTTCCGTTAAAATATCAATAAGAATACCTGTTTCTTCTTTCATACGGGTAATAATCTCATCATTATTGATTGCTTGACGTACTGCAGCAGTAGCAGCCGCTTTTACGTCTGTTACATGATAATCGGCCAATATTAAGCGGAATGATTTTAATGTCTCAGCCAATAGCTGAATGCCCTCTTCGGACATTTCACCATTAGGCAGTAAATATGTGCGCAGGCGGGCTACGGTTTTAATATTTCCGAATTCCCTTAGCCCTTCATTTTTATTATAGGAGTATAGTACAAGTCTAATCGTGTTAGAACCAATATCGATAATGGCTGTCTTAATTTTTTTCATAATACGCTTCACTTCCTTCTGAATACCTTTGTATTCTTTTACCCTCTTTTTAGCGTTTTCAAGAAAAGTTGCACTACATTTTTTTCAGTGATTACCTTTTTAATTTAAAAAAAGCCGGAATAACTTTTTCAAGTATCCGGCTTTGACATTATTTTATACATTTTAAAACAATGCATCAATTATTAGATAATTTTTTACAGAATCAACTTATCCATGCGTAAAATCAGCTCTGCAATTTCCGGTTTCGAAATTTGCTCTTCCGCTCCTACCTGTTCGCCTTTATGGCGTAAATCATCAGTAATCAGACTAGAAAAAATTATGACCGGAAGCTTTTGCAGATCAGGATGTGATTTAATTTTCTTAGTTAAATGGTGTCCGTCCATTTGTGGCATTTCAATATCTGTAATAACTAGCTGTACATGTTTTTCAATTTGTTTATCTGCTTTCGCCAGCGCTTCCAAATATTCGTATGCATCACGGCCGTTTTCGAAGAACTCCGTATTCACATAGCCTGCTTCAATCATCGTATCGAACAGCAGTTTACGTAATAACGGTGAATCTTCTGCAATAATGACTTTCTTTTCAGTGCGTTCACGCTTGCCAAGTTTCTTAACAGCATCCACACTAATACTAGATTCAGGATTAATGTCAACCATGATTCGTTCAAAGTCCAGTAGTAAAATCATTTCATCTTGAGACTTGATTACGCCAATCACCTGTGATGATCCACCCTGATACATATCTGAAGGTTTTTCAATCTGATCCCAGGAAATACGGTGAATTTGTGTAACATTATCCACATGGAACACAACACGTTGCTTATTAAATTCCGCCACAATATATTTTTGCTGCGGGTTTCGGTTTTCTGTAGGTATGCCTAATACTTTCAACATATCTACAACCGGCAATACTTCCCCACGCAATTGAATTATGCCTTCAACATGTGGATGTACATGTGGAATAAATGTCACTGGTATTGGCTGAATAATCTCTTTTACTTTAATTACATTTATACCGAACTTATTATTCGCCACCTCAAATTCAACAATTTCAAGCTCATTTGTTCCACTTTCTAGTAAAATCCCTTTCTGATTTTCCACTACATGCCTCTCCTTCCAAACTGCCACGCTTACAATAATCCCATTGTATCATAAGAACTATTTATCTACTATCTATTATTATACCCTTTGTACTCATTCATAATACTTGATTAATGCTTGTGTCCCATTATCCCCATAGCCTTCTGCAAGTAACTGATCGTACATAGATTTCGCCAAAGTTAAGCCTGGTAGCTGGAGATTCATGCGCTCCGCTTCATCAAGCGCAATCTTCATATCTTTAATAATATGTTTAATGTAAAAGCCCGGCTCTAGATTTCCCTTCAGCATACGCGGAGCAAGATTGGATAGCGACCATGACCCTGCTGCCCCTGCTGTTATCGAACGAAGAACTTCTTCCATCGCTAGTCCTGCTTTTAAACCATAAGCCATCGACTCGCAAACACCAATCATGCCTGATGCAATTGCAATCTGATTACACATTTTCGTATGTTGCCCGCTGCCTGCAACTCCTTGGTAAACAATATTTTGTCCAAACAGTTCGAAAATCGGCTGCATTTTTTCAAATACCTCTTTGTCGCCCCCAACCATAAGCGATAATGTACCATTTTTCGCTCCGATGTCTCCTCCTGATACAGGTGCGTCGAGACTACGCAATCCACGCTCACTTGCTTCGTGATAAAGCTTTTTCGCAAGCGTCGGTTCGGACGTCGTCATATCGATGACAATCGCACCTTTTTTCGCTACCGAGAAAATACCGTTCTCACCAATATAAACTTCTTCGACATCTTTTGGATAGCCAACCATCGTAAAGATAATATCCTGCTCTTTACTTGCTTGTGCTGGTGTTTCCGCCCAATTCGCGCCTGCAGCAATAAGATCCGCAGCTTTGCTTTTCGTTCTTGTATAAATTGTTACTTCATGTCCGGCATTCAGCAAATGTATAACAATGCTAGCCCCCATTACGCCAGTACCGATAAACCCTATTTTTTTCGATTCCATATGTATGCCCCTTTAGTATTTTCTTTTATTTTAACAAAATCAGAGAGAACTTCAATGTCAGTTTATTTCAACAATTCAAAATTAAATATATTTATCTTCATTAATTAGGATAATTTTATACTTGGACAAGTTCATCAATTGGAGAATTTTTTTAGGAATATTTAAAGGAGTTGAATGAATAAATTTAAATTTCGTGCATATATAAAAAAAGAGAGCAGTAGCGTTGGTCCGCTTCTACTCTAAAGGGGGAAATGAGAATGTTGCTGTGTTCAAAATTACTCTTCCCTTCTCATCACTGTTTTAAACATAAAATTTATAATTTTTTTAATTTAATGTTTATAAAACAGATGTGCACTTCTCGATTGATTAAAAGCATTCATTAGATTGTCTACTTGGACGCTTAGCTGGAGCGTTTTGTCACTTCGTAAACCATTCTCTAAACCCGATTGAATCATTTGTTTACGCTTTTCTTCAATTTCCAAAAGTAGTGCCTCATTCGAGATAGGTCTACCCAATTTGTTACCTCCTTTTTTTAGTCCATTACCATTATTATACCCATATTGTAATCTTTTTACAAAATAATCATTATTCAAAATTCGACACTATTTAAGATCTTGAATTTTCGGAAAATGTATAAATTACATCCCCGCCTTGTTTCGCCTCACCACGGAAGTTTTTAAATTGTTCATCTTTAATAAGGTGTTCGCGAAACTGAAGAAATTCCTCTTTTTTTATAATCACAGATTGTAATTCACCATGACGCAACTGATCGAGAATATTTTTATAGTCTGTCATATGGATCCCTCTTTCCATTTTTTATATGTATAAATCCAATATATCAAACTCTTAATCGAAAATATATTCCAAATAAAACCTAGCAAATTAATAAAATTATTCAAACTAATTGAATTTTGTAGTATAATTTCAAGCAAACTGTTAATTAGTAGTCGATGAAGGGACTGACTGTGTATGAAAATTGCGGAAGTTGGAAATATAATCGAGTTTAAAGACGGCTTAAAAGGAGTCGTTGAAAAAGTGAATGAGAATTCCGTCATCGTTGATATAACGATTATGGATAATTTTCATGATTTAGAAATGGAAGAAAAAACAGTTGTTAATCACAAACGGTATAAAATATTAGCTAATAACGAATAATTTAATGCAAATTACCCTTTTTAACATTGATATGATGATAAAAAGGGTAATTTTTGTTACGATACGTAAGGGGAGGTTGAAGCTATTGAAAAACAGAAAACAAATCATTACACTCCTTCTGGCATTAGTTTTTATTTTCAGCATGATGTTTTTTACATTTTATGAAAAATCGATTTTCTGGTATTTATATGCCTTTACATTACTAGTTGGAATTGCAATCAGTTTAGTGGCAGGTAAATTTGAAGACCGAATCCCAACATGGCAATATTTGATTTACGGTATTGGGTACGGGACAATTACGTATGGTATTGTAAAACTCGGTTATATGTTAATGCCTTATCTCGATAAAAACGCTGCAAAGGATATAACGCAGTTTTTGGATATATATGGACCTCAAAATATTTTCCATTACTTAATGCTCATTTTTATAGTAGCCGTAGGGGAAGAAATGTTCTGGCGAGGTTATGTTCAGCAGCAATTAAAACAATTCACATCGCCTTTCTGGGCTGTCGTAATTACTTCAATGCTGTTTTCACTGTCTCTCGCTATCAGCGGGTTTCTGCCAGGTGCTCTCGCAGCTATTGTTGCTGGTATTCTTTGGGGAGCGTTATATGAATGGAAAAAAAGTTTACCGTTAATTATCGTTACCCATATTGTCTTTGTTTTACTATTATTTTTAGTTTTACCATTATTCTGATACAATTAAAGCAGAAACTTATCTTTCTAAATTCCGTCTATACATGTAAAAGGGGGATCCATATGAAGAAAACAATTTATCAAGTCGGTGCCGTAGTTATTTTATCTGCATTTTTGGCAGCTTGTAATACTGATACAGACGAGCCTACAACAACAAATGCATCAAAAGAAGAACCTACCGAAACAGAACAAGTGCAAAACGAAGAACAGCAAGAAACAAACGAGACGAATGAGACAAACGAAACGGATGACTCTTCATCAGAACCAAAAGAAGAAGAAGCTACTGAGCCATCTGAAGAAACAAAAGCTGAACAAGAAGATAAAGCTGATAATACTACATTGACTTACATTTCAAATGGCCAGACATTTGAAGAAAAAGTAGTAACTTCAACAAGTGATGAAATGAATTACACGATTCAGCATTTAGAAAACTATACACTTACATCAGAAGAACCAGGTGTCGACAGTTTATTAAATAATGCTGATGAAGCTACATCAATGCAGATTGAAGTAGTGAAAAAAGAAGATGTAACTTTTGATCAGCTAAAAGAATCTGCAAAGGAAACAATTTCTGCCATTGCACCTGAAAGCACGAAAGATCTGGATTTATCTTCAACTTTGTCAGAGCGTAAGGAAATTTTAAATATTGTTGGATATGAGGCTTTATTAGAGGATGAAAAGATTGTAAAAGTTGTAATTGAACGAGAAAATCTGTTTGTTACGTTAACAATTTACGATAGTATCCAAGCGGACTTAACTGACGCCTTTTTACAAATGGGCTTAACAATTCAATAATTACCAAAAAGGACGCCCGTAAATTAGGAGGCGTCCTTTTCTTGTTTAATAGGATAAATCTTTAATAGATAATCCTAATTTTTTTAATAGCTCAATTGCTGTCTGTTTTTCTTCAACCGATAATGCCCCTAAAAGTTCATGAATTTTCTGTTCATGCTCTGGAAACAGCTTGTCCATAAACTCGGAACCAAGATCGGTAATTTCCGCGTATGTGACGCGACGATCGGTTGGACATGAAACACGTGTTAAGAAATTCCGTTTTTCCAACTTATCAACTACGTAAGTAATTGATCCGCTCGCTAATAAAATTTTGTTCCCGATTTGCTGCAGGGGTTGACGACCTTTATGATATAAAAGTTCTAAAACCGCGAATTCTGTAGGATTCAAACCATTTGCTTGTATAAATTGATTCGTAGCTTCATTTATCGCTTTATGCGCTCTTGATAAAACGATAAATAATTTTAACGATTGCTTTACTTCCTCTGAAGCCATAAAAACCATCCTCTATTTTAAATGATCAATTACGTGTGCGTAATTGCAAAGGATTTAAGGAGACCCACTAGATGGGACTGTCAGCTGTTGTCCATACTGAACACTTTTAGGCTAACTTCCTCTTTAAATTCCCTTTAAATAATCTGTGACATCTGCAAGAAGCTTAGCCAACGTGAGATAGGTACTCAGTCGGAAGCAGTGCTCTTACACTGAATTCTTCAGATTTCAGCAATTGTTCGCGAAATCTGCTTATTGAAGATGTACATATTATAGCGATGGATTGGAAGTTTTGTCAAAATCACTTCGAAATTGCCGCCATTCTAGCCACTCTCATTGAATAAGAAGGAGAAGAATTTAAATATTCAATTTCATTTCGTAAATCAAAATCAATTAAAAACTTAGATCCTGCACCTTGCTCACTTTCAATTTGAAGAGTCCCGTTATGTTCTTTAATGACAGATTGTACAAGCATTAATCCCAATCCAGATCCAGTTTCTTTTGTCGTATAAAAAGGATTTAATGCGTTTTCAATATCGACCGCAGTCATCCCTTTTCCGCTATCCTCTACTGAAAGATGAAGCGTATTTTTGCCTCGGTTAAGTAAACGTACGACAATGTAATTATTCGTATCTAGAGCTTCGATTGCATTTTTCAGCAGATTAATGATCATCTGCATCAGGCGATTATAGTCCCCATTAATCAGGTACTCTACTTTTTCGTCATATTCAAACAAAATCATAGCATTTGATTTCATTGCTAGAGGCTGCATACGCTGAATTGACTGGTCTATAACTTCCTTCATATCAAGCATTTGAAATACTTGTGTCTTTGGTTTAGAAATATTCAGAAGATCTCCTAGCAAATCATCCATACGCTTTAATTCGGATTCCAGAATTTTAAAGTAAGGATATTCCTGCTCATTTAAACTGCTTTTAATCATCTGAATAAAACCTTGGATCGATGTCATAGGATTGCGTATTTCATGGGCAATCGATGCAATATTTTGACCAATAAACGATAAAGATTGCTGATGCTCAATTCTTTTCAGCAGCATCATCTCTTCTGTTTGATCAATAATCGTTGTGACTAATATGCCTAAATTTTCATCTACTTTGCTAATAAAATTCAAATAGACCGTATTTCCATCTTCAGTTTTTCTCATAACAAAAATACTGGCCATTTCCCTGTTTGAAATCTTCTTATAATATTGAGTGATGACTTGGGAATCATACTGGCAATCTTCAAATAGATAATCATAGCTTCGATTTTCTATTTGAGCAGCTTTTCGATCAAGTAAATGTAATGCCATTGCATTACCTGAAATAATCTTTCCGTTCAACATCGTTAATATTACACCTTGTGCCATTCCATCTATTAAATTTTGAAACATAAGTGTTTTACTTTTTTCTTCAAATGAAATGACATTGGAAGGGTTTACTTGTATCCGAGTAAAGATCAGTTGTTTATGTTCTAGAAAATGACCCCAAACTTGAACCGGTATTTTCTGATGGTATTTATTTATTAATGTAAAAGTAGCAGTAGATGTTGAATTTTCATTTACAGAACTTAAAAATCGCTCCCACTCACCACTAAGTTTATCCGCACTTTCCCAAAAGCACTTTGGTAAATGGACTGATTGCAATATTTCTTCCGCCTTACTATTCATAAATTCAATTTTACCTTGGCGGTTCAATATAATGATTTGTTCCTTGGATTGTTGAAAAAGCTCTTCTAACATATAATTCAATTGGCCTTCCACTACACATATTACCCCCAATTTCAAATATTATAGAATTTTCAGAATTGTATACTTACCGTATATTATTTCACATTACTATTTGGAATAAAATGGGTAGATTCTCCCATATTGTTTGTAGCTGTTTACACTGCTACAATAGACTTTATGAAGAGGAGAATAAAATTATGAAAATTATATTAAGTACACTCAATGCAAAATATATTCATACTAATTTAGCGATTCGCTATTTAAAAGCAGCAGCACTGCCTGAATTCGACTGTGAGCTTGCTGAATATACAATTAAAGACCCAGCTTTCAACATCGTATCCGACATTTTCCAAAAGAAACCGGATGTTGTCGGATTCAGCTGTTATATTTGGAATATTAATGAGACGATTGCGGTAATTCGTATGCTAAAAACGGTTTTGCCCAATGTTAAAATTGTATTAGGCGGTCCGGAAGTTTCCTATGATGTCCATGAATGGGTTCGCAAACATGAAGAAATTGACTTCATAATTATGGGTGAAGGTGAAGTTTCATTTAAAGAAATAATTCGCCACTTCAATGGTGAGATTCCTCTCGAAAAAGTGCCGGGCATTTGCTATTTAGAAGAAGGCAAATTAAAAATCCATGCACAGCCACCTAAAATTGATTTGCGGGAAATTGCTACCCCTTTCCGGTTTGAAGAAGATTTACCTCACTTAGGTAAACGGATTCAATATATTGAAACAAGCCGTGGCTGTCCGTTTAGCTGTCAATTCTGCTTATCTTCTATTGAAGTAGGTGTTCGTTATTTCAACCGAGAGAAGATTAAAGAAGATATTCGCTACTTAATGAACAACGGGGCAAAAACGATTAAATTCGTAGACCGTACTTTTAATATTAGTCGCAGCTACGCGATGGAAATGTTCCAGTTTTTAATTGATGAACATCAGCCGGGTGTCGTATTCCAATTCGAAATTACGGCAGATATTATGCGTCCTGAAGTCATCCAATTTTTAAATGACAATGCACCTAAAGGGCTGTTCCGTTTTGAAATCGGTGTCCAGTCAACGAATGACTTAACGAACGACCTTGTAAAACGTCGTCAAAACTTCGAAAAGCTTACTCGTACTGTCACGATGGTAAAAGAAGGCGGCAAAATCGATCAGCATTTGGATTTAATTGCCGGATTGCCAGAAGAGGATTATGCATCATTCCGTAAAACATTTAATGATGTGTTTGCGATGCGCCCAGAAGAGCTGCAACTTGGCTTCCTGAAATTGCTGCGCGGGACAGGTTTACGATTGGAGGCCGAAAAGTACGGCTACACATATGTTGATATTTCGCCATATGAAATTTTCTCAAATAATGTATTAACTTTTGATGATATTGTCCGTATCAAACATGCGGAAGACGTACTGGAAAAGTATTGGAATGCACATCGTATGGATAATACAATTGAATATTTAGTAACAAAAGTATTTGAAACGCCATTCGACTTCTTCCAAAGCTTCGGCACATACTGGGAAACAAAAGGCTGGTCACGTATCGGGCATCAGCTTGAAGATTTATTCCGCCGTTTACTTGAGTTCCTTCAAACGGTCGAGCATGCCGACTTAAAAATGATTACAAGCTTAATGAAATACGACTTCCTGAAAGATCAGCAGTTCCAGCCGCGTAAACTTTGGTGGAATGATCGTCTTTCTGAAGGTGAGATGAAAGATGTCTATGCACGTATTAAAGAAAACCCGTCTCTTGTAGGCAAGGAATTTGAAGCAATGCAGATTACTGAACGCGAATTATTCAAGCATTCTTTAATTATTCCGTTCCACATCGATTTACAAAATTACGAAGTCGGTGCACCAAAAAAGAAAACGGGATATTTATTCACATACTTCCGCAATGGACAACAGCCCTACTTCAGCACATTCAATTAATTCAAAAACGCTGCAAACTCTTAAAATAGAGTAGCAGCGTTTTTTTGTGAACTGAAAACTTATTTGTTCTTCGATTTAGAATCCGTTAGCTTTTTTTCCGGACTATTTTTATATTGTTCTTCTGTTAAATCGTTGTCTTCACGAAGATCCAAATCATCAGGGTTTAATTCTGGTCCAACCTCTTCTTTCATGTTTTGTCGGTCATTCCCTTTCTTTCTTTCCATATATATCACCTCCATTCTATAAATTAACCATTTGGCTATTATATATTCCGCCAACATGGTTAAACAGAGCTGCAGTCAGCCTACTCGTTTTATACCCCAAAAAAGAGGGCATAATTCAAATAACATGAAAGGAGTGCTATTTTTGAAAATATTATTGGTTATTTCAAGCATTGTTGTTCCGCTTATTATGGTTGTGTTAAGAAAGAAAATCAGTAAATCAGCTCTTGTTTTCAATATACTCGCTGTTATTTTTGTCATTATTTTCGGCAGTATTGCGTCAACTTCCATTTATCAGATCATTATTGACGATGCTGTATTTATGACAAAAATCCATGGTCTATTTATAAATGAACTCTTTTTAATTTCCGGTGCATATATAGGAGTTTTTACTATTTACAGACTGATGATTCTCACATTGCAAGAAAAATAGCTGTGCTTAAATAAATTAAAGAACGCCCATTCCCTCAAAGGAAATGGACGTTTTTGCGTATTGCTTAAAATACTTACCCAATAATCCGTATTAACGCGCGAATTAAGTGTTTTCTGTTTATATTCTAACTTCGTCTATTCTCTTCTTAGACATCAATGAGCGATTTCGTTATTTCTATACTCACTCTTATTTAAAAAATACATATTATGCAGTTAGAATCATTCTTTTTTAGTCAGGAGGATATTTAAGTGAATGCCAAAAAAAAATCGGAACAATCTCCAGATTCACAAGAAATCCAAATTGCTAGGCTTGCTTTTATAGGTGCATCCATCGCAACACTAGGTGATGGAATAGCTGCGATTGCTGCCGGTCTTGCATTGGAAGCATTAGAAAAAAAAAGTAACCCAGATCCTCAAAAAACAGGTTCAACGCTACCCCATTCAAAAGATATGCAAAAACAGCTAGATTATCTAATTAATGAATTAGAGCAAATAAAAAAATCGATAAAGTAAGTTAATTGGTATAACTTAGTGACAGAAGGGTTCATGAAATCCGAACAGATGAATCACGCCATGGCATTTCTTGAGTTTTTCATCTTATTCTCATCCTTTACTGTTTTTCGTAATTTTTTAGAACTATACAAACCCATGTGCTATAATGAGCTTGTATAGTTTTGCTGACTTGAGCTTAGGCTTGAGTCTTTTTTTATGTGTACTCACAAAAAAGAAGGAGACCTTATTAATGGAATCGTTAATCGCTTTATTACCGATATTAAGTTTATTTTTCTACATAGCTCCATGCATATTTGTAATTTGGTTTTTGCTTAGAATTCTTAAAATACAGAAAGAAAAGTTACGAGTTCTTAGAAGTATAGATAATAAACTAAATAAGTAGTATTTTTGGATGGGGTCTCCCATCTTTTTTACTGCCGGAAATTCTCAAGGTTACTCATTCTTCGTCATCTAATTGTTTCATTTTATCTAGCATTTGATCTAAAAAGATAAGTTCCATTTGTTTAGCCAATTTTTCTGCGATTCCTAATGAATCAAGACTTTTTTCTATATCTGTAACCTGTTGTTTTATGTGTAATCTTAACTTTTCGTATTTTTCTAATTCACTCACACGATCTCCCCCTCTATGCAAATGTTTTCTACTTATTCTGTTCAAATTATTCATTAAAAACATATAGATTATTCAAGGCGCCTACTGCTTGGTGTTTAGGCAGTATACCCAAAAATCATCCTTTCTTTACTGAATAGTTTGTTCGAATTGAACAGGAATTCCCCTATTAAGACGCCTACATTTACCATTGGCAACTAAATGCACTATTGATAGAATTAAATAATTCTTATCCTTATTTGGAGGTAATTATGGCTGATATAACTGAACAAACTTTAACAACTTTACTTTCGAAACTGACATATAGTCCTTACTATATCCTAATAGTAATATTTTCAGTTACAGCATTGTTTTTCTTAAGAAATGATAAAGGTTTCTCTACAGCAATATATAGAATTAGCGCCTCCTTCTATATCTTCATTTATCTAATAGCAGTTTATTTATACATATTAAAGGGATAAGCAGTTCCTCCACAATTTGCTCATTACCAATTGCCCTATCGATTGTGCTACTAAATCTGCTGCACGTGCAGCTGCTGTACTCTTAGAAGAAAAACTGTTTAAAGGGGGGTACCGATGAATTCCGAAAAGGAGAAATACTTTTATAGAGCTTAGGGGTCTAAAAGGGGTCAAATAACTTTTCAACCCCTCGAAAACCCTGTAAAGCTTTGTCTTTTAAAAACTATCCAATAATGATCCGTTCCTTCGGGTAATGGTACTTCTTCTTCTGGGCGGATCCGCCGATTGAATACAGGAAAGAAATGAGTCCTACACGCCCTACAAACATGAGCACCATAATGACCATTTTTCCGAATGCTGTTAAGTCCCCTGTTATACCAAGCGACATCCCGCAAGTTCCGAACGCTGAAGTAATTTCAAATATGACTTCCATCATCGTTGCCTGCGTTTCTGTAATAAACAATACCATTGCAGCGCCGAGCACCATAATAATCGCGAAAATCAGTACCGCAAACGAGCGGTATACATCGATTACATGAATTTCCCGGTTAAAAATTTGAATTTCCGACTGCCCGCGGGAAAATGCGATCAAAAATAAAATGACAATCGCAAATGTTGTTGTGCGGATTCCGCCTCCAACAGAACTTGGTGATGCTCCGATAAACATTAGCGCACTCATAAAGAGCTGTGTTGCCTCATTAAACGATGTTACGTCAAAGGTCGTTAATCCGGCCGATCTAGTGGAAACCGATTGAAACATGGCTGTAAACGCCGCCTCATGCCATCGCATCCCTTTAAACGACTGGAAAGATTCAATAATGAAAATAACAACTGAGCCAAAAACAAATAAGGCAACATACGTGAATGTCGTAACCTTTGTAAATAAGCTAAAGCGAAATGCCGGATCCTTTTTTGTTAAATAGGCCTTCACTTCAATTAATACAGGAAAACCGATTGCTCCCAGGAAGATTAAGATCATACAAACAAATTGGATGAAATAGTCGTGGTGAAACGGCAGCAAACTCATTCCCGTAATATCAAAACCTCCATTGGTTGTTGCAGAAATTGACGCAAACACTCCATTGATCGCCGCTTCTTCCCATGTCGCAAAATAACGCTTAAAATGAACCGTTAATATAAAGGCACCTGTAAATTCAATCATAAACAGCAGCTTGGCAATTTGACGAATTAATGCAACAACACCCGATAAATTATACTGGTTATGGTCAATCATGATGAGCTGACGTTCACGCATACCGATTTTCTTTCCAAACAACAGCCATAAAAAAGTACCGATGGACATAATCCCGATCGCACCAAATTGCAGGATCAGCAAAATCATGGCAAGCCCAAAGCTACTGTAGGTTTCTGCAACAGTAACAGTCGTTAAGCCAGTTACACTAACCGCACTAACTGCGGTAAACAGACTATCTAAAAACGATACGTGTACGCCTTCCAAATGTACCCCAGGAAGACGCAGCAATAAAAAAGAAATTAGAATGGCTACAGAATAATAAGTGATTAAAATTTGGAAAGGCGTGATTTTCCGCTTTTCGAACTTTTTAAAAGGCATATATTGGCCTCCGATAATTGATTACATTTTTTCTAGTATAATGAATAACACGAAAAATGAAAAGAAGATACTTCTAATAGTTGAAGTATCTCCTAAATCATTTATTATTCTGCTTTTGCTTTTTTGTTTTTGTACACACTTACTAAATAGCCGCCCACTGCAAGTCCAAGGAGCACGACCCAGAAAATGGTTTTCCATGTTGTAGAATGAGGGAAATGCGGGTCGATAATGGCTAAGTTCTCATGTCCTAACGCCAATACAGCCAATTTGACACCTACCCAACCTACAATTAGAAAGGCCGCAGTTTCCAATGTCGGATAGTCGTTTAACAGTTTAACAAACATTTGTGCCGCGAATCGCATAATGACTAGCCCAATAAAGCCACCAAGGAACATAACAGCAAATGGACCGGCATTAATTCCGCCAACATGGTAATCACTAATATGCGGTAATGTCATGGCAATAGCTACTGCTGCAAGCATTGAGTCGATCGCAAACGCAATATCCGCCAGCTCTACTTTTAACACTGTCATCCAGAAACCGGAACCTTTACCTTCTTTAATTTCCGAATCTTCATCCTGCTTTTTAAAGTGATTATCATATAGATGTTTTATGGATATGAATAATAGGTAAGCCGCACCAAGCGCTTGAATTTCCCAGTATTTCGCTAAGAACGTAATAAGGAACAGTGCGATGAAACGGAATACGAACGCACCGAATAATCCGTAAAATAATGCCTTTTTCTGTTGTTCTTTCGGTAAATGTTTAACCATTACTGCCATTACAACTGCATTATCTGCAGCTAACAGCCCTTCAAGGAATACTAATACAAGTAAGACCCATGCGTATTCTAATAAAATTGCTTCCATGAAATTTCTCCTCCTTATTATTTACTTGTACCCAATAAATTAGGCGTTAATAATGTAAATTTGAACAAATACCCTTTTTAGCCAAAAAAGAAAAGACCTCTGCCTATGTAATATAGGCAAAGGTCTTGCTAAGCACATAATGCTATCACACCCGATGGCTCCTAACCATGTAATGACGAATGTGAAGTAAGTACATTTAAATATAGCGCTTATCTAAAACGACAGGCTGCTACTTAAATCTCTTATAGCTACTCCCCTTTGACAAATGTCAATTGGATATTCAATTCAATATTATATTGCTATTTTACCGATAACATCACGAAAAATCAAACCATTCTTTTAGAATTCATCAAAATTTTACATAACGATCTATAGATACTTCTTACTGATCTATTGTTTTGCTTCCTTTTCAATCAAGCTGTAAATGATCGGTACGATAAATAACGTTAGAATTGTTGAACTGATCAGCCCTCCAATAACGACAACCGCCATTGGCTGATTCATTTCTGTCCCTTCGCCAATTCCCAACGCTAATGGTAACAATCCTAAAATAGTCGTCAGAGCCGTCATTAAAATCGGTCTCATACGATCTTGCGCGCCAGTAATAATAGCATCGTGTATATTTAATCCGAGCTGTCGTTTTTGATTAATATAATCAATTAGCACAATGCCGTTATTCACGACAATCCCTACTAGTATAAGGATTCCGATAATGGCTGTGACGCCGAGCAATGTATTTGTTACAAATAATGAAACAGCAACACCGATTATCATGAGCGGAACACTGAACATCATAACAAACGGCAGTTTGAATGATTCGAATTGAGCACCCATTACTAGATAAATAAGAATGACTGCCAGCAGAATGGCCAAAATCATATCTTGTTTTGCACTGTCGAATAGTTCACGGTCACCGCCAAAAACAATTTTCGATGTTGCGGGAATACCGCCTTCTTCAATCGCCTCATCCACTTTTTGGGAAATGCCGCTAAGGGATTCGGACGTATTGTATTTTACAAATACTGCAACGGCCGATGCTTGATCCGATCTCCGAATAGCCGTTAGGGTTTCTTTTATTTCAATCGTTGCCAGCTGCTGCAGTTCGACAAACACACCGGCATTTGTTCGAAGCTTCATCGTTTTAAGTGCTTCTACATCTTCGCGGTACGCTTTTCCGAAACCTGTATATACTCCAAGTACTTCACCATCTTCGGCTATAATCTGCGTTGTAAATGCGCCTCGTGTCATCATATTGATGGTTTGTGCGATTTGTGCGGGCATTAACCCATATTGAAGTGCATCATCACGATTTACTTCAATTTGAATTTCCTCTTTCACTTCATCCAAGTCAGTCGTTACCTCAATAACAGAATCAATCTTTGCAACACGTTGCTGGATGGAAGCGACCGTTTTTTTCAGCTGAGGCTCATTGCTGTCTGTCACACGGAATGTTAAGGAGTTCGGTGTTGATCCGGAAGAAGATGACAGTGAAAAATTCACTTCTGCACGCTCTCCGATCTCCTGCTGTACTTGTTTTTCAAACTTCTCAACAAACTCAAAAATGGAGCGGTCTCGTTCAGCTAATTCAACGAGCTTAACTGAAATCTCTCCTTCATTTTGTTCACTAGTACCTCGCGATAAAGATTGCTGATTTCCTCCAATTAAACTGACCACTACATCAACTTCTTCATAATCCTTCGCCATCTCCTCGATTTCCGAAACAATTTGTTCTGTTTTCTCAACTGTCGCACTGTTTGGAAGCTCGACGGACAAGGAAACAAACCCTTCATCTGTCGGCGGCAAAAACTCAGTACCTGTTTTATATAATGTATATCCGGATATACCTACCAAGACGATTGTGATTGTTAAAATAAGGGCCCGTCTCTTTAAACCCCATTTTAGTGCTTTCGAATAATTTCGATACAGCCAAGATTCCTGACGCTTCTTCACTACGGTCGAAGGTTTTGTACGTAAGAAACGGCTGGCCAGCATCGGAACAACTGTTAATGCCACAAAAAGAGAAGCAATCAAACTAAATGAAATCGTCAATGCGAACTCTACAAATATTTGTCCGATTAACCCGCTTATAAAAATGACCGGTACAAAGACCGCAATCGTCGTGACAGTAGAAGCGGTAATTGCTAAAGCAACTTCCTTTGTTCCATTAACTGCTGCTTCTTTCGGATTCTCCCCGAGCTCCAAATGGCGCTCAATATTTTCTATTACGACAATCGCATTATCCACAAGCATCCCGATTCCAAGTGCAAGGGCTCCCAATGTCATAATGTTTAGGGAAAAATCCGCAAAAAACATAAGCACAAACGTTACGATAACTGAATAAGGAATCGCGATACCAATAATAAGCGGACTTTTTATTCCGGATAAAAAGACGAAAAGCACAAGCATTGCAAACAGGCCGCCAAAAATAAGCGAGGAGCTAATATTGCCGATCGCCAATCGTACATAGTCCCCCTGGTCAAATAAAATGGTCGCTTCGATTCCATCATATTGGGGCTCATCTAATAATTGTCCGAGCTCCTTCTGAAAAGTTTCGGAAACATTTGCGGTATTTGCTCCGGACTCCTGCAAGACCGATATTAGTACAGCCTGCTGGTCATTGGCCCTTGTAATTGTGTTCGTTTCCTGCTCTTTACGCTCTACGTTTGCTATATCCTGAACTTTTATTGCTTTACCTGTTAACGGATTGACCGAAAGCACAACATTCGCTATTTCTTCAGGACTTGTAAACAAGCTGACTACTCGAGTTGTTAACAACTGATTCTCTTTTGTACTTAGCTCTGCACCCGGCATTGAAATATTACTCGACTGGATAATTTGCATAACATCATTTTGCGTTAAGTTATTTTGTTCAAGCTTCTGCGCATCAAGCTCAATCTGTATTTCTTCTACTATTTCGCCGGAGACGGTTACACTGGCTACCCCTTCAGTCCGCTGCAATTCCTGTTCAAGTGATTCGGCGATTTGTCGGATATCGACTTCTTCACTTTCTGCCGACAGTGCCAATTGAATAATCGGAAATTGCGAAGGATCAAACTTCAAAAAGCTCGGCCTGCCCGCATCTTCAGGAAGAGGGACAAGATCAATACGCTGTAAGATGTCCGTTTGAACATCATCCATATTCGTAGACCAATCAAATTCCAATATAATCAAATTTGAACTTTCCAGCGATGTCGACTGCACCCTTTTAATCCCCGGCAATGTCGCCAGGGAGGCTTCAAGCGGTTTTGTCACTTTTTCGTTTACTTCTATAGGACTTGCACCCGGATAGCTTGTCACAACAACTCCAATCGGCGGATTTAAATCGGGTATTAACGTAACTGGTATTTTAAATAATGAAACTGCGCCGAGTATTAGCACGAAAATCATTGAAACAATTGTAAAAACCGGGCGTTTTATTGAAAACTTGCTTATATTCATCGGTGGAAAGTCCTTTCAATTTGTGTTTATATTAATTAAAATTCGTGTAGAGCTATCTTTTTCCCTTTTATCATTTGACAAAAACTTACGTTATTACAGCAAAATGTTACAAAAAATCATACAAGGCAGGCACGATTTTAGCGGTTTATATCGTAAGATCCAGTGATTTTTTTGGCTGGATAGCCTTGCCTACTACTTAAGCTACGGGGGTCCATTTATGTGTTTAATTGCATTTTCCTTTAAAGTCAATCCATCATATCCACTCATCATCGTTGCAAATCGTGACGAATTTTATGACCGTCCGACAGCGGCCGCCCATTTTTGGGAAGATGAACCTGATATATTAGCT